>JAABTG010000024.1 GCA_011389995.1 Thiotrichales bacterium
GGCGAGGGCTACGGCCGCGGTCCGGGATATGGTCCCGGCCCGGGTGAGGGCTATGGGCCCGGCCCCGGTTATGGTCCGGGGGGCGGCTATGGCCCCGATCAGGGCCGTGGTGGCGGTTCCCCCATGGGGGGGATGATGAATCCCATGCGCAACATGATGGGCGGCAACTGAGCCAGGCCGCAGCGGGCCGGACACCGAGGGGGTTTGCGGTGCCCGGCCCGCCCCCGGCGTGGCGCAGGCCCCAGGAATAGCGTGTTTTAAGCACCGGACCGGGTGACGTAAGGTTGTCGAAGGCCGCCTACAACGCGGTCCCAGCCAATCGTTTAAACAACTCGGGAGATGACCCATGAACTGGCGCAAGCGCGAAACCGACGAGCCCTATACGGACGATGAGATAGAGGCCCGCCTGAAAGAGGAACTGCCCCACTGGTACCTGGAGAACGGTTGGATCCGGCGCAAATACAAGACCAGCGGCTGGAAGTCCACCCTGATGGTGGTGAATACCGTGGGTCACCTGGCGGAGGCCGCCTTTCATCATCCGGATCTCACGGTGTCCTACGCCTACGTCATCGTCAAGCTCATGAACCACGCGGCCAAGGGGGTCACGGACAAGGATTTCGCCCTGGCGCAAAAGATTGAAGAGGTGGTGGCGTGGCAGCCCGGACAAGAAGAGGGTCCCCTGGACGGGACCCCCGACGATCCCCGCTTCAAGTACATCAAATACGATTGAACGGCAAATACCCTTGAAGGGCGGGCAGCGGGTGGCGCTCAGCGTGCGTCGGGATTGATAAGAAAACGCCGCAGGTATTCCGGCAGGTCGTCCATGTCCACCTCTCGCTCCATCTCCACCTGGATGGCCTCGGCGGTACGGGCGCGGAACATGCCCGTGGTCTCGCCCACGTTGTGCAGGCCCGTAGGCCGGGCAGACGGGCGCCGGGGCTCGGTCAGATCAAGAGTGATGGCTGCGTGTGCGATGCTGTGGTCATTCATGGCAACCTTCCTTTCGGCTATATCCCTTCCCCATGTCCATTTAATCCTTTTCCCGGCGCCGGCGCCACGGCCGTCATGGGAAAACCGTTACTGCCCGCACAACCGTCATGTGCGGGGCTTCACATCCTGGATTCATGGGCTGATGCGCCCGTCTGGCGGCCGTGGGACGGGGCTGAGTTGATGGACTCCCGGCCCAGGGGTCCGCTCCCGCAGGCATCCGTTGCGGGCAGACCTTCAATCCACTCGAAGAGGTTTGCGGCATCAGGGTTTTTCCGCCGTCCCGCCATGGCGCGGAGAGACCGCCCCGACCAGGCCGGGATTGTCCACCAGAGGTGGCCGGTGGGGCACCTTCAGGGATGGCGGCGCGGGGGAAAAGTAATGCGTGAGGGGCGGATCCAGGGCGGCCATGCGCTCCTTGGCCAGATTGGTGCCATCGGCCTCCCTGAACACCAGACGCCCGTAGCCGCCGTAGTGGGGCAGCTTGCGGGCCAGGGCGGCGATGGCCGCCGGTGACGCGGCACCGATGAATCCCACACGCTGGCGGTGGATGTCCGGTGTCAGCAGCACCACCGCCTCGGCGCCCGCCCGGGGGCGGCTATCCGCCACCCGGGCGCCGTTCGCATCGAGCCCCTGATGGGCCCCGGCGAAGGCCTCGCGCCGTCCCTCGAGGGCGCGATTGCCCCACCCCAGGATCCACAGCGCGGTGTCTTGCGCCGGCGCCAGGGGGTCGGCGTCGGTCTTCACCACCACGTTGCCGAACCGGCGCTGCCATTGTTTTGCCAGGCCCCGCCAGGCCTCGCGCGTGGCGGCGTCGGTGTGTTCGGGGATGACCAGCCATTGGGTCTCGGAGCCGAACATGAGCCCCAGGGAGGGTGGCCTTTCCCGCGGGTCCAGCAGGCGCATGACGTCGTAGGCGGGGTCCACGTCGAGGCGCGAGGGACGTTCGTCGAGGGCCCACGCCACGGCGGTCTCGCGCCCCCTGACGCGGACCATACGCAGCTCGGCGGGCCCATGGTCGTCGAAGGTCAGGGCCACGGGGAGAGTGAAGTCGAAGGGCGGCTCATCCTGGGTCTGGCGCACCGTGAAGGACACCTCGAAACCGCTGGCGGACTCCCTCATGACCACCTCGTCGAGGGCGAGGCCGGGGGCGCCGGTGCGGGTGAGCCAGGGGGAGTAGTCCCGATCCGTGCTTTCACCCGTGAGCAGGGCCATGGCCTCGCCGAAGCCCGTGGGGCGGAAGCGGCGTTCCCGCCACAGCCGCCGCAGGCCCTCGGTGAAGGCCTCATCACCGAGGTCCCGGCGCACCATATGGAACACCATAAGGGCCTTGCTGTAGCCCACGGCCTGGGACGCATCGTCGTGGCGCGAGACGAAGCGGACGAGGGGGAAATCCCGGCCGGCGGCGGCGAAGTTGGCATAGCGCTCGAGGGCGGCGAGGCGGTGGCGGGCGCCCTCGCCGCGCAACGCCTTCATCAGGTGGTCGGAGAGGTAGGCGGTGAGGCCTTCGCTCCAGTTGCCGGCGGCGTAATCCACCCATACCCCGTTGCCCCACCAGTTGTGGAGGATCTCATGGGGCAGGGAGGTATAGGGGATGAAGGGCAGCCGCATCACCCGTGACCCCAACAGGGTGAAGGAGGGCATGCCGAAGCCGGTCTCCCAGCGGTTTTCCACGACGGCGAACTTGGGGTAGGGATAGGTCCCGATGAGGTCCCCATAGAGGTCGATGTAGGCACCCATCACCTCCAGGTAGCGGGCCGCCAGCCGCGGGTCGTCCTCCAGCAGCAGCACCTCCAGTTCGGTGTTGCCATGGGCCCTGCCATGGCGGGCGAAGGGACCGGCGATGAGATAGATATCGTCCTGGGGGGTGGTGCTGTGCCACCTGGTCCCGCTGGCCGTCGTGCTCCGCCGGCCCTGGCTCACCGTCTGCCACCCGGATGGCCCGTCCACCTCCAGGGTGAAGGCGGTGATGGGACCCTCGAAGCGCGGATACCAAGCGGACGAACCATCCAGATAGACACCAGCCGGCTCCACCGTGGCCCGGGGCATGCCACCCATGGTGCGCTCGGCGGCCACCCCCAGGCGGCCCTCGTAGTGGATCTCCACCTCCCGGGAGGGGGCCTCGAAGACGATGCGATAATGGCGCAGCAGGTCATCGCCACGACGCGGCAGTTCCGTTACCGAGCCCTCGACCGTGCGGGGGCGAAATGCCCGGTGCAGGGCGAAGGGCGGGGTCTGTCTGCTAAGGTTGGGAAGGGTTATCTGATCCACCACCCGGATGGAACCCGTAGCGGGTTCGAGGGTCACTTGCAGACGGTGGGTCATCCCCGCCGTCGATTCCGCCGCCACGGCAGTGGCAGCCCACAGCAGCCAGCCGGCCCACCACCAACCGCGGCGGGGCGAAGCCGGTCCCACAATACCATTGGAGCGATTTCTTCCCATGTCCCGTGCCTTCATCCCGATCCTCTTGTGTGCCCTTGCATGGAATACGGCGGTCGCCGCCGCTACGGTTCAGATGGTCGATCCCCCCACGGTGGATCTCAAGGCAAGCGATGCCCTGTCGGCGGTGGTGGATGCCCTCGCCGGTGACCGGGTGGTCTACGTGGGTGAAGTGCACACTGCCTACGCGGATCACCTGGTGCAGCTTGCCGTATTACGCCGCCTCCACGCCAGAGACCCCAACCTGGCCATCGGCGTGGAATGGTTCCAGCAGCCTTTCCAGGATCATCTGGACGCCTACATACGGGGCGACCTGAGCGAGGGGGAAATGCTCGCCCGTACCGAGTATTTCTCCCGCTGGTCTTTCGATTATCGCCTCTATCGGCCCATCCTCCGCTTCGCCCGCGACAACGGCATCCCGGTGGTGGCCCTCAACGCGCCGGCGGAACTGACCCGGGCGGTGGGGGAGATGGGACGGGCCGATGTGCCCCAGGAACTGCTTCCCCACCTGCCCCGGTCCTACGGGCCCGTAGGGGACGCCTACGAGGCCCGATTGCGGCAGGTGTACGAGGCCCATCCCGAAAGGGCGGGTGGGGGTGGTTTCGAGCGCTTCGTGGAGGTGCAGCTGACCTGGGACGAGAGCATGGCGGAACGGGTGGCCGACTATCTCGCCCATCACCCCGCCCGGAGCATGGTGGTGTTCGCCGGGCGGGGCCACATCGGTTATGGCTCGGGGATCCCCAGCCGAGTGGCCCGACGCAGCGAAATCGAGGGTCGAATCGTTCTGGTGGCCCATGGCGACGGCGAGGACCGCGAGATGGCGGATTATCTGGTGCTGGCGTCCCCCCGGGACCTGCCCGAGGCCGGCCTGATGGGGGTGATCCTGGATGCCGACGGCGAAGGCGGCGTCACGGTCAAGGGTCTGAGTCCCGGGGGCGCTGCCGAGGCCGCCGGGGTGGAGAAGGACGACATCCTGGTGGCCATCGACGGCCGGCCCGTGTCCCACTACGCCGATGTCAAGCTGGCCCTCCTGGACAAGGGGCCGGGGGATGTCATCCGCCTGTCCATTCGCCGAGCGGGTATTCTCTCCGACCATGAGGAGACCCTGGAGATGGAACTCCAGGGACGTAATGCCCTGGGCATGGCGCCCCATCCTTAAGCCGCTTCGACTCGGGGAGCCGCGGAGGCTGGCATGGCCTCAGTCCCCTTCGCCGTCGAGGTAGTACCAGCGGCCGCCGAGGCGGCGGAAGCGGCTGCGCTCATGGAGGCGTCCCGCGCGCCCGCCCAGCTTGTAGCGGGCCACGAATTCCACTCTCCCCTCGCCGCCCCGGGTGGCGGCCTGGTAGACCTCCAGCCCTGTCCATTTGAGGTCCGGTGCGGGATCCTCCAGGGTGGCGGGCCGGGTTTCCGGATGCCAGGTGCTTAGGAGATAATCCCCGGCGCCCCGCACGAAGGCCGTGTAGCGGGAGCGCATCAGGGCCTCGGGATCGGGGGCGGGGAGGCCGTCCACGATGAGCCGGTCACAGCAGGCCTCGGGGAACTTTCCGCTGCCACACGGGCAGGGGGTTCTGTTCTTTTTTGCCATCGCCAGAGCCTGCCTGCCACCGGCCCGGGCCGCAACCCGGACGCCACGACGCCACCCGGTTGGTCCCCGCGCCATTCCACCACCACGAGCACGCCATGACCTCCTTCACATGCTGAGCTTCCGCAACGTCAACCTGCGCCGCGGCCCCCGCCTGTTGTTCGAGGACGCCTCTTTCACCCTCGCCGCGGGCTGGAAGGTGGGCGTCACCGGGGCCAACGGCAGCGGCAAATCGAGCCTGTTTCAGCTGTTGCTGGGGACCCTCCATGCCGATGCCGGCGAGGTGGAGATGCCGGCGGGAGCGGTGGTCGCCCACGTGGCCCAGGAGATGTCGGCCACGGATCGCAGCGCCCTCGACTTCATCATGGATGGCGATGGCGAACTGCGGCGCCTGGAACAGGAACTGGCGGCGGCCGAGGCGGCGGATGACGGCCACGGTATCGCCGTGGCCCATGACCGCCTGGCCGCCATCCACGGCTACGACGCCCACCATCGGGCCGCCCGCCTGCTCCACGGCCTCGGGTTCGGCGATGGCGACCATGGCCGCCCGGTGGCCGAGTTCTCCGGTGGCTGGCGCATGCGCCTCAACCTCGGTCAGGCCCTGATGTGCCGTTCCGACCTGCTGCTGCTGGACGAGCCCACCAACCACCTGGACCTGGACGCCGTGATCTGGCTCGAGCGCTGGCTCAGGGCCTATCCGGGCATGTTGCTGCTGATCTCCCATGATCGGGACTTCCTGGATGCCCTGGTGGATCACGTGGTCAACATCGAGCAGGGCATGGTGCGCCTGTATACCGGCGACTATTCCCAGTTCGAGCATCAGCGGGCCGCCCGCCTGGCGGGCCAGCAGAGTGCCTACGAGAAGCAGCAGCGCGAGGTGGAGCACATGCGCCGCTTCGTGGAGCGCTTCCGTGCCAAGGCCACCAAGGCCCGCCAGGCCCAGAGCCGCCTCAAGGCCCTGGCCCGCATGGAGACCATCGCCCCGGCCCATGTGGATGCGCCCTTCGACTTCCACTTCCGCGCCCCCGAGCACCTGCCGCGGCCCCTGCTGGTGGCGCGGGACGTGGCGGTGGGTTATGACGGTGTCCCCCTCCTGGCGGCCATGGATTTCCAGTTGAGCAGCGGCGACAAGGTGGCCCTGGTGGGGGCCAACGGTGCCGGCAAGTCCACCCTGGTGCGTTTCATCGCCGGAGATCTGCCGGCCCTGGCGGGCGAGGCCGAACGCTCCCCCCGCCTCAACATCGGCTACTTTACCCAGCATGCCATGGAGCGGCTGCGGGATGACCAGAGTCCCGCGTGGCATCTCACCGAACTGGAACCGGGTTTGAGCGACCAGGAGACGAGGAATTACCTCGGTGGCTTCGGCTTCGCCGGGGATCGGGTGTTCGAACCGGTGGCAGGCTTCTCCGGCGGTGAGCGGGCGCGCCTCATTCTCGCCCTCATCATCATCGGGCGGCCCAATCTGCTGTTGCTGGACGAGCCCACCAATCACCTGGATCTGGATATGCGCCACGCCCTCAACGTGGCCCTTCAGGAGTTCGAGGGCTGTGTGGTGCTGGTATCCCACGACCGTCACCTGCTGCGCTCCATGGCGGACGAGCTGTGGTGGGTGAGGGGCGGCCGGGTAACACCGTTCCAGGGGGACCTCGATGATTATCAACGGGCGGTGCTGGCCGGCGAGGGAGAGCCGGTGGCCGAAGGGACGGGCCAGGAGCCGCCCGCGGGCAAGGATCGGCGTCGCCGCAAGGCCGCCGAGCGCGGCCGCTTGCGGCCATTGCGGGATGCCCTGGCCGAGGCGGAGGCCCGGGTGAGCCGGCTCAGCGGGGAATTGACGGAGGTGGAGGCGATGCTGGCGGACGGCGGTCTCTACGAGCCCGCCCGCAAGGATGAACTGAAACGGCTGGTGGCCGAGCAGGGCCGTCTGCGGGCGGCCCTGGCCGAGGCCGAAGAGCATTGGCTGGTGGCGGGTGAGGCCCTCGAGGGGGCCGAATCCGCTGATGAGCCCTGATGGGCCGGGGGCCGGGGCCGGCCGTCACCTCCGGAAAATACCCTTAACGTCGGCCGCGGGCCATGATCTATACTGACTTCATTCGCGGGGCCCCCGCGGAACGGCTTGTGGCGCCGCGGGGCCGCGGGATTAAGTTCTTAAGATCAAATAATTGAAGCATCATCGTGGAATGGAATAGGGTGGTCCCACAAGGATGGTGCACGTGCACTCGGTTGACGGAAATGCAGGAAACAGATTCAGAAAGCGATTGGGAAAAAACGATGATCATGGCGCCACCGGCATCGTCCTCGGATGCCGGGCCGCCCAAGGCGCGGTTACTGTGCCTGAATGATGCCGATTTGCCCGATGCCAGTTGCCGCATCATCCCCATCGCCGGCGACGGCCTCACCATCGGGCGAGATGAGGCCAATACCTTCAGCCTGCTGGCCCATGGTGTCTCCCGCAGGCATGCCAAGATATTCTCCGGCGGCGATATGTGGGGCATCAAAGACGTGGGCAGCACCAACGGCGTCATCGTCAACGGCACACGCATCACCGAGACCTGGCTCCGTCACGGCGACACGGTGGAGATCGGCAACATCCGCTACAAGTATCTGGACGAGGGCAAGGAGATGCCCGAGCCCAAGGTGGCTGCGGACGAAGGCCCGGAGTCCGAGAAGACCATGGTGATGCCGTCGGCGGCGGCCCCGGTGTCCCCCGGCGCGGTGACCCAGGAGATGGCCCAGCCGGCGGCGGAACGCAAGAACGCACCGCCGCCACGCTCCACCCGGCCCCGGGCGGCGGAGGATTCGGGGTCCAACGTCTTCCTGTGGATCCTGGGGGGGCTGGCCCTCATCCTGCTGGTGGCGGCGGCCTCCTTCTTCCTCTGAGGCTCCACCCCTGATGGCGGGCGCCCAGACAGAGGCGTCTACCCGCGGCGGGAAATCCCCCGGCCTTTATCCGTTGAAATCCCACGGTCTTTAAGGCTTTATTGGGGTTTTAGGCCACACAGACCCTCACCATGTCCGAACGAAACCTCAGCCTGGAGGACCGCGTCAATCTGTCACGCCTGCTCATGAGCGTGCTGCAGAAATGGGAGGTGGATGCAGGGCAGCAGCGCAGCCTGCTGGGCATGCCGGATTCCGCCAAAGGCTCCGATCTGAGAAAGCTGCAGGGTGGCAAGCCGTTTCCGGAAGACGAGCACATGCTGTCCCGCGCGGAGCACCTCCTGGCCATCGATGATTGCCTGCGCACGGCCTATCCCCGCAGTTCCCACATGGCCTCCTACTGGTTGCATCAGGCCAGCCGGCACTTCGGCCAGCGCACGCCCCTGCGGGTGATGCTGGAGGGGGGCATGGACGGCCTGCGCCGGGTGCGCGGCCACCTGGACTGTACCCAGGGCTGGATCTGAACGTCCCGCTGGCGGCCGAGGGGGCCGCCGGGTCGTTGGCGAAGACTTCCGTCGGCCGCGGGCCCCGCCCCATCCACCTTTCCACGGCCTGAGGCCGCGGCCTCAAGGGCCCCGGGTGCCGTCGGGTGCGGCGCCGAGGCGGGAGGCCAGGCGTTCGCAACGCCGGGCCAGGTCGTCCCGGGCCGCCTCCTCATCGCCGTCGCCGAAGCGCAGCCGGTTGTGCAACTGAACGGCGTCGCGCAACTCGGCATAGGGCAGGTCCGCACGGCCCTGACGGGCTTCGGCCCGGCGTAACCACTGGTCCAGGGTCCGGCCCCGGGGCCGTGGCCCGAGGTGCGCGGCAAGGGCCGGATAGAGGGCCATCAGCGGGGTGTCGGGCAGCCCGCCGGCGGCCTCGCGGCGGCGGTCGCGGTCCACGGGCCTCAGGTGCACCCGGCGTTGCCGCACCAGGCGCCACACCAGCAGGGCCACCAGGGGCGGCAGCAGCCACAGGGTCCAGCTCTGAGGACCGCTGTCCTCCCGCCACAGCCAACGCTTGAAGAGGAATTCCAACCGTGCCACGAGGTCGCCGGCCGGTTGCCACCATGGCGCCGTCTCCGCCTCTTCCAGTTCGGACCAAACGGGGGGAGTGAAATCCAGGTCACGCCATGCGCTGCCATCCCATACCTGGGCCCAGGCATGGGCGTGACGATGGCGCACCACGTGGTGTCCCACCAGGGGATTGAATTCATCCACCGCATAGCCCGTGGCATAGCGGGCCGGCAGTCCCGCTGTCCGCAGCAGCAGCACGGTGGCGGTGGCGAAGTACTCGCAATGCCCGTGGCGCTCGGTGGTGAGAAACTTCACCAGGGGAGGTGCATCGGAACGCCCTGCCGACTGCCACAGGCTGTAGCTGAAACCGTCCTCGAAGAACCGCTCGAGGCGCCGTGTGACCTGGTCCACGTCGCCTCCCCCCACACCCAGATCCTGGACGATGCCATCGAGCACCTCCGCATAAGGGGAGGCAACATGGAGGTCTTCGGGTGCCGGGGGGGCATCACGCCGTGGGCCATCCGTATGGAGGGCCTCGAAGAAGATGAAGCCGGGACTGCCCTCGGTCTTGACGGTGCCGAGGGGATTGCGCAGCACCCGTTCCGCCGTCAGCCTGTCCACCTCGAAGGTTCCGGGGGGAAGGGCCAGCAGGGCCTTGCCCTTGCGTGGTCGCGCGCTGATGCGGGTGGTGAGGGTGGGGCCTGCGGGTCGTTCCATGACCCGCCAGTCGGTACCCCTCATGCCCACCCTCAGGGGGCTGAAGGGGTGTTGGGGGGCTGTCCATACGCCATAGGCATAGCGCTGATAGGTGGCCTGGCGCAGCAGCAGAGTGGGGGCATCCGCCGGTCGCCCCGTGACATGGAGCACGATGCCATCGGACAGTTTGAGCCGGCCGATGTGGCCAATGGCGCTGACGGTGCGGTAGGGATCCCGATTCTCCACCATGCGGTTGCCGATCCAGGCCAGCACCAGGTCTTCCATTTCGGTCTGCAGGGCGCGCATGCCCATATGCCCCATCCATCCCAGGCCGCCCGCCAGGAGCAGGGCGCCCACCCACACCAGGGGCCGCGAGCGGGCGGGCCGCACCGCGGCCAGGGTCCACACCACCAGCATCAGCATCAGGGGGTAGAAGTAGGGGTCCTGCGACACACTTGCCGCGGCCCCTATGAGACACAGGGCGAGGTAGGGATAACCCAGATGAATGTCTCGGAAAGCCCCGCTGTCGGCCTGTCGGCGCTGGCGCCGCAGGCTGAGAAAGAGGGCGCCCGCGGGGATGGCGCCACGGGCACTGTAGGTCTGCACCAGCACCAGGGGAAACATCAGCATGGGCATCCACCCCACCAGGGAGAAGATACCGTGGGCCCCGTCCCGGGAGAACAGGTAAATGGTGGCCACGATGAACAACACATTGGTGAGGTCTACGGTGCGATCGAAGTCCCGGTCGTCGATCTGCCAGCGCCATTTCACCCGCCCCGCCGCCTCCAGGGCGATGGCGAGGCCCACGGCCGCCACCGGCATGGCGGCGTAGTAGCCCCACACCAGCAGGTAGGCGGCATACAACAGCGGGGGCGGCGTACCGTTCATCCCGGGTCCTTGCCCCCCGGCCCCGGTCCGCGGTCCAGGTCCTCCTGGATGCGGCCGGGCCGCAGATGCCACAGCCAGCGGCCGCCATCGCCGTAGGGTGCGGTTTCGATGGTCTCGTCGGCCGAGACGACGAACACCATCAGCCGCGTGCCCGAGGCCCGCAGGCCCTCCACGAGGCGCCGGCGGGGGGCATCCCAGGCCACCAGGACCAGCACTATCCCGGTCATCTGAGAGGCCTGGCCGAGGAGCCTGTCCGCCAGGGTCTGGAAACCACCCGGCGCGGCCGGACCGAGGCAGGCGAGGGCCTCCAGCAGGTGTTGCTCCTGTCCTGTGCCGCGGCCTGTGGTGAGACGGTGCGGGCGATCCCCCACGAACACCAGATCCAGCAGACTGTCGGTGCGGGGCAGGGTGACCACGTAGGATGCCGTCAGGGATATGGCGTCCTCGAAGGCCGCCGAGGCTTCGCTGGTGAAGGTGTCCAGCACCAGGGCATGGCGGACGAAGAATTCGTCCTGGTATTCCCGCACCACGGGGTGGCCGGTGCGTGCCCAGCCGCGCCAGTGGATGCGTCTCACGGGGTCGCCCGGGCGGTAGTCGCGGGTGGCCACGAACTCCTCGGATTCGCCCACATGCCCCGAGTGGGCAACCCCCCCGGGTTGCTCCCGGCGACGGCCGGGGAGGGCCAGGCGGGGTACGGCGTAGCGCCGGGGCAGCACCAGCAGGCGGTCCGGAGCGGCGGTGCCATGAAGGGAGCGGGCGAGACCCAGGGCCTCCGGGCGCGCCAGCCGGGTGCCCGTGAAGTAGATGAAGCCGCGCCGCAACGGCGTCGCGGTGATGCATACCTCCGCCTCGGCAGTGGCGGGGCCGGCCGGCAGGGTCACCTCGGGGATCGATGCGCCCATGCCCTGGCGCACCAGGGCCACGAAACGTGGATAACCCACCTTACGGTCGAACCAGTTGTGGTGTTGGTCCGCCGGGGTGCCTGGCCGGCGAAAGGCCGCCGGGCTGGGATAGGCCGGCTCGAGTTCCTCCAGGACGCCTTGACCATCGTCGAGGACGCCCGTTTGCGCCCGCAGATGGAGGCGATAGGTGAAGGGTTGGCCCACGGTCGCCAGCGGCGGCAGATGGCGGGCGACGGTGTAGCGGCCGCGGTGGGACAACGCAAGCAGGAAGGCGGTGAGCAGCAGAGCCATGCCCAGGGCGAACAGCTGGTGGGCGACGCTCTGGCGCGTATCCACGCCCAGGGCCCCGGCCGTCAGCGTGGCCCCGAGGAGGACCTGGCCCGCGGGCGTCAGGCGCCGCCTCAGGCGCCGGCCGCCGCCGTGGATGAGGCGGAACAACCGCAGCACGGCACCCCGGGGTGAGAAGGCGGGGGTCAAGGGGCCACTGGGGGTTGGGGGTGGTGGTTTGAATAACCAGTCATTGCTTATTTAATCAATTACTAACGCGTTGATTTCAATCAATTTACGACTGCGAATATTGTTCTGGATCAAGGACTCTACCCGTCGGCACATCTAGGGTGATTGGTGATGCGAACGCCAGATTCGCCCATTTTTCGGCAGTGGAGAAAGACATGAACCTATCCGGCATTCTCGTGGTGGCTAAGCCCCCGAACATGGCCGCCGTTGTGGCGGAACTGGCGGCACTGCCCGGCGTCGAGGTCCATCATACCGACCCGCCCTGCGGGCGCATTATCGTGGTTCAGGAAGCCGAGTCCATCGACGACGAGGTGGCCGGCCTCAAGCGTATCAAACAGTTGCCCCATGTGGTGATGGCCGAGATGGCCTATCACTACTTCGCCGAAGACCCCCGAAACTACCCGCCGGAGCGCGTGGGTGCCCTCGATGGGCCGACCGTTCCCGACTATCTCAGAGATTAACAGCTCGGTATTAGCGGGCCGGCGCCGCCGGTCTCATCTTTCACGTTTCTAAGGAGAACCGCCATGGAGTTGACCCGACGAAACTTTCTCAAGAGCAGTGTGGCTGCCTCGGCCGCCGCGGCCGTCGGTGTACCGGTTAGCAAGTCCTCCATCGCCCAGGCCGCCGAGGCCGAGAAGGACTGGCAGTGGGACAAGAGCGTATGCCGATTCTGCGGCACCGGCTGCGGCATCATGGTGGCCACCAAGGATGGCCGCATCATGGCCACCAAGGGTGACCCCGACGCCCCCGTGAACCGCGGCCTCAACTGCATCAAGGGCTATTTCAACGGCAAGATCATGTACGGCAAGGACCGGCTGACCCAGCCCCTCATGCGTATGAAGGACGGCAGATTCCATAAGGAGGGCAAGTTCCATCCCGTGACCTGGGAGCAGGCGTTCGACGAGATGGCGGTCCGGTTCAAGAAGACCTACGGCGAGCTCGGTCCCCACGGCGTGGCCATTTTCGGCTCCGGGCAGTACACCATCCCCGAGGGCTACGTTTCCGCCAAGCTCATGAAGGCGGGCTTTCGCAGCAACAACATCGACCCCAACGCCCGCCACTGCATGGCCTCCGCCGTGGTGGCCTTCATTCAGACCTTCGGCATCGACGAGCCGGCGGGCACCTACGACGACATCGAACACACCGATACCGTGGTGACCTGGGGCGCCAACATGGCCGAGTGTCATCCCATTCTGTGGGCACGGGTGTCCGACCGCCGCCTGTCCAGCGACAATACCCGCATCGTCAATCTCACCACCTACGGCAACCAGTCCTCGGACATCGCCGATGCCGAGATCGTGTTCAAGCCCGGCACCGACCTGGCCATCATGAACTACCTGGCCCGGGAGGCCATCGCGCGGGACGCGGTGAACCACGAGTTCGTGGACAAGCACTGTGTCTTCGCCACCGGGCCCTACGACATCGGCTACGGCATGCGCCCCACCGACGAGTACGCCTTCGAGGCGGAGAAGGACATCCAGGCCAAGGAACTCGAGGTGACCCTGGACAAGTACGAGGCCATCGCCCAGCGCAAGGAGCCAGGGACCCGGGTGAAGCAGAACAACACGGCGGCCCCGGTCAAGCACTGGCAGATCAGCTTCGACGACTTCAAGAAGGGGTTGGATCCCTACACCCTGGACTTCGTGGCGGAACTCTCCAAGGGCGACCCGGACGAGACCCTGGAGTCCCACAAGAAGAAACTGGAGCAGCTGGCGGACCTGTACCTGGAGAAGGACCGCAAGGTGGTGACCTTCTGGACCATGGGGTTCAACCAGCACTATCGCGGCAGCTGGGTCAATGAACAGGCCTACATGCTGCATCTGCTGCTGGGTAAGCAGTCCATGCCGGGCAACGGCGCCTTCTCCCTCACCGGCCAGCCCTCCGCCTGTGGCACCGCCCGCGAGGTGGGGACCTTCGCCCATCGCCTGCCCGCCGACATGGTGGTGGGCAATCCCAAGCATCGGGAACGGGCGGAGAAGATCTGGAAGCTGCCCCCCAACACCCTCAACCCCAAGACCGGCAGCCACATCACCAAGATCATGCGCGATCTGGAGGACGGCAGCGTCAAGTGGGCGTGGGTGCAGGTGAACAACCCCTTCCAGGCCACCGCCAATGCCAACCACTGGATAACCGCTGCCCGCAAGCAGGACAACTTCCTGGTGGTCTCGGAGGCCTACCCGACGGTGTCGGCCAAGGTGGCCGACCTCATCCTGCCCACCGCCATGATCTTCGAGAAATGGGGCCTCTACGGCAATGCCGAGCGCCGCACCCAGGGCTGGCGCGAACAGGTGCCGCCCCCCGGTGAGGCCATGGGAGACGTGTGGCAGGGGCTGGAGTTCGCCAAGCGGTTCAGGCTCAAGGAGGTGTGGGGCGAGCAGCCGCTACCCGGCCTCAAGGCGGAGGGCTTCGAGGACGGCAGCTTGCCGGACGTGCTGGCCGCAGCCGCGAAGATGGGCTATTCCCCCGAGGACACCCTCTACGACGTGCTGTTCGCCACCCCGGAGAACCGCAAGGTGGCCTGGCCCGATGCGGCGGTGGCCAAGGGCCACGGCAATCACATCGCGGAACGCCTGGGGGACGGCTGGTTCCCGGAGAAGGCCCTGTTCAACGAGTACCGGGTGTTCGGCCTCGATTACCACCACGACCTCGCCGATTTCGATACCTACATGCGTGACGACGTGCGCGGTCTCAAGTGGCCGGTCATCGACGGCAAGGAGACCGAGTGGCGTTTCAACGAGGAGTACGACCCCTACGTCCCCAAGGGGGCGGGTTTCGCCTTCTACGGCAAGGCCTTGAAGGCCACGCCCACCGGCGACCTGGACGGCGTCACCAGTGCCGAGAAGAAGCCCCTGCCCGACAAGGCCAAGATCTTCTTCCGGCCCTACGCGGCGCCGCCGGAGCAGCCGGATGACAACTACGACCTGTGGCTGGCCACCGGGCGGGTGCTGGAGCACTGGCACACGGGCACCATGACCCGGCGGGTGCCCGAACTCCACCGCGCGGTGCCCACGGCCCAGTTGTACATGCACCCCGAAGACGCCAAGGCCAGGGGCCTCAAGCGCAACGACGTCGCCTGGATCGAGTCCCGTCGCGGCAGGATCAAGGCGGTGGTGGAGACCCAGGGACGCAACCGCACCCCCCGGGGTTATACCTTCCTGCCCTTCTTCGACGAAGGGGTGTTCGCCAACAAGGTATGCATCGACATGACCTGTCCCATGTCCAAGGAAACGGACTTCAAGAAGGCCGCGGTGAAGGTCTACAAGGTCTGAGGCCCGGCGGGCGGGCCGGCAGACGGCCCGTGGCCACCGGCCGGAGTAGGATTGATGAGCAGCACGCGCAGGGATTTCCTGATCAAGTCCGCCCAGGCGGCCGCCCTGGCGGTCACGGGCGGACTGGTCTGGGCCTATCTGTTGAAGCAGCAGGCCAACGCCGCGGCCTACGCCATTCGTCCCCCCGGGGCCCGCATGGCCGACGATTTCAACGCCCGGTGCATCAAGTGCGGCCAATGTGTGCGGGCCTGTCCCTTCGATACCCTGAGGCTTGCCCACAGCGCCGAGACGATACCCATCGGCACGCCCTATTTCGTCCCCCGGGACATCCCCTGCTACATGTGCGAGGACATCCCGTGCATGAACGCCTGTCCTACGGGGGCCCTGGATCCGGGGCTCGAGGACATCGCCGATGCCCGCATGGGGCAGGCCGTCATCGACATCGAGAACTGCCTGTCCTGGCAGGGGCTGCGCTGCGAAATCTGCCACCGCGAGTGTCCCCTGACGGACAAGGCCATCACCGTGGAGCACCATCCGCGGCGTATCAGCAGGCACGCCATGTTCGTGCCCCTGGTGCACAGCGATGCCTGCACCGGCTGCGGGATCTGCGAGAAGGCCTGTCCCACCGAGGTGGCTGCCATCCGGGTGGTGCAGCCCGAACTGGTGCGGGGCCGCATCGGCGAGCACTACCGCCTCGGCTGGAAGAACGCCGCCGGCATCACCGAGGACTTCGATGCGGGTCGTGCCAAGGCCGGATCACCGGCCGCCCCTACGGGCCTTGATTATCTCAACGAGGGGGAGCCGTGAACGACACCCACCCACCGCGCCTCGGGCCCAACGGCCGGCCGGTCCGGCACTTCGTCATGCCCCGCTCCCTCGGCGGCAGGCTACGGGTGTGGCGGCACATCATCTACCGGCGTGTGGTCCAGGTGGGGCTGCTGGTGCTGTTCTTCGGCACCGCCCAGTGGGGCTGGAACGTCTTCGGGCGGCCCCTGCTGCAGGGCAACCTGAGTGCCTCCGAGGTGCTGGGGGCCATCCCCATGGCGGACCCCTTTGCGGTCCTGCAGATCTCCCTGACCGGGGTGGTGCTCAACCCGGAGGTGTGGCTGGGGGCCGCCATCATCCTGGGGGTTTACGGGCTCGCCGGCGGGCGTACCTGGTGCGCCTGGGTCTGCCCCATCAATATGGTCGCCGATGGCGCGGCCTGGCTGCGGCGGCGCCTGGGGGTCGCGGACATATTCCATGTGAGCCGCAACCTGCGCTACAGCGTGCTGGTCCTGAGCCTGGTGCTGTCGGTGCTCATGGGCGTGGCTGCCTTCGAGTGGATCAGCCCCATCGCCATCCTCCACCGCGAGTTGCTCTACGGCATCGGCATGGGCTGGGTGGTGGTGCTGGGGATCCTGCTCTTCGACCTGCTGGTGTTGCGCAACGGCTGGTGCGGCCACCTGTGCCCGTTGGGCGCCTTTTATGCCCTGGTGGGGCGCGTGGCCCTGGTACGCGTGGCCTTCGACACCCCCAGCTGCACCCACTGCGGCGATTGTGCCCGGGTGTGCCCCGAACCCCAGGTGTTGAACCTCCGCCGGGCGTCCGAGGTGGGAATGATCGCCTCGGGGGAGTGCACCAACTGTGGGCGCTGCATCACCGTATGTCCGGAGGATACCCTCGCCTTCGGGCTGCGCCCCCGTATCGACGTCCCTGCCGGGGGCACCAACCAACAGGTCCATCACAGGAGAGTGACATGAGAATCAGCCGTTCTTTCATAATGGGTGCCCTGCTGGCCTATGGGTCCGTTGCCGCCGCCGAACCCCTGGCGGCGGACGAGATGGGCCTCAGCAAGACCAGCGTCTTCGATACCCCGACCCCGGATGCCTTCGCCTATAAGGATGCCCAGCCACACCAGAGCGAACTCCTGCCCCGGGCCTATGGCGGTTATGAAGGCGCGCCGCCCCAGATACCCCATGCCATCGATGCGTTCCTGCCCATCACCGCAGACAACAACGCCTGTGCCGGCTGTCATGATCGGCCTCACCTCATCGGCCGCGAACACCGCAAGGGGACGACCCCGCCCATACCCCGCAGCCACTATGGGGGCTTCAAGGGTAAGGGCGATGAAAAGACCCTGTCCGGTGCCAACTACGTGTGCTCCCAGTGCCATGTGCCCCAGTCCGACGCCGAACCCCTGGTGGCCAATACCCGTGACTAGGGTGCCATTGCGCGAAGGCATGCCAGGACACAGGACGTACCATGGCCGGCCCCGGTGACGCCGGCGCCCCGGATCCGGTGCGCCGGGGGCTGCTGCGGGGCGAACTCCTGACACGGGAGGGGCGGGGACGCGTGAAGGGGCGCACCACGCGTCTCGGCCCCTGGCCCCCGGGCCTGCAGGCGGCGGAGTCGAGTTGCCGCCAGTGCTGTGGGCCCTGTGAGCCCGCGTGTCCCCGGGAGATCGTCCGTTTCCATCCCCTGGACCATCGTCTCGCGGGCGAGCCCTACCTGGATTTCACCCTGGCGGGATGCACCTTCTGTGGTGAGTGTCTCGAGGCCTGCCCGGAACGTCACGCAGTGACCCCCGGCAGCGAGGGACGGGTGTGGGGCGAGGTGCATCTGGCCTCTGATCGTTGCCTGGCCTGGAACGGCGTCCTGTGCATGTCGTGTCTCGGCCGCTGCGACCAGAGGGCCCTGGCCATGGATGGCCGGCGGCGCCTCGTGGTGGACCAGGTACGTTGCACCGGCTGTGGTGCCTGTGTCGCCCCCTGTCCGGTGGGCGCCCTCGCCGTGGCGCCTGGGCATCAGGCGCGGCGGCGGGGAGCGACCCATTCCACCTGAACGCCGGCCAACTCCCGATCCCCGGCACGCGCGACCTGGCAGAGCCCGCGGCGCGCCATGGCATGACACCGTGAGTTAATCCGCGGCCGCCGTACCATGGCGAGGGCCGTTCTTTTCTGCTTCACTGTGGGCCACAGAAAGGGAGGGCCGCGCGGTGAAACTCAGGGTAAAGCGCATCTATGAATCCCCCGTCGCCGGGGATGGCCGGCGCATCCTCGTGGACGGGGTGTGGCCCCGGGGCCTGTCCAAAGACAAGGCGCGGGTGGATTATTGGGCCCGGGATATCGCTCCGTCGGCGCGGTTGCGTCAGTGGTTCAAGCACGACGCGGACAAATGGGATGAGTTCCAGCGCCGCTATTTCGAAGAGCTGGACGCCAATGCCGAAGCCGTGGCGGAGCTGCGACGTCAGATGGATGATGAGGGCACCACATTGCTGTTCTCTGCCAAGGAGGAGCGCTACAACAACGCCTGGGCCCTGAAGGCCTACCTGGAGCGGTAGGGGCCTGGTCCGTTCCCGGGCCTGGCTTCCCCGGCCTTTACCCCACGTCCTGTGATAGGGCAGTAGCCGCGCCGGCGGGCCACGTGCGGTACTGTCCTTACAAGGCGCCCTGGATGGCCTCGGCGGTGGCCCGGGCGTCGCCGAACAGCATGCGGGTGTTCTCGCGCAGGAACAGGGGGTTCTCCACCCCCGCATAGCCCGTGGCCATGCTGCGTTTCATCACCACCACCGTCCTGGCATTCCAGACCTCCAGCACCGGCATGCCGGCGATGGGGCTGCCGGGATCGGTCTGGGCGCTGGGATTGACGATGTCGTTGGCGCCGATCACCAGTACCACGTCGGTGCCGGGGAAGTCGGCGTTGATCTCGTCCATCTCCAGCACGATGTCGTAGGGTACCCTGGCCTCCGCCAGCAGCACGTTCATGTGGCCCGGCATGCGCCCGGCCACCGGATGGATGGCGAACCGCACGTCGACACCCCTGCTCTTGAGCTTGGCGGTGATCTCGGCAATGGAGTGCTGGGCCTGGGCCACCGCCATGCCGTAGCCCGGGACGATGACCACCCCATCGGCATCCAGCAGGAGCTGGGCGGTCTCTTCGGCGCTGATGGCCTCCACCTCCCCCTGCTCGCCGTCGTCTCCCCCCCCGCTGGTGGCGGTGGCGCCGAAGCCGCCGGCGATCACCGACAGGAAGTGACGGTTCATGGCCCGGCACATGATGTAGCTGAGGATGGCGCCGCTGGAACCTACCAGGGCCCCGGTGATGATCAGGAGGTCGTTGGAGAGCATGAATCCGGTGGCTGCCGCCGCCCATCCCGAATAGCTGTTCAACATGGATATCACCACCGGCATATCGGCACCGCCGATGGCCACTACCATGAGCACGCCGAACAGCAGGGCCATCATCGTCATGGCCAGCAGCATGGTGAGGCCGAGGCCGGGGTTTGCCCCCACGAACCAGTAGCCGGCGAAGATGCTGGCCAACAGCAGCCCCAGGTTCAGCCAATGGCGGGCCGGAAAGATCAGGGGCTTGCTGCCGATGACCCCCTGGAGCTTGCCGAAGGCGACTACCGAGCCGGTGAAGGTGAGGGCGCCGATGAGGACGCCCAGATAGATCTCGATCTCATGGATGGTGCGTTCCACCTCGCCGGGATGGTGTACGCCCGGGTCCAGATAGGTGGCGAAGCCCACCAGCACGGCGGCCAGCCCGACGAAGCTGTGGAGCATGGCCACCAGCTGCGGCATGGCGGTCATGGCCACCCGGCGGGCCACCACCAGGCCGATGGCGGCACCGATGATCATGGCCGGGGCGATGAGGGCGTAGTTGGTGACCGCCGTCATGGACACCGTGGCCACGATGGCGACGAACATGCCCACCATGCCGTAGAGGTTGCCGCGGCGCGCCGATTCGGGATGGCTCAAGCCCGACAGGGAGAGGATGAACAGGGCGCCGGCGGCGAGGTAGGCGGCGGTGGTGAGTCCTGAAGACATGGGGTGGGTCGCTCCTTAGTCGTCCTGCTTTCTGAACATGCCCAGCATGCGCTGGGTGACCAGGAAGCCGCCGGCGATGTTAATGGTGGAGATGAGTACGGCGATGAAGGCGAGAACGGTGACGATGCTGCCGGGGGGGGCGGAAATCTGCAGCAGGGCGCCCACCACGATGATGCCGCTGATGGCGTTGGTGACGCTTATGAGGGGGGTGTGCAGGGACGGAGTCACGCTCCACACCACCTTGTAGCCGATGAAACAGGACAGCACGAACACCGTGAAGTGGTTCAGGAACTCCGGTGGCGCCGTGGCCCCCACGCCGGCGAACACCAGGGCCAGGACGCCCATGATGGCGGCGGTGTTCCACAGGGGGTTGCGTTTCTTCTGCTCCACCACGGGCGCACGCGTCGGTTTCGGTTTAGCCGGAGCGGCGGAGATGCGGGGCGGCGGCGGCGGCCAGGTGATCTCCCCGGCCTTGACCACCGTGGTGCCACGGATCACCTCGTCTTCCATGTCGATGACGATGTTGCCGTCCTTGCCGGGGGCCAATTCTGCCAGCAGGTGGCGGATGTTGGTGGCGTAGAGCCGGCTGGCCTGGGTGGCCAGCCGGCTCGGCAGGTCCGTATAGCCGATGATGGTGACGCCGTGTTTCTCCGTCACCTCTCCCGCCACCGTGCAGGCGCAGTTGCCGCCCTGCTCGGCGGCCAGGTCCACCACCACGCTGCCCCGGGCCATGGACTTCACCATGTCCTCGGTAATGAGCTTCGGCGCGGGCTTGCCGGGAATGAGGGCGGTGGTGATGATGATATCCACTTCCCGGGCCTGGGCCGCGAACAGGGCCATCTCGGCCTCGATGAAGGCCTCGCTCATCACCTTCGCATAACCGCCCTCGCCACCGCCTTCCTCTTCCATCTCCACCTCGAGGAACTCGGCACCCATGCTCTCCACCTGCTCCTTGACCTCGGGCCGGGTGTCGAAGGCGCGCACGATGGCGCCGAGGCCGGCGGCGGTACCGAGGGCGGACAGGCCGGCTACCCCGGCGCCGATGACCATCACCTTGGCCGGCGGTATCTTGCCCGCCGCGGTGATCTGGCCGGTGAAGAAACGGCCGAAGTGCTCCGCGGCCTCGATGACGGCACGGTAGCCGGCGATGTTGGCCATGGAGGAGAGGGCATCCAGCTTCTGGGCCCGGGAGATGCGGGGGACCGCGTCCATGGCCAGCACGTTCACGCCCCGGGCCGCCAGACGTTGCAGGAGCTCCCCGTTGCGGGCCGGCCACAGGAAGCTGATGAGGGTGGCCCCCGGCCTCATGAGGTCTGCCTCGTGCTCGCCGGAGGCGGTGGCCGCGGGGGGCATCACCTTGATCACCACATCGGATGCAGACCACACCTCGCGGCTATTCGCGACAACCTCGGCGCCGGCCTGGTCATAGGCGTCGTCATGGAAATGGGAGGCCATGCCGGCGCCGCTTTCCACCACCACGGTGAACCCCAGTTTGATCAGTTGCTCTACGGACTCGGGGCTGGCGGCGACGCGGCGTTCACCGGGTTGGGTCTCTCTGGGGATGCCGATTCTCATGGACAATGAAATCTCCCTGGGAAAATCCGACGGGTGTGCAGTTTGCGAGACAACGGTGTGTCGCGGACGGGACGGGATTATAACACCCGGTGGTTTGTGCGCCCCAAACGAAAAAGGCCCCGCTCTTGCGGGGCCTTCGAGGGCTGGTGGCAGTCAGCCCGCGGGGCGGTCAGTCGTTGCTGCCGAACGCACCCAGCAGGTGCAACAGGCTGGTGAAGATGTTGTAGATGGCCACGTAGAGGCTGATGGTGGCCAGCACGTAGTTGGTCTCACCGCCGTGGATGATCTCGCTGGTCTGGTAAAGGATGTAGCCGGACATGAGCATGATGAACATGGCCGATACGCCGAGGGACAGGGCGGGCATGTTGAAGATCATGGCCGCGATGCCGGCGACGAAGGCCACCAGCACGCCGGTGAAGATGAAGCCGGCCATGAAGCTGAAGTCCTTGCGGGTGGTCAGGGCATAGCCCGACAGGCCCAGGAACACCACACCGGTACCCCCCAGGGCCGTCATCACCAGTTGGCCACCGTTGGGCAGCGCGACGTAGTGGTTGAGGATGGGCCCGAGGCCGAAGCCCAGCAGACCCGTTACCAGGAATACCACCCAGATGCCGGATGCCGAGTTGGCAGTGCGCGGCACTACGAACCACAACAGACCCAGAGACACCAGGGAGGCGATCATGCTCACCCCGACGGGTGGGTTGATGGCCATGGAAATTCCCGCGGTCAACCCGCTGAACAGCAGGGTCATGGACAGCAGCATGTACGTCTGACGCAGGACCTTGTTGGTCGATAGCGCCGACTCCTGACCTCGTGAAATAGTGAATTCGTTGTTTCTCATGGCGTTATGAGCCTCCGGTTGATACTGGTTCTGTGCCGCATTTTCAGACTGCGGTCCTCGGGGAAAGTTCTGTCGAATCATAACCGACAGGTTTGAAATATCAACGTTAATGACCTTTGGTTATAGTACGGATTTTCCGCTATTCTCAGCCGCCTTGCCGTTGGACCTGTCAATGGCGGCGGCAGCCGGGTTTTTCAAGGTGCGTCAGGGGCTGTGACTCGAATCCCTGATAAGGGGTTACGCGGTGCTCGCCAGGGAGTGACCGGCGTCAGATAATATAAGACGTTAAATACAATTGGAGAGGTGGCTGAGCGGTTGAAAGCACCGGTCTTGAAAACCGGCGACGGGCGACCGTCCCAGGGTTCGAATCCCTGCCTCTCCGCCAATAAACGAGAAGGGCCCCGCTTGTCGGGACCCTTCTCGTTTATCAGGGGAGCGCAGGCTTGATGAGGACCCTTCGGGTGACGAAAACCCCTCCTGGCTTGCGCCTGAGGGCGCTTTTCGAGGGTCCCCTGTCGTTCCCGACGGAAGGGTCGACCCGGTGGTGGATGACAAATGCGATGGAGCCGCAGGCATACCTCTGACGGGCGGCGGGATTTCGCATCACAAGGAGCTTGGGTGATGGAACCACCTTTCAAGGCGCGACCTCCGTCCGGGACCCGGGCAGAGAGCGTCGCCGTGGATGAACGGAGCCGTTACCGCGGTGCCCTGATGGGCCTCGCGGCCGGAGACGCCCTGGGCGCCACCGTGAAGTTGAAACCAGCGGGCAGTTTCACGCCCGTTACCGACATGGTAGGGGGCGGGCCCTTCCATCTCGAGCCCGGGCAGTGGACCGACGACACCGCCATGGCCCTGTGTCTCGCCACGAGCCTGGTGGAATGCCAGGGCTTCGATCTGGTGGACCAGATGGAGCGCTACGTGCGGTGGTATCGCCATGGATATCTGAGCGCCACGGGAACCTGCTTCGACATCGATGAGGCGGTGGCGAAGGCGCTCCACCGGTTCGAGACCCAGGGTAATCCATTTGCCGGTGAGTCCGGCGCGCTTTTCGGTGGCAACGGTTCCCTGATGCGACTGGCCCCCGTGCCCCTGGCCTTTGCCCGGGACCCCTACGAGGCCATCCGTCTGGCAAAAGTGATGTCCCGTACCACCCACGGGGCCCCGGAACCGGTGAGCGCCTGTCGCTATCTGGCCGCTCTCATGGTGGGAGTGATGCGGGGTGTTTCGAAGGAACGTTTGCTGGAGGCGCGTTACACCCCCGTGGCGGAGTTGTGGGACCACCACCCGCTGGCGCCGCGCATCGCGGTAGTGGCCGATGGTTCCTTCAAGACCCGCCGGCCACCGCATATCCATGGTACGGGTTATGTGGTGCAGACCCTCGAAGCGGCACTGTGGGCCTTCTGGACCACTGACGACTTTGCCTCCGGCGCCATGGCGGCGATCAATCTGGGTGCCGATGCCGATACCACCGGCGCGGTCTATGGCCAGCTCGCGGGGGCGTGGTATGGCATCGAGGGGATCCCGGCGCGGTGGGTGGAGCGTATCGTCATGAAGGAACAGATCCTCGAATTGGCGGACGGGCTCCTGGCCTTCGCCGCCGAACCGGCCCTTTCCGAGGCACCCTGACGGGCCTGTGTTTCGACGCCGGCCGACGACGGTGAAAGCCTCGGGCAAGGGCCGTTTTCAATCCGTCCCGAAGTAAATCCCCACCGCCATGCCCGGTGGACGCCAGGGACCGGCATCCTCCGACAACGTAGAAATACGCATGTCCAACCGTACACATTCCACTTAGCCTCGGTGGTGGGGCACGGCTAACCTATACCCTCAAGTAATTTGGTTGTATTCGTAAAAGGTTATTCACGCAGTTATTTACGCACGGCACGGCACGACTACGGACCCGCGGAACGCCATCCGTTGTCGAACATTATTGAATTGCTGGAGGAGAAGACAATGCTGAAATCAGCGGCAGAAGAATACGAAAAGGAACGTCAGTTCCAGAAAACCATCAGGCAGTTCGGAGAAATCCTGAAGGATGACAAGGAACTCTACGACAAACTGGCCGAGGCACCGGACAAGGACAGCTTCATCGAGATGTATCTGAACATGGCTGCCGAGCGGGGCTTCAATTTCAGCCGTGACGAGTTGATGGTGGCGGTACACGAGCAGAAGCACGGCCAGGACTGGGTCATCCCTTCCAAGGTACAGCGACTGATTCGGGACATCTTTTAGAGGCGTCCACGCGAGTTAGAGGTTTTTACAGTAAGGGGGTATAGACAAATGAGTGATGAAATCAAAACGGATGGCGGCCGGGTAGTGGGCACCTGGGACGGAAAGAATGTGAAGGACCTGGAGCAGGAGCTCAAGCGCATTCGCGAGCAGCTGCGCGCGGAGGAATCCACCGAGCGCCTGGTAGCCCGCCAGATGCCCCATCGCGACCAACTGCCGGAGGACCTGCATGACTTCAAGGCTTACCACCTCTGGGGCTGTGATCTCGACGGTAATATTCTGGTGGGGACCAATGCCAATCGTGTAGAACCCGTAGATAAGGTCAGGACATTCTCATTGATCGACCATCATTAATGAGCCATGCTCTATGTCATTCGCCTAACTTAAATTAAAGGGTCGCTTGAATGGTGGATACGGTATCTCTCTCTGATTACAAGCGGCGCAAGTTCAGCCCATCGCAGGCGGGTGACGTCAACGCAATTCTCGCCCAGGTCCAGGAGATCGCCAGGGAGGTGGTGGCGCCCAGGAGCGAGGAGGCCGATGAGAACGCCCGCTGGCCCGCGGAGGGGCTCCGGGCGTTGCAACGTGCCGGTCTGGGCGGGCTGGTGGTGCAGAACGAGTATGGCGGGAAGGGGCAGGGCTTACTGACCCTGACCAAGGTGTGTGAAATACTCGGACGTGAGTGCGCCTCCACCGCCATCTGCTTCGGCATGCACTCCGTTGGTGCGTCCGTGATATCCGCCAATGCGACCCCGGACCAGCAGGAGCGTTATCTGACCCCCATATGTGAGGGGCGTCATATCACCACCCTGTCCCTGAGTGAGTCGGGCACCGGTGCCCATTTCTACTTCCCCAAGACGTCGCTGGATTATCTGGACGACGAATACTACGTCCTCAACGGGGCCAAGACCTTCGTCACCAACGGCAGCCAGGCGGACTCCTATGTGGTGTCGGCGGTGGCCGCCGACCCCGAGGCGCCCGTGGGCCAGTTCTCCTGCGTGGTGGTGGATGGCGCGGCCCAAGGCATCAAGTGGGGCCCGCCGTGGGATGGGCTGGGGATGCGGGGCAACTCTTCCCGTTCCATGGAACTGGATAAGGTCCGGATCCCGCGCCACAACCTGCTGGGCAAGGAGGGCGACCAGATCTGGTACATCTTCAACGTGGTGACGCCCTATTTTCTGGTGGCCATGGCCGGTACCTTCCTCGGGGTGGCGAGCACTGCGCTGGAGGAGGCGCGGCGGCATATGATGCGCCGTTACCACGTACACACGGGCTCCAACCTGGCCCAGTCCACCGTCCTCCAGCAACGCCTGGCGATACTCTTCGGTGTCGTGGAACGCACCCGGGCCCTCATCTACCGCGCTGCGGGTCGCTTCGATGCCGGAGAGCCGGATGCCCTGGTGGCCGTCATGGCCGCCAAGGCGGAGGTCGCCGACTGTGCCGTTCAACTGGTCAACGAGGCCATGACCCTGACCGGCGGCATCGGTTATCGACAGGGATCGCGCCTGCATCGTCTGCTCCGGGATGCCCGGGCCGCCCACCTGATGTCTCCAACCACCGATGTGTTGCGCGTATGGATCGGGCGGGCCCTCCTGGGGCAGCCGCTGTTGTCCGATTGACGCGTGGAACCTCTGGCAAAAAACAATCCGGACATCGTCGGTTGTGCCACCCTCATAGGCGTCAACCCGCGCCTGCTTGAGCAGATGGACCGCGCGTTTCCCCACGATCTCGTGGTGAATTTCATGGATGATCCGGATGAACTCTTCCAGAATCTCGAGAGTGGCGAGATGCCCCTCGATGCCGTGGTGCTGGGCATGGGGGCCGAAGACGCGGTGCGGGTCGCCCAGCGGGTCAATACCTTCGACAAGCTGATCCCGGTGCTCATCCTGGCGCACCCCTCTGCCAGCGAAGAGCTAAAGCGTACCCTGTTGTTCAGCCCCTTTCTCGGCAACGAGGTGGCGGTATGGTCGACGGACGACATGGATATCCTGCCGGCCGCCCTGCGGGATGCCGTCATCCGCCGGCGCCAGCGCCTGCAGCACCGCGACACCCTGTCCAATGCCCAGATCCGGCTGGAGAAGTTTCCGTTACAGAAGCCGGAGGCGACCCATTATCTGGACCGCCTGTTGGACTATGCCCCCGTGGGCGTGGTCACGGTGGACCTGACGGGGACCGTCATCACGGTCAACCGGCGGGCCCAGGACCTCCTGACTAAGGACGAACGTCCGGTGCTCGGCCAACCCCTGGGGGCATTCTTCGCCCCGGCCGAGCGGGAACGCCTCGCCACTCTGCAGGAGCGGTGTTCGGCCGATGACAAGTACCAGAGCCGGGATGTCTTCGAGATACGGCCCCCCCAGGGGGAACTGTCCTATATCGAGGTGACCATCGCCCCCCTGGCATACCGCACCGGACAGCGTGGTTTCATGCTGATCCTCCAGGATGTGACCTCGCGGGTGGACGCCGAGGAGGACATGCGCCGCCACGTCACCGTGCTGCGGAAGTTTCATGCCATCATCTCTTCCGAATCCCTCGCCCTGGAGGACAAACTCGACGAGGTGTTGCGCCTCGGCTGCGAACAGTTCCGCCTGCCCGTGGGCGTGCTGTCGCGTATCGAAGGACCCTACCTGGACGTGCTGCGCTCCGTGGGAGGAGAGACCGAGTATTCCGCCGGCAAGCGCTATCCCGTGGATCAGACCTTCTGCGGCACTTCCATCGTATCGTCGGAACCCCTGGCCATCACCCATGCGGGTGAGGAGACCGAGTGGACGGATCATCCGGCCTATCTGAAGGCCGGCCTCGAGGCCTACATCGGCACCGTGGTTCAGGTGGAAGAGAACGTCAACGGGACCCTGTGTTTCCTCGGCAGGATCCCGCGCAAGAAGCCCTTCACCTCCGCGGACAGCGAGTTGCTGAAGCTGATGTCCCGCTGGGTGGCGAGCGAGCTCCAACGGGAGCGGGCGGATGCCCACATGCGCAAGCTGTCGGGGGCCCTGGAGCAGACGGCGGATATCGTGGCCATCACCGATCGCAACCGCTATATCGAATACGTGAATCCGGCATTCGAAAGGCTGACCGGATACACCCAGGAAGACGTCCTCGGACGCAAGACCCATTTCCTGCGCTCCGGCTTCCATAACGCCGAGTTCTACAGGGAGCTCAACGCCGTCATCAACGCCGGCGACATCTACCGCGGCACCCTCACCAATCGCAAGAAGGATGGGACCCTCTATTACGAGCAGAAGACCATCAGTCCACTGAAGAATCAGAATGGTGAGATCACCCATTACATCTCCACCGGGCGTGATATCACCGATCTGCTGGAGGCCGAGGAGAAGGCCAGGGCGCGGCAGGAGGAGCTCACCCATGTGGCGCGGCTGAGCACCCTGGGGGAGATGACCTCCGGGCTGGCCCATGAGTTGAATCAGCCCCTGTGCGCCATTACCACCTATGCCCAGGGTTGCCTGCAGATCCTGCAACGGGACAACGCCGACCCGGAGCGGGTGCGTTACGGCCTCAATCAGGTGGTCAAACAGGCGGAACTCGCCGGGGCCATTTTCCGTCGTCTGCGGGATTTCGCCCGCAAGGGGGAGATGCGCCGGGAGCCGGTGCGGATGGCGGTGATCGTCGATGAGGTGATGGATTTCGTCAGTGCGGAGGCCCGTCAGAAGATGATGGACATTCGCGTGGACGTGCCCGTCGATCTGCCCCCGGTCTATGCCGATGGCATCCAGCTGGAGCAGGTGTTGCTGAATCTCGTACGCAATGCCTTCGATGCCCTGATGAATGCGCCGGAAGGGGAGCGTCGCATCTTCATCGACGCCTATGAACACCCGCCCGGCTTCGTGACCATTGGTCTCAGGGATACCGGACCCGGTTGCCCGGCGGAGATGAGCCAGCGCCTGTTCGCCCCCTTCGTGACCTCCAAGCCCGAGGGGCTCGGCATCGGTCTGAGCATCAGCCAGGGCATCATCGAAACCCATGGTGGCAGGATGTGGCTGGCCGAGAACTCCGATGACGGGGCGGCCTTCCGCTTCACCGTGCCCGTCGCCACCGCTTCCGAGACGCCGGGCGGGGCGGAGAGGGGTGACGGGGAGAGGAATGAATAAGAAGTCCCGCGGCGGGCGCACCACCGTCCATGTGGTGGATGACAACTCCGCCGTGCGCGACGCCATCTGCTGGCTGGTGGAGCAGGTGGGGCTGGAGGGCAAACCCTATCCGTCGGCCCAGGATTTCCTCGATCAGTGCGACGAAGGCTGCCGGGGATGCCTGGTGCTGGATATTCGCATGCCCGGCATGAGCGGTCTGGAACTCCAGGACAGGTTGCAGGGCATGGGTGTACACATGCCGGTCATCATCATCACCGGCCATGGCGACGTGCCCATCACCGTGCGTGCCATGAAGGCGGGGGCCTTCGAGTTCCTCCAGAAGCCGTTCAATGACCAGGAATTGCTGGATTCCATCCAGGCCGGGCTGGACCGCTATACCGCCGTCTGGAACAAACAGGACGAGGAGGAGGAGTTGCGGGCCAACATGGCCAGCCTCACCCCCCGGGAGCGGGATGTCCTGGCCCATCTGGGTCTGGGCAAACCCAACAAGCTCATTGCCTACGAGATGGACCTCTCGGTGCGCACGGTGGAGGGATACCGGGCGAAGATCATGAACAAGCTGGGTGCCCGCACCATCGGTGAACTGATGCAGATCGTGCTGGACGCCGGCCTCGATTCCCGTGAGAACGCCTGAAGGCCCGGGAACATCGGGTTTCGAGCCCTGCGGCCCCGGCGGGCACTGGCGTTGACGGGGCCGGGGCGCTGTCACGGGCACGCGGCCTGCCGTGAGGCGTCCCCAGACCCGTGGCGCCTCCCTCCGGCGCCCGATGGATGGCCTCAAACCTTACTGTATATTACGCCGCACCCGTAGGTAGTTTTACGGCTGTTCTCTACTCCACTGAAAACTTTTAATACTCCTCAGGATGTCAAACGTGTCACGGGACGCGGATGCACCAGAAAAACTTCAATCGTTACTTCAGTGAGGAGCACTAGCTATGCGTAACTTAATCTTCGGAAACCTCGTGTACATGTACACGCCCCTGGGGGTGCTCGCGGCTGCCGCGGGCATCCTCATCGGTGGCCCCTGGGTCTGGCTGGGCGTCGCCATCTTCGGTGCCAACATCGTCATCGATACCCTGACCTCCTCCATCCACACCAAGGGTGCGGCCGTGGACGAGAACGGCAAGCCGGCCGGTGCCGCCTGGTTCCTCAACCTCATGATGTATCTCCAGCTGCCGAGCTTCATTCTCCTGCAGCTGGCCTTGGTGTGGCGCCTCTACCAGTACCTCGCGGGTGTCCCCATGGAGACGGCGGCCTTCGCGGTGCCCGGCACCGACGCCACCATCGCCTATACCGCCGGCATCACCGGTGTGGGCCTCATCGGCGCCACCCTGTCCGCCGCCATGCACCAGGGTCTGGGCATCATGTTCGGCCACGAGCTGTCCCATACCAAGGGTTTCAGCTTCGTCATCTCCCGCTGGCTCATGGGGCTGTCGGGTGCCGCGCATTTCTGCTTCGCCCACGTCTACAATCACCACCTGGAACTCGGTCGTGCCTGGCTCGGGCCCCAGAACAACAAGATGGGCGATGACGTCGATCCCGCCACTTCGCCGCGCGGTCGCAGCCTCTACAAGCACTTCGTCATCTCCCACGTGGGTCAGTCCTACTTCGGGTATCTGACGGAGAAAAAGCGCCTGACGCGCCTGGGCAAGAGCTTCCTCTCCCTGTCCAACCGCTGGATCCGGGGCTACCTCATGAGCCTGCCCACCGTGGCCCTGTTCGGCGGTGTGGGTTATGTCGCCGGCGGCGCCGGTGGCCTGCTGCTGGGTCTCGGAGTCATGCTGGTGGTGTGGGTCATTTCCAATTTCGAACTGGAGGCCCTCAACTACATGGAGCATTACGGTCTCATCCGCGTGCAGGACGAGCCCATCGAGTACCGTCACTCCTGGGACAACGACAACGCCTTCACCTCCTGGACCTTCATCGAGATCGGTCGTCAGGCCGACCACCACGACCGTGGCGAGACCCACTTCTGGGAGCTCTCCAGCGTGGGCAACGCACCTGATGGCGCCCCCAACCCGGGCTATGGCTATTACACGGAGTTCACCATGGCCCTGATTCCGCCCCTGTGGCATGCGGTGTACAAGCGCAAGCTGGCCATCTGGGATCGTGACTTCGCCAGCCCCGAGGAGCGCAAGATCGCCGAGGAGATGAACAGGCAGGTGGGTTATGAGGTCGACCCCAGTGAGATCGAAGGTCGCAAGATGACTGTGTCCTACGCGATGTAAAGCGAGGAGAAGGACCTCGCGTCAGGGCCCGCGGTCTTTCCTGGAAGGGCCGCGGGTCCGCGCGATCACGGTGTTACATAATCGGACGTGTGTAAGCTTTATAAGAGGAGAAAAAACCCATGAGTACGACGAGTGCAGAAGTGACCCAGGACATCGCCGAGGCGACCCTCTACGAGCGCCTGGGCGGACGCCCCGGCATCGAGGCCGTCGTGGAGGACATCTGGAACAACCATATCACCAACCCCCTCATCAACAAACGCTACGCAGCCAGCGACCCCGCCGAGGTGAAGCGGCTGGTGACGGAGATGTGTTGTGCCGGCTTCGGTGGCCCCGAGAGCTATACGGGCAAGGACATGATCACCGCTCACACGGGCATGAACATCAACGACACCGAGTTCGTGGCGGTGTGTGACGATGTCCTCAAGGCGCTGGACAAGCACAACGTGGGCAAGCGGGAGCGCGACGAGATCCTCTGTATTCTCTATTCCCTGAAGCCCGAAGTGGTCTACCTTTAATCTTCGGACTGATCAGTCATGCAAACCCGGTAACCGCCCCACAGACCCCAGGATTTCTTATGCTTTTTGGACTATTCGCCCCCAAGGGGCCGTTCGACGCCAAGGTCTCCCCCAGCGGCGAGACCGTCACCGTAAAAAAAGGGGAAAATCTCCTGAAGGCTGGGCTGGAGGCCGGGTTGGCATGGCCCCATGATTGCCGCGTGGGCAGCTGCGGCACCTGCCGCACGAAATTGTTGAGCGGCAAGATCAAGGAACTCAACGATTTCAGCTATGTGCTGGACAAGGACGAGTTGGATGCGGGTATCATTCTGGCCTGCCAGACGGCCTTGCGCAGCGACGTGGAGGTGGAGGTCCAACTGGATACGGACCATGTGCAGCAACCCGTCAAGACGGTGCCCGGCGTCATCGACACTTACAAGTCCCTCACCCACGACATCGTGGAGATCGGCGTGCAGCTGGACGAGCCGCTGCCGGCGTACATGGCGGGCCAGTACGCCGACATCGCCGTGCCGGGTTCCATCGACAAGCCCCGCAACTACTCCTTCGCCGATGCCCCCGACGGGGGTGAGGTCCGCCATGTCTCGTTCTTCTCACGTCTGGTGCCCGGTGGCGAGATGACCACCTGGCTCCACGAGCAGGATCGGCAGGGCCAGCGGGTTGAGGTGAGCGGCCCCTACGGGACCTTCTTCCTGCGGGAGTCCGACGCCCCCATCGTGTGTATCGCGGGTGGCAGCGGCCTCGCCCCCATCAAGGCGCTGTTGGAGCAACTCGCCATCGAGGGCTTCAAGCGCAAGACGGTGTTCCTGTTCGGGGCACGTACCCAGAAGGACCTCTACTGCGTGGATGAGATGAAGTCATTCGAGGAACAGGGCAAGGAGAACTTCGAATTCATTCCGGTACTGTCCGAGGAACCTGAAGACAGCGATTGGAAGGGGCGGCGCGGGATGGTCACGGAATTCGTGACGGAGGCGGTGCCCGATGTGAAGGCCTGCCAGGCCTATCTGTGCGGTCCGCCCCCCATGGTGGACGCTGCCATAGCCACCCTGGGAGAGCAGGGCCTTGGCGAAGACGCTATCTTCTTCGACAAGTTCCTGGATGCCTCCCATCTGCCGGAGGGGCGATAGGGTTACGATCAGGTTCGGGTCCCGACGGCCGCCGATGGTTGCTTTACCGGAGTTCGCTCCGGCACCATCAGCAGGCATGGCGGGAGGGGAGCGATAAAAACAATGCAATGCGAGGATGGTCATGAGTGAAGTGCAATCAGAAGCTGTAACTCCCCGGGACGATCTCATCGATCCCTTTGGGCGCACCATCGAGTATGTGCGCTTGTCGGTGACGGACAAGTGCAATCTGCGTTGTTTCTACTGCCTGCCGGAGGGCCACAAGGATTTCGAGGAGGCGGGCAACCGGTTGTCCTTCGACGAGATCGAGACGGTGATGGCGGCCTTCGGCGAGCTGGGGGTGCGGCGGGTGCGCATCACGGGTGGCGAGCCGCTGCTGCGCAAGGACCTGCCGACACTGGTGGGTCGGCTGGCGGCGCTGCCGGGCATCGAGGACCTGTCGGTGAGCACCAATGCCTATCTGCTGGAACGGGATGCGGCGGCGTTGAAGGAGGCGGGGGTGGGTCGCATCAACGTGAGTCTGGACAGCCTGCGGGCGGACCGTTTCCGGGACATCACCCGGGGTGCGGAATTGTCGCGGGTGCTGGAGGGGCTGCAGGCGGCGCGGGAGGTGGGCCTGGACCCGGTCAAGATCAACATGGTGGCCATGAAGGGCATCAACGACGACGAAGTGGAGGACATGGTGGAGTTCTGCATCGAGAACGGCTTCACCCTGCGCTTCATCGAGACCATGCCCCTGGGGACATCGGGGAGCGAGGCGAGCAAGCATTATCTGGACCTTCAGGAGGTCAAGGCGCGGTTGTCGGAGCGCTACGACCTGACGCCGAGCGTGATGCCGGGGGGTGGTCCGGCGCGCTACTACCGTATCGGCGGTTCGGAGTTGAAGATCGGCTTCATCACGCCGATTTCCCAGCATTTCTGTGAGACCTGCAACCGCGTGCGCATGTCGGTGGACGGCACGCTGTACATGTGTCTGGGCCAGGAGCACAACTATCCTTTGCGCGACCTGCTGCGTGACGGGGTGCGGGGTGAAGAATTGAAGGGCCATCTGCTGCAGGCCATCGGCATGAAGCCGGAACGTCACGAGTTCCGGGAGAAGCCGTATCAGATCGTGCGTTTCATGTCGGCGACGGGCGGCTGAGGCGGCGGAGCGAGGCGGACCCATGGGTGATGGCAGGCAGCGGGACTTCATTGCGGTGGGGATCGCGGTGGCGACCATCTCGGACTCGCGCACGGAGGAGACGGACACGGCGGGCCGTGGCCTGGTGGAGCGTCTGGAGGGCGCGGGTCACCGGCTGGTGGAGAAGCAGATCATCGCGGACGACATCTATCGCATGCGGGCCCTGTTCAGCCGCTGGATAGCGGACGCGGGCGTGGAGGTGATCATCTCCACGGGGGGCACCGGACTGACGGGCAGGGACAGCACGCCGGAGGCGATACGGCCGTTGCTGGACAAGGAGGTGGAGGGCTTCGGCGAGGCCTTCCGGTGGCTGTCGTTTCAGGAAATCAAGACCTCGACGGTGCAGTCCCGGGCGCTGGCGGGTCTGGCCAACGGCACCATCATCTTCTGCCTGCCGGGTTCGCCGGGGGCGTGCCGGCTGGCGTGGGAGTCCCTGATCGTGCATCAACTGGACGTGCGCCACCGGCCATGCAACATGGTTGAGCTGATGCCGCGTTTTCTCGAGCAGTAGTCTTGTCGTCATCCCCCGTGGCCTCGCCGTCCGATTGCGATTGCGACCGTCCGCAGGGCGGCATGTTGTCGGTGGAGTCGGCGCGGGAGCGGCTGCTGGGGGGGGTGCGGCTGGTGGAAGACCTCCAGGAGGTGCCCCTGGTGGAGGCCCGGGGACGGGTGCTGGCGCGGGCGGTGGTGTCGGCGATGAACGTACCGCCCCACGACAACAGCGCCATGGACGGCTATGCCGTGCGCAGTGGCGACGTCGGGGCCGGGGCGCGGCTGCCGGTGGTGCAGACCATCTACGCGGGGTCGGTGGGGGAGCCCCTGGGGGCGGGGAGCGCGGCGCGCATCTTCACCGGCGCGCCCATACCCGGGGGCGCCGATGCGGTGGTGATGCAGGAGAGCTGCCGGCCGTCGGACGGAGAGGTCAGCATCCCGGGTCCGGTGGCGTCGGGCGCCCACATCCGGCGGGCGGGAGAGGACATTTCGGCGGGGGCGACGGTGCTGGCGCCTGGTCGGCGGTTGAGGGCCCAGGAGCTGGGTCTGGCGGCGTCGGTGGGCTACGGGAGTCTGGCGGTCTTTCGGCGCCCGCGGGTGGCGCTGTTTTTCACCGGCGACGAACTGGTGGAGCCGGGCCGGGCCCTGGGTCCGGGCCAGATCTACGATTCCAATCGTTACACCCTCACGGGCCTGCTGGATGCGGTGGGCTGCGAGGTGGTGGATATGGGGGTGGTGGCGGACACCCTGGAGGCCACGCGGGCCACCCTGGAGGCGGCGGCGCTGGAGGCGGACCTGGTGATATCCACCGGTGGGGTGTCGGTGGGTGAGAAGGACTACGTGCGCCTCGCCCTGGAGGCCCTGGGGCGTCTGGAACTGTGGCGGGTGCGGGTGAAGCCGGGCAAGCCCCTGGCCTTCGGCCGGGTGGGAGAGACGCCCTTCATCGGCCTGCCGGGCAACCCGGTGTCCATGTTTGCCACCTTCTGCCTTTTCGTGGCGCCCTTCCTCAAGCGCATGGCGGGTATGGAGGATGTGGTGGTGCGGCCCCAGGGGGTGGCGGCGGGCTTCGAGTGGCCCGTCGCCGGGGGGCGCCGCGAGTATCTGCGGGCGCGCCTCGAGGCGCGCCCTGACGGCACCCTGGAGGCCGTCATCCATCCCCGCCAGGGCTCCGGCGTCCTCACCTCCACGGTGTGGGCCGAGGGCTTCGTGGAAGTACCCGAGGGCACCGTGGTACAAAGGGGCGATACCGTGAACTACTACCTCCTGGAGAATCTGCTGTAATGAATGAGCTGTCCCACGTGGATACCGAGGGCCGTGCGCGCATGGTGGATGTCTCCGCCAAGGACGACACCGTGCGGGTGGCCACCGCCGCCGCTACGGTGCGCATGGAACCCGCCACCCTGGCGCTGATCCTCGAAGGCGGCCACCACAAGGGTGATGTCTTCGCGGTGGCCCGCATCGCCGGCATCCAGGCGGCCAAACAGACCTCCACCCTCATCCCCCTGTGCCATCCTCTCATGATCAACAGCGTGGAGGTGGAGCTGTCCGCCGATGTCCCGGCCGCCGCGGTCCACATCCGCGCCACCTGCCGGGTCACGGGCAAGACGGGGGTGGAGATGGAGGCCCTTACGGCCGCCTCGGTGGCTGCCCTCACGGTCTATGACATGTGCAAGGCGGTGGATCGCGGCATGATCATCGAGGGCGTCCATCTGCTGGAGAAGATGGGTGGGCGCAGCGGCCACTGGCAGGCGTCGTCATGAAGGTGCTGTACTTCGCCAGCCTGCGGGAGGCCGTGGGCATGGAGTCCGAGGATGTCGAGCCCACCGCGGAGGTGCATACGGTGGGCGAACTGGTGGAGTGGCTGGCCACCCGGGGAGAGCCCTGGAGTGACGCCTTCACCGCGTCCAACCGGGTGCAGTGTGCCGTCAACCAGGTGATGGCACGTCCCGATACCCCCATCTCCGGCGCCGACGAGGTGGCCTTCTTCCCCCGCGTGACGGGAGGCTGAGGCGATGCAGGTACGGGTGCAGACGGAGGATTTCGATCCCGGCGATGTGATCCACGACCTGGGGAACGGCCGCCCGGACATGGGGGCCATCGTCACCTTCCTGGGTCTGGTGCGGGACATGAGCAGCACGGGGGCCGTCCATGCCATGACCCTGGAGCACTATCCCGGCATGACGGAACAGTCCCTGGAGGCCATCGTGACCGAGGCCGGGGGCCGCTGGGCGTTGCAGGACGTCACGGTGATTCACCGGGTGGGACGCCTGGAGCCCGCCGATCGCATCGTCATGGTGGCGGTGGCGAGCGCCCATCGGGGCGACGCCTTCGCGGCCTGCGAGTTCATCATGGACTACCTCAAGACCCGCGCCCCCTTCTGGAAGAAGGAGGAGACCCCGGAGGGCAGCCGTTGGGTGGAGGCCCGGGACAGCGACGACAGCGCCGCCGCCCGCTGGGAGGACCGCGAGCAGGCGTAATACCGCCACGGGCCCGCGGGGACCATGCCCAGAAACATCAGCTTCGCCAAGACCACCAGCCAGTTCATGGCGCGCACCAAGACCGTGACCCGCCGCCAGGGTTGGGCGGCCCTGCAACCCGGTACCCTGCTGATGGCGTGCAGGAAGTGCCGCGGCCTGAAACCCGGCGAGAGTCTGGAGCGCCTGGGGCTCATACGCGTGGTGAGCGTGCGCCGGGAGCCCTTGGCGGACATCACCGCCGAGGACGTGGAGCGGGAGGGCTATCCGGGCATGACACCCGAGGAGTTCGTGGCCCTGTTCTGCGCCCAGATGAAATGCGACCCTCTCGCCATGGTGACGCGCATCGAGTTCGAGTACCTCTGAAGCCTCTTCGCCGTCAAGGCCCCTTCGCGCCCGAGCGGGCGGGGGAGTCCCGGGACGGGCTCATTCAGGGTCTGGGGCGATGGACGATGGATCCCTGAACAGCCGGCCGGGCACCCATTTCAGGTAGGCCACCATGCCGAACAGTTCCACCAGGGATTGCAGGACGATCACCACCACCGCCTCCCGCCAGGGCTCCGGCAGGGCGAGGGCCAGGGGCAGCACCACGAAGGAGTTGCGGGTGCCGAGGCTGAAGACGACGGTGCGGCCCGCAGCGGGTTTCAGCCCGAATACCTGGCCGAGGGCCTTGCCGGCGATGGCGGCCCCGGCCAGGTAGAGCATGAACACCCCCACCACCGGCCACAGCACGGGGCCGGCGGCCGCCACCAGGCCCACCTGGGACGCCGCGATCATGAACACCACCGCGGCCAGCAACGGTACGGGAAGCCATCCCAGGACGGTGACGAACCGTACCAGCCGGGGATGTCTCATGGCGGCCTGCTCCGTCAGTGCGGCGAGGATCAGCGGCACCATGATGAGCCCGCCGAAGGCCGCCAGCAGGTGGCCGCCGATGGCGAGCTCGATGGCGGTCGGGCCCATGTAGAGCCAGACGTAGAGGGGCAGCAACAGCAACTGGATCAGCAGCAGCAGGGGGGCGGCGGCGATGGCGCGGGCGGCGTCCCCCCGGCCGAGATGGGTGAAGCTGATGAACCAGTCGGTGCAGGGTACCAGCAGCACCAGCAGGACCCCGAGGCGGATGGCGGCGACATCGGGCACCAGTTGCAGCAGCAGGCCGGTAAACAGGGGCATGACCACGAAATTTCCCAGCAGCAGGGCGCCGAGGAAGCGCCTGTCCCGCAAGGAGGCCCCCAGGTGCACCAGGGGTACCTGGGTAAAGGTGGCGTAGAGGAGGGCCCCCAGCAGGGGCCACAGCACCACCTCCCAGGAGGCCGCCGCCCCCGGCGCCGCCCGGCCCACCGCCATGCCGGCGAGGATGGCCACCAGGTAGATCCACGCCTGATGGCGTTCCACCCTTTCCCTCATGCAAATCCCCGCCAGGGGGGTGGTCCGGCGATGGGGAGCTCAGGCCGACGCTTCGGCTTCGAGGGCGTCGGCCAGTTCCTCCAGCAGGGCGATGAGGTCCATGAGGTAATCGGCGTCGTGTTGTCCCTGGTCCAGTTGCTCGAATATGAGGTGGCCGTCCTCGGTCCTTGCTTCGACGCCGCCGCAGTGCTCGAAGGCGGCCAGCAGGCCGCGCTGCACCGATGCCGAGTCGAGGACGCGCAACACCGTCGCCGCCGGTTCCCCCTCCACCAGGAAGTTGTCCACGAAGCGTCGGTCGGGGGGGGCGTCGGTGTGGTCCGTCACCTCGCTGGTCAACACACCCGTCAGTCCGGAGCGGACTTTGAGGTCCACACCGGGAGGGCGCGACAGCTCCAGGTCGATGCAGAAATAGATGCCGCCGCGGCCCTTGTTGAAGTTGTATAGCCAAAGGTTGCGCCCCCGATGGTTTCCTACCAGGGCCTCTTCATCGTAACGCACGGTCTGCAAGTCGAGCCCTGTACGATCCGCCAGGGCCTTTCTTACCGCAGTCTTGTCCGCATTGGAGTACATGGTCGTTACTCCTCGTATGCCCGGCAGCGGGAGGCCGCCGGGCGGGGCTCAGTGTTTGCCGGGGGCGAGGGGCATGCCCCGGCGTTCGAAGGTGATATAGGCCTGGAGGGCCACCATGCGCGGGTCATCGGCCGCCAGGGGGGCGCTCTCCAGGGGATTCTCGATGCACCAGTTGATCATCTCGAACAGGGTGGCCACCCGTCCCAGTTGCTGCTGGAACTTGGGATAGGTCTCCGGGTGGGTGTTGGCGGCATTGGGATGACACTGGGCACACTGCAGGGTGTTCTCCGAGGCCAGGCCGCCATGGAACAGTTCGTCGCCCTTCTTCACCACCTGCCCATAGGCCTGCTGCCAGCGCTCGAGGTCCGTGGCGGTGTATTCGTCGGCCCCGCCGGTGGCCGCCAGGGCCGACAACAGGACGCCCGCCGCCACCCGGACGAGACGGCCCGGCCGCGGTGTGGCCCGGGCAGCGGGTGAGGGCGTGGATGAAGGCTTCATTCAGTAGTGGTCCTGGGTGGGCAGGCGGTCTTCGGGGGCCTGATGATGGCGGTCTACGGGATGGCCGCGGGCGGCGTCGAAGGCCACCACCCTCGGGGTGTTGCCGGGCAACTGGTAATGGACATCGATGTCACCGCTGTGCAGATTCACGAACTGCCAGCCGGTGGCGTCGCGCTCGAAGAAGGGATCGGCGCGGTTCATGGGTACCGTCAGTTTGGGGAGGTGGCTCGTCTGCTGGCTGTAACTACCCGGATAGGGCCAGGGCCAGGCGGTGGCCATGGCGGCGTGGAAGCTGATATTGCCTATCTGGTTGTACTGGATCTGGTGCACGTGGCCGTAGAGGACGGTGACCTTGCGAAAGGGCGCGAGGAGGGCCTGCACGGCCTCCGCATCCTCGGTCCAGAAGTTCCAGCCGCGGTAGATCTTCTGCAGCGGCGAATGGGAGAGGACCACGATGGGTGTATCGCAATAGACCCGCTCCAGATCCTGCTTGAGCCATGCGCGCTGGGCCGCACCCACCATGAAGGGGGAGCCGTCGGGGTTGTCCAGGCGGGCCATCTCGTTCATGCGGGCCATGGGGGAATCCCAGGCCCCGTGGGTCCATGCCTCGTGGGTGAGGATGCTGTTCAGCACCACGAAATGCACCCCCTTGTGGTCGAAGCTGTGGTACTGGGGGCCGAGGCGGCGTTCCCAGTGTTCGCCGAGGTCCAGGTAATAGTCGTGTTCCCCCATCACGTAGTGCACGTCACCCCGCAGGCCGCCGAGGATGTCCAGTCCATGGTCGATCTCCGCGGCGGTGCCGAGTTGGGCGATATCGCCGCCGTAGATCACGAAATCGGGCCGCGGGTGGAGGAGGTTGGCCTCGGCCACGGCACGCATGAGCCCGCGGTCGAAGTTGCGCACGAACTCCCGGCCCTTGATGTGGGTGATGTGGGAGTCGGAGATGAAGGCGAAGCTGAAATCCGGGGTCTGGTCGTCGGCGAAGGCCAGTTCAACCACGCCGAGGGGCAGGCTGCCGGCGGCCGCCAGGGCCGCTCCGCGCTTCATGAACTCCCGGCGCTTGAGTCCGCTCATGGCTGTTTCTCCCGTTCCGGGAGGCCCACGCCGGCCGTGGTCTGGGCCGCGCGGTAGCGGGGACTGGTAAGGGCCTCCATGAAGGCCACCAGGTCGGCCTTCTGGCGGGTGGTCAGCCCCAGGGGCCTGATGCCGCCGCTGAGGAAGTCGTCCACGGGGGCCGTGTCCTCCAGGCGTCCGCCCTTGTCATAGAACTCCACCACGTCTTCCAGGGTGGCGAGGCTGCCGTCGTGCATATAGGGGGCGGTGAGGGCGACGTTGCGCAGGGTGGGGGTCTTGAAGGCGCCCACTTCCGTGACCGTGCCGGTGACGGCGAAGCGTCCCAGTTCGGACTGGTCGGCCTGAGTGAGCACGGCACGATCCAGGTCCGCACCGGCGGCCCGCGCCCGGGCCAGCGCCGCGGCGACGGCATTGACGCGACCGTGGATCTTCTTGAAGCCCACGCCGATGTTGTGGAAGCGGTTGTCCGTGAACAGGGCGTGGTCCTGCTCGATGGTATGGCAAGATACGCAGCGCCCGGCGCCGCGGAATACCTCCAGGCCGCGTCGTGCCGCGGCGTCCAGGGCCTTCTCGTCACCGCCATAAAGGTAGCGGTCGAAGGGGGAGTCACCCGCCAGCAGGGTGCGTTGAAAGCTCGCCAGGGCCATCTTCACGCTCTCCATGGTGATGCGTTCGGGGGGCACGCAGAAGGCGGCATCGAAGGCCTCCACGTAACCGGGGTCCGAGCGGATGAGTTCCAGGACGGGGCCATGGCTTGGCAGGCCGAACTCCACCGGGTTGAGAAAGGGTTGGGCGGCCTGGGCCTCGAGGCTCGGTTCCCGGCCGTCCCAGAACTGGGTGGTCATGTAGGCCGCATTGACCACCGTGGGCGCGTTACGGGTGCCCTCCAGGCCGTTGATGCCCCGGGAGACGGGCAGACCGTCGCTGAAGGCCCGGGCGGCGTCATGGCAGGTGGCACAGGAGACCTCGCCGGTGGGGCTGAAGCGGGTGTCGTGGAACAGGGTCTCTCCCAGGGCGATCTTCTCGGCCGTCTGGGGATTGTCGGCGGGCTCGGGCAGGGGCGGCAGTCCGAGGGGCACGGCGGCGGCGGCGTGGCAAATACAGGCCAGGAGGAGGCCGAGGACGCGGGGGTTCATGCCTGGATTCGGGTTGGGATGATGATGGATGGGATGGTTTGGGAAACCGGCGACGGCACACACCCTGTGCCGCCACCGGCGCGTCCCGCGCGGCCACCGGAGGGCCGACCGGGACCCTGGATAAGGAACCTAGGGTGCGTAGACGAAGGGGGCGGCGAGGCCCACCCGGTTGTCCTGGCGCCACTCCACGTCGTAGTCCTTGTAGTGGGCGTCCTCGGAGTAGCAGATCTCCACGGGATGGCCCGGCGACACCTGCAGCGGATGGTTGGTGACCGTCACCCTGCCGCCATCCTCCCCCTCCAGGGCATGGGTGAAGTTCCTGCCCACTCCGGGTATCTCCAGGAAATGATCGCCGTTCTCCTCCTTGAACTCGATGGGTGCGGATTTCACGCCCATGAGTTCGCCCACCAGGCCGGCGAGTACCGCCGGGTGGCCGCCGGCCTCGCCGCCGAAGATACGGGTAAGGGCGGCACTCTGCTCATCGCTGGCGCGGTCGTCCAGGTACAGGGCCAGACGCCAGTTACCGTCCGTGAGGCTGCCGGGGGAGTGCAGCCAGGCCGCGATGTTGAGGCCGTCCAGCTTCACGTCCCCCATGTGGCCTTCCTCCACGTGCCAGCCCACGAAGGCCTCGCAGAACCCCTTGGTGGGGGGGCGCAGGAAGATGCACGGGCACACCAGGTCGCAGTTGCAGGACTCGAAATAGTTGCCCTTGAGTTTCCAGTCGGATTCATTGGCCATGGGGGGTTGCCTCCGTTATGGTCGGTAATGTCGCTCGTCAGGCCCGGGGCCCGGGACTCACTGTCCGCAGCATTGATAGCGGCTGCGCCCGTAGGTCGCCCATTGGGGACACGACATTCTCACGGGATTTTTGGAGTGTATCCTTCAGGCTATTCGCTCTCGCCGTTGGGGCATATACGTATAAACACCCATAAACAAAGTAGTTGTAGCGCAGCCTCCCCCGGCCGACCCTTTGTTAGACTCATCGAAATAGAAGTTTTCCGCTTTTTTCCGTTGGATTCGAGGGAGACATTCATACCATGGCCGAGGCACCCCCTCCGGCAAGCACCATGACGGCGCCCGGGCGGCTCACCGCCCGGGAATACCTGGTGGTGGGCGGCGGACTGACGGGCATCGCCCTCGCCGGCTGGTCCTACATGTTCTATATGGCGTGGGCCATGGCCAACATGGACAAGGTGGACATGTGGATGCCCCCCATGGGGGATGTGGCCTGGAGTGCCTGGGACTTCACCATGCTGTTCGTAATGTGGGCCACCATGATGGTGGCCATGATGACCCCGTCCATCCTTCCCATGGTCTCCATGTTCGCCACCCTGAACCGCAACCGGCGGGCGCGGCGCCAATCCTACACCCCCACCTTCATCTTCGTGGCCGGCTATCTGGTGGCCTGGAGCGGGTTCAGCGTGCTAGCCGCCGCGGCCCAGTGGCCGCTGCATACCGCCGGCCTGCTGAACCCCATGATGGACAGTCGCAGTTATCTCATGAGTGGCGCGGTGCTGATGGCCGCCGGGATCTACCAGTGGACACCCCTGAAGGATGCCTGTCTGACCTCCTGCCGCAGTCCCCTCGGCTTCCTCCTCACCGCCTGGCGGGAGGGCACGGGTGGGGCCCTGATGATGGGCATCCGCCACGGCATCTACTGCGTGGGCTGTTGCTGGGCCCTGATGCTGGTGCTGTTCGCCGTCGGCGTGATGAACATGCTGTGGGTACTCCTCATCACGGCTTTCGTGGTGCTCGAGAAGATCCTGCCGGCCCCCGCCGTCCTGCGTGCCGTCAGCGGCCTGGGGCTGGTGGTGTGGGGGGGCTACTGGGTGGGGCTGTACTTCTCGTTTTAAAGGGCCACCTGGCGGTGGCCCCGATGTCACCGTTTCCCTCGTCCTCACACCACCCCGGCCCCTGCGGGGCCGAGCCGGCGCCTCGGCCCTCCCGCCGTCATTAATCCACCTCGGATGCAATCAAAGGGCCCCTCCCTTCGTCTATGTCATCGAGGGCCTGCGACGCGGGTCCATACCCCATGACGAAGGAGAAATGAAACATGAGTGATTCCAACCCCAAGCTCGGCGCCGCCGTCGCCGGCATCTTCGCCGCCTCCGCCCTGTTCATGGCCGCGCCCGCCCAGGCCGTGCCCGATGCCCCGGATACCTGGGAGAAGTGCGCCGGGGTGGCCATGAAGGGCATGAACGACTGCGGTTCCCTGGATGGCAAGCACGCCTGTGCCGGTCAGGCCGCGGTGGACAACGACCCCAACGAATGGGTCTACGTCCCGGAGGGCACCTGCGCCAAGATCGGCGGCGAGGTGGCCATGACCAAACCGGCCAAGTAGCCCCGGGTATCCTGGAGATGGTCGGGGAGCCCAGGGGCGCCGGCGTCGGCCTGCGGGGCTGCCACATGGCCCAGGTGCTGGAACACGGCACCGACGTGCCCTGGTTCGAGCTGCTGGCGGACAACCACCTGGCGGCGGGCGGGGTGGGTGCGGCCCGGCTGGCGGCCCTGGTGGGCGGCTGGCCCCTCACTCTGCACTGTGTGGGGATGAACCTCGGCGGGGTGGACCCCCTGGACCGGGCCTACGTGGAGGGGATTGCCCGCCTGGCCCGACGCACCGGCGCGGCCTGGGTCTCCGACCATCTGTGTTTCACGGCCTGTCATGGCCGCCATTACCACGACCTCCTGCCCCTGCCTTATACCGAGCAGACCCTGGCCCACGTGGCGGCCCGGGTGCACGAGGTGCAGGAGCAGCTGGGGCAGCCCCTGGTGGTGGAGAACGTGTCCGCCTATCTGCGCTACCGTGAGTCGGTCTTCGACGAGGCCGGGTTTCTGGCTGAACTGGCGGCGCGCACCGGCTGCGGCATCCTGCTGGACGTCAACAACCTCTACGTCAACCATTTCAACCACGGCGACGACGTCACGGCGTATCTGGATGCCCTGCCCCTGGGGGCGGTGCGGGAGATCCACCTCGCAGGCTTTCAGCATCAGGGGGATTACCTGCTGGATGCCCACAACGGTCCGGTTGCGGCCCCGGTGTGGGCGCTGTACGAGGAGGTGGTTCGGCGGCTGCCGGATATCCCGGTACTCATCGAGTGGGACGACCACATCCCGCCCTTCGCGGTGCTGCGGGAGGAGGCCCGGCGGGCCGCGGTCGTGGCGGCACGGCACAGTGCGGCCAATCCGGCGTCGGTGTCCCATGTCTGATCTGGCCGCCACCCTGGAACTGTTCACCCGCGCCCTCGACGGCGACGGGGGAGCGGCGGCGGCCTTCGGGGAGCGCCTGGTGCCACGCTCCCCCCTGACGGCGGCGCGGCGTCTGGCCATCTATGGAGACAGCTCCCGAGGGGCCCGTATCCGTGCCCTGGAAGAGGTCTATCCCGTGTGCGGCGCGGTGCTGGGGGAGCGGTGCCTGCGGGCCCTGGCGCGGGATCACGTGGCGGCCCATCCTTCCCGCCATCCGGATCTGGAACGCTTCGGCGCGGCCTTTGACCAGACCCTGGCGGTCTTCCTGGCGGAACGGGCGGGGGCCGCCTTCGGC
>JAABTG010000174.1 GCA_011389995.1 Thiotrichales bacterium
GCCATGGGAGAGTCCCAGGTCATGCAGGCGGTCGAAGGGCACCTGCTGGACCACCACCCCCAGCCGGGGCCGGTCGGGGCTGGATGCACCGGGTGCTGCTGCCAGCCCAGTGGAAGACGCCAGCAAGAGCCACGTCGCCGCGAGGACTGCCAGCCATGAAACATAACGGTTGGCTAAAGTATCGGGTAGAGTCATTCTCGCCTCCTTGTCATCCAGAGTTTTTGCCCGGTGCCGAGACCGTCGGCAACCTCGTCGTCATTCCTCGAGGGTGCATACGGCGGTGGGGGAATCCAGCATGAGCACCAGGCTCTCGCTGGCGAACAGCTTGAAGTGAATGCCGTCGTTGGAGCCGTAGCCGACCCGCAGATCCTGTCCCACCTTGATATCGCCCACCCGGGGGTCCACCACCACGGCGCCCTCGATGGGGGCCTTGAACACGCCGCCCTCGCACAGCCGCCGCAGGTGGTCCACCTGGAGCATGTCGGAGCCTTCGTAGCGGCGGAACAGGGCGTTGTAGCGCACGGGTGACAGGGCCAGGGCGTAGGGACCGCGAAAGCCGCTGTGATCGAGCCGCGTCACGGCCTGCAGGACATCGTTGACCGCGTTCTCCACCTGGTCCCAGTCGCTGCACTCCATGTGGTTGCGGCCCTCGGCCGTCATCAGCCCCTCCAGACCGGTTTCCTCCAGTCCGTAATAAATGAGCTCCTCCTCGCGGCGCGCCACCGCCTCCGCCGCGTCCTCCACGGGTCGCAGGTCGAGGGGGAGTTCCTTGCCGAGATGCCCTTCCACCCGGCGGATGCTGAGGTCGAAGGGCTGGCGCAGCATGGGAACGGCGATGGCCCGCCCCGCCACCGTGGCGGCCTTGCTGGCATCACCCGGCTGGGTCACGTTCTCGTCGCCCACCTCGATACTGGTGAGCCCGGGACCGTAGGGGCCGTCCACGTCGAGGATGCGACGGGCGGTGAGGATGTCCCGGGCGGCCTCCACGGCCGTGGCGTCGATGCGCGACCACAGGGCCTCGGAGAAGCCGCTGGTTTGCCTGTTCAGGTATGCGGTCATGGTCACTCCTTCAGCTTGCCGATGGTGAACGACTCCACGTCCGGTTCGTGCGGCCCCGGCGCCGGCCCGGCGGGCTCGGTATTGCCATGGCCTCCTTCCCCTTCGGCTGCGGTGATGGGGCCGGGGGCATGGAGGTAGTCGGCCATCTGGCCGGCGAAGCTCGGTTCGTTGCGACGCAGCCACTCCAGCAGCATGGCGGCGTGCTCCATCTCTTCGTGCATGTTGTGGCGAAGGATGTCCCGCAATTCGTCATCGGTGCAGGCATCGGCGCGCTGGCGGTACCAGTCCACGGCCTCCAGTTCTTCCTGCAGGGAGACGAGGGCGCGGTGGAGATCGATGGTGCCCTCGGCCAGCTGGTCGGCAGGCTCATGCAAGGTGGTGGATGCTTCGGTCATGGTGGTCGCCCATCCTTCGGTCACGGTAACTGTATCTGTACGACTCCAAAGCAAGGGCCATACCAGGCATCCAAAGCCCCGCGGCCAGGACCGGCCCGCGCCCGTTCGCCATCGCCGGCCATGGCCGGGTTGGCAGGGGGATCGGGGCAAATGCCCCGCAAGCCGGGGGTTTTGGACCGCGCCCGGGGGGGCAGGGCCCGGTGGTGGGCAGGCATCTTTCCTGCAAGGGAAGGTGAAAGTTCAAATGCCGCGCCGCACTCCCCGGGGTGCCGGCATCGGGCCATCGATATGAGGACTTCCATGACTGCACCAGCCAGCCGCGCCCATCATCCAGGCCACCACCACCAGCAGCGCAGGGATGACGGAGAGCGCCCCAAGGGGGCCTCCTCCGAAGACGACTCCCCGCGGCGGGAACCCGCCGGGTCGCCGCCGCCGCCGTCGCCGGGTACGACGCCGTGGCACTACATCCTCACCGCCCTCATGTTCCTGTTCATCCTGAGCCTGTTCTTCCAGCAGGTGGAGGAGCCCGGGGGGATGCGTGAACTGACCTATTCGGAGTTCAAGGAAAACGTAAGCCAGGGCCGGGTGGACCGGGTGACCTTCAGCGGCAACACCATCCGCGGCCGCCTGAAACCGGGAACGGCCTATGCGGCGGATCAGCAGGAGCCGGTGGCGGAACCGGCCGAAGGCGAGTCGGCCATGGTAAGGCGATTCGTGACCACCCGCCCCGAGGTCGAGGACCCCGAGTTGCTGGGTCTGCTGGAGGAGCAGGGTGTCACCGTCGAGGCCGAATCCACGGGTGCATCGTGGTGGGCCCGTGCCCTGGTGAGCGTGCTGCCCTGGGTCCTGGTGCTGGGGCTGTTCTTCTACCTCAGTTACCGCATGCAGAAGAAGATGATGGGCGGTGCCGGCGACGGCGGGCCCTTCAGCTTTACCAAGTCCAAGGCCAAGCGGTATCGCGAGTCCAACATCCCCACCACCCTCGAAGACGTGGCCGGCGTGGAGAATGCCAAGCGCGACCTGCAGGAGATCATCGGCAATCTGGCCCACCCGGAGCGCTTCGAGGCGGTGGGCGCCAAGATCCCCAAGGGCGTGCTGCTGGTGGGTCCGCCCGGCACCGGCAAGACCCTGCTGGCGCGGGCGGTGGCCGGCGAGGCCGATGTGCCCTTCTACAGCATCAGTGGCTCGGAATTCGTGGAGATGTTCGTGGGTATCGGGGCCGCCCGGGTGCGGGACATGTTCGAGGAGGCGAAGAAAGACGCCCCCTGCGTCATCTTCATCGACGAGATCGATGCGGTGGGCCGTTCCCGCGGCACCGGTCTGGGTGGTGGCCATGACGAGCGGGAGCAGACCCTGAATCAGATCCTGTCGGAGATGGACGGCTTCAGCGGCCGCGAGAACGTGGTGGTGCTGGCCGCCACCAACCGCCCGGACGTGCTGGACCAGGCCCTGCTGCGGCCGGGCCGTTTCGACCGCAAGGTCTACCTCGAACTGCCCCATCGCGAGGCCCGCGAGGCCATCCTGCGGGTCCATGCCCGGGACGTCCCCCTGGCGGACGAGGTGGACCTGGCCAGGGTGGCGCAGCGCACCGTGGGGTTCTCGGGCGCCGATCTGGAGAACCTGGTGAACGAGGCCGCCATGCTGGCGGGTCGCGAGGAGACCGGTGAGGTGACCATGGACATGTTCACCCGCGCCCGGGACAAGCTGGTGCTGGGGGCGGAGCGCGAGCGCGGGCTCGATGACGCGGAGCGCCGGGTGGTGGCCTACCATGAGTCGGGCCATGCCCTCATGGCCTGGTTGCTGCCCGAGGCCGATCCCCTGGACAAGCTCACCATCATTCCCCGCGGTCGCGCCCTCGGCGCCACCGAGCAGGTGCCCGAGGAGGAACGCCACAACCTGAAGAGGGAATACCTGCTGGACCGCGTGGGGGTGATGCTGGGGGGGCGCGTGGCGGAACAGGTGATATTCGACGACGTCACCTCCGGGGCCGAATCGGACCTCGACCAGGCCACCCAACTGGTACGGCGCATGGTATGTCGCTGGGGCATGAGCGACGCCGTGGGCCCGGTGGCCCTGAAGCAGGGCGATGAGCATGTCTTCCTCGGCCAGGAGCTGGGAGAGGGCAAGGAGTTCAGCGAGGCCACCGCCAAGCTGGTGGACGACGAGGTGCGCCGGATCATGGAAGAGGTGGAAGGCAAGGCCCGCAAGCTCATGGAGGAGCACCAGGACGACCTGGAACGCCTTGCCGAGACCCTGCTGGAGGAGGAGACCGTGAGCGCCGAGCGGGTGCGCGAACTGCTGGAGGAGGATTGAACGGGGTAGTGTATCGCCGCCGCCCGCCGCGGCGCCGGGGTGTCCGGCCGCAACCGGGTTTTGCCGCAACCCCTTGCGATTATTCAATGAAGCATGGGTATCGCCGGGCCTAGTATGAATTTGACCGGACGAAACACGGCCGCGGACCAACAATAGGCATGACGGTGTTGAAACCGCCCGCGAGTTCGGCAGCTTTTTTTCAAACCCAGGAGGAACTATGGCCACCAACGAAGTCAATCAGGAACTCGAACAGCTTAAGTCCGACGTCGCCACATTGCGCGAGGACATGGCCACGCTCATCGACACTCTCAAGCAGGCGGGGACGGAAGAGGGGCGCGAGGTCTATGACCGGGTACAGACGCGGGCCCGACAGGCCGGCGCGAACGTCCGCCGGAGCACCAGCGAGGCCTACGGCGTGGTCGGCCGGGAGGTGGAAGAGCGCCCTTTGACGAGCATCCTCGCGGCCTTCGGCACCGGCTTCGTAGTCGGCATGCTGCTGGACCGTCGCGGCCATTGAGGTCCACCGGCCGCGCCGGCTCCTGGTTAAAGGTGATATCCGGCGACGTGCTGGCTACGGCAAAGAACAGGGTCCGAGTCCTGTGGCGCCGGGGCCTGGCGACCGCCGCCCTCGGTCTGGTGCTCGCCCTGCTCGCGGCGGGGGGGGCCGGCTTTCTGGCCCTGGCGGTGTATTTTGCCCTGGCCCAGGCCATTCCGCCCTGGAGTGCGGCCCTCATCGTGGGCGCCATTCTGTTGGCGCTGGCGCTCCTCGGTGCCCTGGTGGTGAGGGCGATGTTGCGCGACGGCGATACCGAGGCGCCATCCCATCCGCCGCCCGCCGGTGCGGGGGCACCCGGGGCAGGGGAAGAGCGACCGGTGGATGTGGCGACGCGCCTCGGCGAGGACCTGGGCCAGAGTCTCGGCCGGCGGGGAGTGCGGGCCTCGGACGTGGTGGTGGCGGCCCTGGTGGCGGGTGCCGTGCTGGGAGCCAGCCCCGCCCTGCGTGAAAGGATCTTCCGCACCGACGCTAGCCGGGACCGGCAACGCCGCCGACGCCGCTGATGAGGGCCAAGGGTCGGTATGCCATGGGAAGTGCCGACCTTCCGGCAGCCGCAGTTACCCCAGTCCCTCAGAGCCGATTGCCTGTGGGTGTGATGCCGGGAGCCGGCGCGCGCCCACACCGCTCCGGCGGCTTCTTGCCTCTGCGAACGACCCATCCCGCGAAATCAGAAAGTTACCGATGCTATCGGGCATTGAAATCCCCCCACCCGGGCAACCATATAATGACTGACGTCATCCGCGGGCCCGGGCGGGGGCCGGGGAGTGCCAATCCAATGGTTGCGCAGAGAGCCCGATATGGAATTTAAAGATTATTACAACATCATGGGCGTCGAGCGGGACGCCACCCAGGACGAGATTAAGCGTGCCTATCGCAAGCTGGCGCGCAAGTATCATCCCGACGTCAGCAAGGAGGCGGACGCGGAGCAGCGCTTCAAGGAGGTGGGGGAGGCCTACGAGGTACTGAAGGACCCGGAGAAGCGGGCCGCCTACGACCAGCTGGGCGCCAACTGGCAGGCGGGCCAGGACTTCCGGCCGCCGCCGGACTGGGACCAGGGCTTCGAGTTCCACGGCGGTGGTTTCACCGATGCCGACGCCGCCGGCTTCAGCGACTTCTTCGAGAGCCTGTTCGGCCGCGGCTTCTCCCAAGGCGGCGGCCGCCGTACCGGCTTCAGCGCCCGCGGGGAGGACACCCACGCCAAGGTCCTCATCGATCTGGAGGATGCCTACCATGGCGCCACCCGCGGCGTCACCCTGCGCCACACGGAGTTGGGGCCGGACGGCCGGCCGCGGGTGCAGGAGCGTACCCTCAACGTGCGCATACCCAAGGGTGTGCGCCAGGGCCAGCATATCCGCCTGAGTGGCCAGGGCGGGGCCGGCATGGGCCAGGGTGAGGCCGGTGATCTCTACCTCGAGATCGAGTTCCGCCCCCATCCGCTGTACCACGTGGAGGGCAAGGACGTGGTGATGGAGCTGCCCGTGGCCCCCTGGGAGCCGGCCCTCGGGGCCACCGTGAAGGTGCCCATGCCCACGGGGGCCGTGGACCTCAAGATCCCCCCCGGTTCGGGTAACAGGCGTAAACTGCGCCTGAAGGGCCGGGGTATCCCGGCGGCCACGCCCGGCGACCTCTACGTGGTACTGAACGTGGTCCTGCCGCCGGCGGACAGCGAGGCCGCCAAGGCCGCCTATCGACAGATGGAGCAGGCCCTGGCCTTCGATCCACGGGCCCACATGGGAGGCTGACGAACCATGGCTGGAGACGTATTGTCATTGATGACCGGCGAGGTGCTTGAAGATGTGGAGCTGACCCTCGGCGAGCTGTGCCGGCGTTGCGGGGTGCCGGCGGAGCATGTGTTCGAGCTGGTGGAGCAGGGGGTGGCCGAGCCCGTGGGGCGCGACCCCGGGGTCTGGCGTTTCCGCGGCGTGAGTGTCTACCGGGTACGCTGCGCCCTGCGTCTGGAACGGGACCTCGGCGTCAACGCCGCCGGCGCCGCCCTGGCCCTGGACCTGCTGGAGGAACTCGAGCGGTTGCGCGTCCGCCGCTGGCGCCTGGAGGATTGACGGCGGCGCCATGGGCCGAGGCATGGACAGGCTGCGATGGCGGCGCAGTGGCTGGCGCAACCGCCTCCAGTCCCTGTCACTGCTGGCGGTCATGGCCGCTTTCCTCGCCCTCCTGGGCTGGTTGCTGTGGGGGCCCGCGGGTATCGCCATGCTGCTGGTGGTGATGGTCACGGTGGTGGCGTTCAACCCGGCCATCTCGCCACCGCTGGTGATGCGGCTCTATGGCGCCACTCCCATTCATCCGCGCCAGGCGCCGGGCCTGAGGGACCTGGTGGCCGGCCTGGCGGCGCGCGCCGGTCTGCCCACCATCCCGAGCCTCCATTACATCCCCAGCCGCATGCTCAATGCCTTCGCCGTGGGCAATCGCCAGGACGCCGCCCTGGCGGTCACCGACGGCCTGCTGCGCCGCCTCGACGGGCCGGAGCTGACCGGCGTACTGGCCCACGAGATGAGCCATATACGCAACAACGACCTGTGGGTCATGGGGCTGGCGGACCTCTTCAGCCGCGCCACCAGTCTGCTGTCCCTGGTGGGCCAACTGCTGGTGCTCGTCAATCTGCCCCTCATCGTCTTCTATGACGTGACGGTGAACTGGCTCGCCCTGGCCCTGCTGGTGTTCGCCCCCAGCCTCAGCGCCCTCGCCCAGCTGGCCCTGTCCCGCAGCCGGGAATACGAGGCCGACCTCAACGCCGTCGCCCTCACCGGCGACCCGGCCGGCCTGGCCGGCGCCCTGGGCAAGATCGAGCGGCTCCAGGGGGGGTTGTTCGAGCGCATCCTGATGCCCGGACGGCGGGTGCCCGAGCCCTCCCTGTTGCGCACCCACCCGCCCACCGACGAGCGCATCGCCCGCCTCATGGCCCTGGAGCGTGACGGGGATGACCGCGGGCCGCGGCCACCCGACATCCACCACCCATGGGACCATCACCGCGACCACCGCCTCGGCGGCCCCGTGGAGACCCCGCCGCGCTGGCGCATCAGCGGCCTGTGGCACTGATGCCCCCGCCATGACGGCCGCCGCCCCTTGACACCCCATCCCCAACGGAATTTCCTTAACGACCATTCACCATTCACCATTCACCATTCACCATTCACCATTCACCATTCACCATTAACCGGCCTGTCCATTGCTC
>JAABTG010000175.1 GCA_011389995.1 Thiotrichales bacterium
CGCCCTGTCCGTGGCCGGTGCCCTGGTGCTGGCGCCCCTCGCCCCCCACGCCGCCGTGGTGCTGGACGGCCCGGTGGAGCTCGCCGCGACCGCCACGGGGGCGTTCCTTGATCTTCAGCTGGAATCCAATGGGAACGTCTTCATCGACCTGGAGGATTTCGCGGGTTTCAGTTTTCTGGGTCTCAACCTGCACGCGGGGCACAACCTGTACATGGGCGCCCTGGACGAGGCCCTGGTGTGGCCCCATGGGTTGGGCGCCTTCACGGTGGAGACGGTGACGGATGCCCTGCCGCTGGCGTTCACCGGCAACGACATCCTGCTGCGCCCCGACGGCTCCTGGGAGGGGGCGGTGCTGACGGTGAGCGCGGGGCAGGACATCCAGGTTTATGGCCTGACCGTATCCGGCAGCGGCAGCGGTGCGGGGGCAGATGGGGGCAACGGTGCCGTAACTAGCGGTGCCGTAACTATCGGTAGCGGGTCCACCGGCTCGGGGTCAGGCGGGGGCGGCGTTCCTGACTACGGCAACATCACTATCGGCGGCTCCATGGTCACTTCCGGCACCGTGTCGGTCGGTGGGACCGGTCCGAACGAGGTCGGCATCAGCGGGACCATTAACTTCGTCCCGACCGGCGGCGGCACGGTAACCCTGGACCTGGGAAATGCCATCCTCGTGGCCACCCCGTTGCCCGGCGCCGTCTGGCTCCTGCTGTCCGCCCTGGCGCTGGTGGGCATGGGGGCGCGGCGGACAACGTGATTTAACCCGGCGGCGCGAGGGGGTTGGAGATGGCCATCAAGACCCGTCCGGCGGATGGAGCCGCTCCGGGATGTCCCGATGGCCGTGAAGGACGCGCCAGAGGTCGATATGGTGCTCTCGTTCGATGTAGAAGAGGAGGAACGGATAACCCCTCAACGGCCAAGAGCGTACCCCGTCAATCTCCAGCTCGTGGGCGTAGCGCGTTGCTCCGCTGGCCGGGTGAGCGCTGATGTGGCTGAACGCAGCCTCCAGGGCGTACACAAACCCGATGGCGGCGTCTCCCGCGGTGTCGGCTAAGTAGTAGTCAATGGCATTATGGATGTCCCGGTTAGCCAGTTCCCTTGGGACGACGGGCTTGGGCTTCATTCCTTGGCGGTTTCTCTACGGGCATGGGCGCGCAGATCCTCGAAATATTGCCCGTCCACAGGGTCGGAAGGGGCCGAGGCGGCGCCGTCGAGCAATAACCCCCTGAGGTGGCGGCGGGCCTGGTCTTTGCGGATCAGCTCGCGCACATATTCGCTGCTTGTGCTGTAGCCCCCCTCCGTGACCTGCTGGTCAACAAAGGACTTAAGGGCTTCGGGAAGGGAGATGTTCATTGTGCTCATGTTGGGAGCCTAGCGAGCTTGTCAAAAGTTGGCAAGGCATTGCAGAGGTTTGGGGTCAGAGCAAAAATCCCCCGCCACTGGCGGCACGGCAACGCTGGTCCTGGGGGATTTAATCCTCGTGGCCACCCCTTTGGCGCCGTCTGGCCCTCGTTGTCCGCGCGGGCGTCCTACGACGTGGAGACACTGTGGTGAGCCGGCCGGGATTCGCGGCCATACTCCACAGGATGGGCCCGGCCCCGATTCGGCTTACTTCATAATCTGGTATACAGAAGTGGTTTCAACGTGGGAGAGATCATGGAACAGGACGCACGCATCTATGTGGCGGGTCACCGGGGTCTGGTGGGTTCGGCCATCGTCCGGGCCCTCGAGGCCCGGGGCTACGGCAACATCATCACCCGCACCAGCGGCGAGCTGGACCTCAAGGACCAGGCCGCGGTACGGGCCTTTTACGCCGCCGAGAGGCCGGACTACGTGTTCGTGGCGGCGGCCAGGGTGGGGGGCATCCTGGCCAACGACACCTATCCGGCCGAGTTCCTCTACGACAACCTGATGATCGAGGCCAACCTCATCCACGGGGCGTGGCAGGCAGGGGTGCAGAAGCTGTTGTTCCTGGGCAGCACCTGCATCTACCCCAAGCACGCGCCCCAGCCCATGAACGAGGATGCCCTCCTCACCGGCCCCCTGGAGCCCACCAACGAGTGGTACGCGGTGGCCAAGATCGCCGGCATCAAGCTGTGTCAGGCCTACCAGAAGCAGTACGGCGCGCGCTTCATCTCCGCCATGCCCACCAACCTCTACGGCCCCGGCGACAACTTCGACCTGGAGAAGTCCCATGTCATGCCGGCCCTCATCCGCAAGTTCCACGAGGCGAAGGAGAGCGACGCCGGTTCGGTGACGGTATGGGGCACCGGCACGCCGCGCCGGGAGTTCTGCCATGTGGGCGACTGCGCCGCGGCCTGCCTGTTCCTGATGGAGCACTACGACGGCTACGACTTCGTCAACATCGGAGTGGGGGAGGACGTCACCATCCGCGAGTTGGTGGAGCTGGTGCAGCGGGTGGTGGGTTTCGAGGGGGAGGTGCTGTGGGACACCACCAAGCCCGACGGCACCCCCCGCAAGCTGGTGGACGTGGCCCGCATCCACGCCCTCGGCTGGCAGGCCCGGGTGCCCCTGGAGGAAGGGGTGCGAGCCACCTACCAGTGGTTCCTGGAGCACCAGGACGATTTCCGGGGCTAGGGCCTATCCGCCCCCCCCGTAGGAGCGCCCTTGGGCGCGAACTATGGCTGCCTGGATGCCGGCGCCAATAAGTCAATAACGCAAGCCTGACCCCGGAGTTGACCCCGGAGTGACCCCGGAGCGGATCCCGGTGGGGGTCAGCGTGGCCCGTTCGCGCCCAAGGGCGCTCCCATAGGGGAACATGGGGCCTGTCAGACGTACAGGCCCCGGTAGGCGAGGATCCCCAGGGCAACGACGGTGGCTGCGCTGAGGATATTCCAGTTGCTGCGGGAGCGGTGAAGGATCACCTCGCTGCCGTAGAGCAGGATGATGGACTTCACGAGCACGTCGCTGATGATGCGTTTTTCGGGGTTGCCACTCAGGGCCAGGGCGAACACCACGGTGGCCAGGACGATGAGATAGTCCATGGGGGACGTCTTGAAGTTCAGGTCCGCCACGCACCGCACGCTCAAGGCCACCAGCAAGGCTATGAGCCCGTAGACGATGATCTCCCAGTAACCGTTCAGGCCGAAGAAGGCCGGTGTGTAGCTGGACCACAGATAGGCCACGAATACGGCGGTGGAATAGATGACGGCACGCGCGGATACCGGCTTCTCCTCCTTGCGGTAGAGGAAGGTCAGCACCATGACGGCGAACAGGGCCAGGGACATCAGTCCGAAGTCCTGCGGCACCTCGGAGACGAGGGCGCCGGTGAGCACGAACACCAGGGCGATGACGATGCCCGCCAGGGTGACGGGCATGCGGGTGCAGAAGGCGCTGGTGGCGGCCCAGTTGATGACCTTTTCGAACTTGCGGGTGGCGCCGCCCCTGCGGTTGGCGTGCCAGCCCACGCTCTTGGCGTACAGCAGGGCACCGAACAGCAGCCCGTGGGCCAGCAGGTAGAGGCCGATGATGAGCCAGTCCCAGGAGTAGCACAGGAACACCCCGCTCATCACCAGGAAGGCCTGGAAGGAATAGATGACCACCACCGACTGGTAGTGGTTGAAGCCGAGATCCAGCAGCCGGTGATGGACGTGGTTCTTGGAGGCCTTGAACCAGTTCATGCCGTGGTAGATGCGCTGGCCCAGCACCGTGATGATGTCCACCACCGGCAGCCCCAGCAGCAGCGCCGGAATGGCGGGGCTCAGGGCGGTATTGGTCTGTTGGGTCAGCAGCACCACCAGGAAGCCGAGGGTGAAGCCCAGGAACTGGCTGCCCGAATCCCCCATGAACAGCCGCGCCGGATAGGTGTTGTAGCGCAGGAATCCCAGCACCCCGCCCAGCACGGCGGCACCGATGAAGACGACGGGGCCGCCATCGGCCTGGTAGCCCAGCAGCAGGATGGCGATGAGGGACAGCAGGGCCTCGCCCCCCGCCAGGCCGTCCAGGCCGTCCGAGTGGTTGAGGGCGTTGATGACACCGATGATGGCCACCACCGTGAAGGGCTTGCCGAACCACTCCGGCAGGGTCTCCATGAAGGGGAACTGCGCCACCCACAGGTCGCCGTAGTAGACCACCGGGATGACCGCCAGGAACTGCCCCACGAACTTGGGGTAGTGGCCCACCTCCCGGGAGTCGTCCCAGGTCCCGAAGGCCAGCAGCACCAGGGCCCCGAACAGGTAGCTCTGGACCAGCGGGTTCTCCAGGGGCAGCCAGATGAACAGGGGTACCAGGGAGCCCACCACGATGCCCCAGCCCCCCACCCGCGCCATGGGCACGTGGTGCACCTTGCGGGCACTGGGGCGGTCCACCAGGCCCAGTTGCGGGGCCAGCCTCAGCATCACCGGGATCACCGCCATGCTGATGGCAAGGGCGGTGATGGTGACCAGAATGACGACCATGTCCGTCTCCAGACCCGGAGGAGGGGTAGGGTTAAAAAGCCGCTAGTGTAGCTTTTGCGGCCTCTTCAATCCGGGACGTGGTCTGCGATACGGCCAGGCAGTTGGCTGGCGAACTCCACCAGCCGCTGGTCGGCGCGTGCCCAGTCCTCCCCCGGTTCCACGACGGTGGTGAGGCGGATGAGGGCGCCATCGGTGCGGTTGCGCGTCAGGGCATCCCAGAACAGGAACCACTTGACGAGGTACTCGTTGGTGAGGCGGCGGTCGCGCTGCTTGAACCAGTAGTACACCAGTTGCTTGTACTGGCCCTTCTCGATCTGCAGCCGGTTCACCTCCAGGGGCTCGCCGTCGAAGCGCACGTCCTCCAGGCGGCGGCGCTCGAGGTCGCTGATCTCCCAGCCGCCGCCGGGGATGCAGGAACGGGGGGAATGGGCCGCCGCTCCCGAGCGCTGGGAGGGGTAGTAGGCGACGTAGAAGTTCACCCACTCGGAGCCCTTGCGGTAGTCGGCGATGATGTAGTCCGGATGGTCCAGGGCCTCGAGATAGATGTCCTCGATGGTGTCGCGGCGGCCCTCCCATGGCCCCAGGGTCATGGAGAAGCCATCGAGCTCGGCCCGCTCGGGGATGATCTCGGGGCGCTCCTCCAGGAACAGGGAACCCGCCGCCGTCGCCACCACCAGCACCACCCCGGCGGCGAAGGGCGGGGACAGCCGCCGCGGCAGCGCCGAGCCGCCGCCCGCCGGCGCCTCCGGGATATCCAGGCCGAACACCTCCCGGAAGGGGCGTTTCTCCCCCGACAGGCGCATCAGCAGCAGCATCTCCAGCAGCAGGATGCCGACGCAGGCCATGAAGATGATCCAGCCCTCGAAGGTGTGCAGGAAGCCTTCGGCGTGCTCGATGCCGAAGTTGTCCACCAGCACGCCGATGACCCCGATGCGGAAACTGTTCATGAGCACCGTGATGGGCATGGTGGACAGGAACACCACCGCCCGCTGCCACAGCGGGGCGTTGAACATGTAGGCGGCGAGGAAGCCGAAGCTCATGAGGGGGAACAGATAACGCAGGCCGTTGCAGGCCTCCACCACCTGCAGCTTGTAGACGCCGAGGTCGATGACGTTGCCTTCCAGGAACACGCTGATGCCGAACAGCCGGATGACCAGCACCCCGAGTTCCGAGGAGATGAGCTGCAACTGCTGGGACAGGTTGTTGTAGAGGAAGGGCGGCAGGGGCACCATGAAGATGAGGAAGGCGATGGGGATCCACAGAAACCGCATGGCCCGGGTGCCGGCGACGGCCCACGCCAGCCCGAACAGCACCACCACGAAGGCATACTGCTCTATGACGTACAGGGTGCCGAGGTCTCCCATGACGTACATGGCCAGGCCGAACAACAGCACTCCGGCGCCGAGCCATGAGCCCTTGAGCTCGGTGCGGGCCAGGTCGTAGCGTTTCTGCCACAGCAGGAACAGGCTGATAAAGGGGATCAGGTAGCCGTGGCTGTACTCCTCCCGCCTGCTCCACAGGCGCTCCAGCTCCACCAGTGGGTCTGCAAACAGCAGGGCCACCCCCGCCACCGCCACCACCGCGGCGATGATGACCGCCACCGATACCCCCCGCCCGGGTGCACCGCCGTTATCCATGCTCCCGTTAGCCGTCGCCGTCATCGTTTCCGCCACTGCCCACCACCCCTGATCGCCGTATCTGTGTTTATTCGCACGCCTTAGCGTCCTTATATCGACCGGATACTACCCCAGCCGTTCCCGGCGGAGAAATGCCGCCGCAAAGAAAGCGCCTACAAATAGCGCAAAATAGGTTACAGGTGCCACCCTCCACCCCCCTGCAGGAGCGGGCTTGCCCGCGAACATCGGCTTCGCAAGGCCCACCGTGGCCCATTCGCGCCCGGGAGGCCCCTCGGGAGCCCATCCTCCGAACCGCGCAGGAGACCCCGTAGGGCAGAGCAGCTGACCTGCCCGCCCGGTTAGAATGGGCGGCATCCACGGTCGGCCGCTTCGTCCCGGGCGCCTTAACGCGGCTGACATTCGAGACATGATAAAGATATCCCTTTCGCCGGCGACCCGGCCGGCCCCATGACAGGCCATCCCCCCATGCATCTGAAGCGCTACCTGGTCAGCGGCATCATCACCGTCATTCCCCTGTGGGTGACCTGGGTGGTGTTCAACTTCGTGTTCAGCCAACTCAGCAAGTTCGGTACCCCGTGGGTCCGGGCCCTGTCGCGTAATATTCAGGAGGACAGCCCCGCCCTGGCGCGCTGGCTCCTCGCCCCGTGGCTGCAGGACGTCCTCGCCGCGCTGATTACCCTCGTCGGCCTCTATCTCCTGGGTTGGGCGGTGACCCGGGTACTGGGGCGGCGGGCCCTCGCCCTCATGGAGTACACCCTCGGCCGCCTGCCCCTGGTGACCAGGGTCTACGGCGCGGCCAAGAAACTGGTGACGGTGCTCCAGCAGGAGCCGGAGGGCGTGAGGCGGGTGGTGTTGATCCCCTTCCCGACGCCCGAGATGAAGACCGTCGGCTTCGTCACCCGCACCCTCAAGGATGCCACCACAGGCGAGGAACTGGCCGCCGTGTATGTGCCGACGACGCCGAATCCTACTTCGGGTTACCTGGAAATCGTACCCGTCAGCAGCCTGGTGGCCACGGACTGGAGCGCCGAGACGGCCATGAACTTCATCATCTCCGGCGGCGCCGTGGCGCCTACCCATATCCATTATCATCAACCCAATCCGCAGCAGACCAACGGCGAGCGGGCGGCCTCCCTGGACCTGCCCCCGGACCGGGACCTTTTATGAGCCGCCGGGCATAGGGCGGCCGGGAACACGCCGCCTTTGTTCCCCCAGCACGCGCTTCCGCGCCAGGCAGGCGCGCCGGGCAGATTGCGCCAGCGCCCGCGGGCAGGCCTCTTCTCCCCGGGGGAGAAGAACAGGATGAGGGCATAGCGGCCTGCTCCGTCCCAAACACTTTCCCCGCTCCTCCAAGCGCCCTTAGGCCCGGGCTTGCCCCGCGAACACCGGCTGCCCGCGCCAATAAGTCAACAACGCAAGCCTGACCCCGGCGG
>JAABTG010000176.1 GCA_011389995.1 Thiotrichales bacterium
GCCTCGAACCAGGGGCTCGGGGCGGCCTCGGAAAATACCTCGTAACCGGCGTCATCGGCGGCGCGGCGCAGGTCCTCCCACACCTCGGCCAGGGGGTGGCTGTGGTAGGAATAAGCGGTGGGTGCCGGCTGCCAGGGCTGCAGATGCAGGGCCGTGTAATGCAGCACCCCGGAACGACCGGCCACGAATTCATGGTCGCGGGCGTTCCAATGACCGTCCAGGGGACCCCACAAGCCGGCCCGCGCCGGCGCCCGGGTCAGTTCACGCTTGCGGCCGTGGCGGGCCTGCTCCAGGTTCCACCCCATCATGCGCCCGCAGTCCATGAGCATCACCGAGGTATCCTCGGCGGAGACGGCGAGATAACCCGCCTGCCCCAGGGGCAGGTCGAACAGCAGCCCCGGGTCCACGGTGTAGATCTGATCCACGTCGTTGTAGATGGCGCGGCCCCGCCCGCCCCCGAACTCGGGGATGGCGAAGCGATACTGGGTGAAACCGGTGCGCCAGCCCCGGCGCTGGAAGCCCGGCAGGTTCTTCATCAGATAGACCCGATACTCGCGCCGCGGGTCACGGTGGCGGGCCACCGAGAACATGAACACCCGGAAGGCGCGGGACTGGTTGTCCTCGGTGCCCAGGAAGATCCGCACCGGCTCCGCGCCGCCGTTGCCCGCGCCGACCGAAGGCATCACCACACAGGGGGGATGCCCCGGCGCCAGGGGTGGTTCGACTCGCGGGGTAATGAATTCGGGCATGCTGTGCAAGGATCAGGACTCTTTCGCTGATACGCGGCCGACGCGGTGCCGGATATCCGGCGGGTCAAAAGGGCATTTTCGTCGCATTCGATTCCGGCGCGCAACTCGCACCGGGCATGAACGGATCAGGGGGCGGGACCGCAGCCACCCCCTCGGGAACCCGGCCTCCGCCTCCGGGTCGAAGCCCAGGACAGTCATCCCGGAAGAGACCATGAACCCAAACTCCCGCAGGCGCTTTCTGTTTACCACCGGAGGCATCCTCGCCGCTTCCGCCGCCCCCGCCCTCGCCGCCGCCCTGGCGGCCACGCCGCGCCAGCCGGCGGGACCGTTCTATCCGGTGGAGCTGCCCCTGGATGACGACAACGACCTCACCCGCGTGCAGGGCCATGGCACGCCGGCAAAGGGCAAGCATACGGAGTTGACGGGCCGGCTGGTGGACGCCGGCGGCCGACCCCTGGCCGGCATGCGCATGGAGATCTGGCAGTGCGACGCCAACGGCCGTTACCACCACCCGCGGGACGGCGGCGATCGTGCCCTCGACCCCGGCTTCCAGGGTTTCGGCCACACCGAGACGGACGCCGACGGGCGCTATCGCTTTCGCACCATCCGGCCGGTGCCCTACCCCGGGCGTACGCCCCACATCCACGTCGCCGTGAGGCCCCTGGGGGAGCGTCCCTTCGTCACCCAGCTCTACGTGGAGGGGGAGGAGCGCAACGACGCCGACTTTCTCTACCGCCGGGTGCCCGCGGACAAACGCTCTTTGGTAACCACGGCCTTCCGGCCCGCCGGGGACGGAGACCTGCTGCAGGCCCGCTGGGACGTGGTGCTGGGCACCACACCGGCCTGAGGGGGCCGCCCGCGCGAAGACCGCCCTCCCGCCCCCCATGGTCGACTGACCGTGGCGGAAAAGACGGGCCATAGGCTTTAGGGTAAAGGGGTGACACCTCTGCAGAAGGTCCCCGGGGCGGAAAGGGGGGATGGGGATGCACCGGAGCTGCAGAGGTGTCCCTTCTCAAGACCCCCCGGCCTTGGGGATGCTTTCATGCCCGGAGCCCGTTCGGACGCTCGTCTGTAACAAAAGCACGAGGCAGCCTGCGCTCGAAGCGCTGGTCGATTCCTCAAGGTCTGGGGCAGGGTTTAGCAAGGGGCCGCAGTTGCCATGGGAGCATCCCTTGGGTGACTGCATTGTCCGACCAAGGTGCGGGCTTTGATCCACGGCGATCGAAGCGCGTCATTTCCACGCCTCGAAGTACAGGCCCAGATAATAGCGGCGGTTGGCTTTCCAGAGGCGATCCAGAGCCCTGTCCAGCCCGACGGCAACCAGCCAGGCGAGACAAATCAGGGGGCGTAGCTTCAGGGTGCCGGCAAACTGATGAACGCCTGCCTTGAATGCGCCCTCTCCATGGGGGTGAACTACAATGTTCGTGTATCCGGCCTCCCTCAGCAGCATCTCCAGGGCCTCGTGGGTGAACCGCCAGTAATCCGTCGGGTCCCTATGGTATCTATGGAGAAAGGGCACCGCACCGAACAGCTTTCCCTCGGGCTTCAGAATCCTGTGAATCTCTCCCAGTACGTTGCGCGTATCGAAGACATGTTCGAGGACATTGAACAGCAGGACATTATCGAAGCTCGAATCCGTCAGGGGAAAATGCCCGTTCAGGTCAATCTTCAGGACGTGGTCTTCACTGGAGTAAAGATCCGAGAAGGTCAGTTGCGTGTCGTCGGTCTGTTCGATGAATTCATAATAGGATGACGCACCATCCTTTGCGCCCAAATCCAGGCAGGCACCATGGAGCTTGACGCGAATGGATACGTCATGGTTCTGGACGGCTCTCAACAACGAGTTGCCCTTCATGCATTCCCGGATGAGAAACATCCCCTTCACTCGAAATCCAAGTGCATTGCGATACAGTTCCGCAGCATCGGGTGCCGCCGGCATTGGAGGCCATCCATGAGCCCCCGCGGCCGCAGGGGCGAGAGGCGCCTCAACGGACTGCCGTGGCACAGGGTAAAACGCCGCGGTGTGAGCCCCGCGTCCAGGGCCACCTTCGCCAGGGTGTAGGGCGTGAACCAGTATCGGTGGTCGGAATTAATGCGTTCGACGTTGCGGCGGGCCTCGCGGCCATTGCGGCGGGAGAAGGCGTTGGGGACCGTGACCACCAGTTCCCCCACCCGACCCCTGAAGCGGTTTCGGAGACCACTGAGGAAGTCCACCGGATTACCGATATGCTCCAACACCTCGGGCAGCAGCAGATAGTCCCATTGCTGCTCCATCAGGGGCTCGCAGGGGTCCACCAGTACATCCAGGGCTGCGGCATCGGCGTAGCCCAGGTCGTCACGCATATAGCGTATACCCTCGGCGTCGAGGTCCACCCCGAAACAACGGCCGGCGACGCCGTGGAGGGCCTCGTGCAGCCACCGGCCCCGCTCCATCTTCTTTCTGATACCCGCCACACCATGGTCCACGCAACCCACATGGATGACCTGCCGGCCGGCCACCAGGCGGGTGAGTACATCGAAGCGGGATTCGTAAACGGCATCATGGGGCTCCTGCTCGAAGGTGGCCACCAGATCGTTGGAAAACTGCTCGCCACGCAGGTAGGCAAAGGTCTCGGCGGTCAGTCTCACGGCGTGGTCGCTCCTGTCGTTGGCCTGATGGCGTGGTCATTCGTGCCGGCTGCGGCGACACCCCGGCGGCCACTCGCCGAGGGCGGGCCGGCTAACAGCAAGTTCAGATAACCCCGGGCGCTGCGCTCGCGGCTGAACTCGCCGCCGCGCCGGCGCAGGATGTCGGCCGCGGGGGGGGATTCCAGGGCGCGCCCCATGGCGGCGGCGAGGGCGGCGGCATCCCCCACCGGCACCAGTTCGCCGTAGCGGCCGCCCGCCAGGATCTCCGCCGGGCCGCTGGGGCAGTCCGTGCTCACCACCGGGCAGCCGCAGGCCAGGGCCTGGATGAGCACCCCCGGCAGGCCCTCGTAGTCCGAGGACAGGACGAACAGGGATGCCCGGCTGAAGGCCGCGTAGGGGTTCTCCACGAAGCCGGGCAGGGCCACGTCGGCCGCGATGCCGAGTTCCCGGACGAGGGCCTCCAGGCGCCCGCGCTCCGGCCCCTCCCCCAGGATCACCAGCCGCGCCGCCCGGCCCTCCCGCAGGCGGGCGAAGGCCCGCAGCAGCAGGGGAAAGTGCTTCTGGGGCGCCAGCCGCCCCGCCCCCACCATCACCGGCGGCCCGTCGTCCGCCAGCCACGGGTGGGGCGGCGGGGCGGCGGCGCGGGCGGGCAGCTCGGGGGTGACCACCGGATTATAGACCGTGGTGATGGCGGCGCGGGACAGCCCCGTGGTGGCGGCGAGGTCATCGGCGACGCCATCGGACACGGCGGCGATACCGTCGGCCCAGGGGTAGGTATGGGCCACCAGGGGGGCGATGTGGCGCCAGCGCCATTTGCGGCTGCGGGCGATGGACTGGGAGAGCTGGGTGCGCTCGCTCACCACCACCCGGGTGGGGGCACCGGCGAGGCGCCGTGACCACAGGGCCAGCAGGTTGGTGGGTGTCTTGGCCGCCAGCAGGGCCGCGGGGCGCGCGGCGGCCAGATAACGGGCGAGGTCCCGGACGAAGGGCTGCACCGGCGCCGGGCGCAGGGGCAACAGGGCCGGGCGGGCCAGCACGCCGCGCCCGGCGTTGTCGAGGCGGGCGAGGCGCAGGCGGGCCGCCAGCCCTGCCTCGGGCTCCAGGGTCACCACCCCCACCCCCGCCGGCACCATCTCCCGGTAGGGGCCCTCGGCCCGGCACAGCACCAGTTCCACGGGGTGGCCCAGGTCCCGGAAGGCCCCGGCGAGATCGAGGATGGAGCGGCCCACGCCGCCGGCGGCCAGGGAGGGCAGGAGCAGGGCGATGGGGGTCGTCTCGGGATGGCTCATGGGTGGTCGGGCATGGATCGGGCGACGTGGCGAGGCGTCTCGCCGGGCCTTCAGAAGATACGGTTCAGGCCGTTCAGGGCCGCCACCCGGTAGGCCTCGGCCATGGTGGGGTAGTTGAAGGTGGTCTCGGCGAAGTAGCGCAGGGTGTTGCCGCCGTCGGCGCGGCTCATCACCGCCTGGCCGATGTGGACGATCTCCGAGGCCTGCTCGCCGAAGCAGTGCAGCCCCAGGATCTCCAGGGTCTCGCGGTGGAACAGGATCTTCAGCACCCCCGTGGTATGGCCGGTGATCTGGGCCCGGGCCAGGCTGTCGAAACGCGCCTGGCCGATCTCGTAGGGCACGTTGTGGGCCGTGAGTTCGCGCTCGGTGCGGCCGAGGCTGCTGATCTCGGGCACCGTGTAGATGCCCGAGGGCATGTCCTCGATGAGGGCCCAGTCCCCCTCTCCCGCCAGGATGTGGGAGGCGGCGAAACGCCCCTGGTCGTGGCTGGCGCTGGCCAGGCCCGGCGGCCCCACCACGTCGCCCACGGCATAGATGTGGGGCAGGGCGGTCTGGAAATCACCGTTCACCTCCACCTGGCCGCGCCGGTTCACGGCGATGCCCAGGGCCGGCAGGCCGAGGCCCTCGGTATTGCCGCTGCGGCCGTTGGCCCACAGCAGGATGTCGGTCTTGAAGCGCTTGCCCGAGGCACAGTGGAAGACCACGCCGTCCTCCAGGGCCTCCACCCCGGCCGGTTCCTCGTCATGACGGATCACCACCCCCAGCTCCCGCAGGTGGTAGGAAAGGGCATCGGTGATCTCGTCGTCCAGGAAGGACAGCAGGCGGTCCCGGGTGTTCACCAGGTTCACCTTGAGATCCAGGGTGGCGAAGATGGAGGCGTACTCGCAGCCGATGACGCCGGCGCCCACCACGGTGACGGAGCGGGGGGTGTGGTCCAGGTTCAGCACGGTGTCGCTGTCCACCACCCGCGGGTGGCCGAAATCCACCCCCGGGGGCCGGTAGGGGCGGGCCCCGGTGGCGATGATGATGTGCTCCGCCGTCAGGGTCTCGCCCCCGTTGCCCTTCCCCGGGCCACCCTCCAGGGCCACCTCATGGGGGCCGTCGAGACGGGCCCGGCCGTGGACCAGGTCGACGCCGTTGCGCACGTAGTGGCGCTGGCGGATGCGCACCTGCTCGGCGGTCACCTGGCCGGCATCCCGCAGCAGCTCCGGGTAGCTCACGGACAGGGCCCCCACCTGGTCGCGGAACAGGGGATGACGGCGGTAGTCGGCCACCAGCTGCACGCTGTGACGCAGGGCCTTGCTGGGGATGGTGCCATAGTGCAGGCAGTTGCCGCCCACCCGGTCCATGGCCTCCACCACCGCCACCCGGCGCCCGCCCTTGGCCAGGGCCATGGCCGCACCCTCGCCCGCCGGACCGCTGCCGATGATGACGACGTCGTAGGACGTGCCGGCCACGCCTCAGCCCGCCGACACCAGGCGCCGGCGGTTGAACTCGGCGATACGCTCCCGCAGGTGGGCGATGGTCTGCTGGGTCAGCACGCTGCGCCGCTCGTCCCGCAGTTCCCCCCCCAGCAGGTCCTTGAGGCGCTGGCCGGTGTTGAGCATGAGCTCCAGGCCCACCTGGCCGTCCACCGGCCCGGGCAGCTGCATGAACAGGGCCAGCCCGGGGGTGCTGAAGTCATCCATGGCCCCGGGATCGAAGGTGCCGGGCTCCACCAGGCTGGCGACGCTGAACACGGCGACACGGGCGGAGGTGGGGGCCATGCCGTAGTGGTGGAAGATGTCCATGTCACCGAAGGTGAGGCCCACCTCGTCGAAGGCCCCCAGCAGTTCGGGACCCGGGAAGGGGGCATCAGTGGGGGCCACCAGGCTGAGGGCCACGATGAGGACCTCATCGCCGGGGGCCGGGGGCCGGGGGGCAGGGGCTGAAGGGCGGGGGCCGGGGGCTGAAGGGCGGGGGCCGGGGGTCGGGGATCGGGGATCGGGGGCTGAAGATCGGGGGCCGGGGGCGTGATCCCCGGGGTCCGCCCGCAGCCCCTCCAGGTCCCCAAGGTCCATGTCGTCGTCCGTCCTGCCGTCGCCCCCCGCGGGGGTGCCGCTGCGGCCCACGCGGCGGACCTCCCAGGCATCCAGTTCGTTGTAGAGGTCCACGTCGTCGTCCCCGCTCCGGGCGGCCACGAAGTCCAGCTCGGCCTCCTTGCGGCGCCAGCGGATGTAGCCATAGACACCGGCCGCCGCCACCAGGACGAGGACCACGACGATGGTGAACACGGATTCCATAGAGTCGTTCTCCTAGTTGGCCGCCATCTCCAGGGCGGCCTCCACGTCCACGGCCACCAGCCGGGAGACGCCGGGCTCGTTCATGGTCACGCCCACCAGGAAGTCCGTCAGCTCCATGGTGAGCTTGTTGTGGGAGATAATCATGAACTGCACACGGTCGGACATGGAACGCACCAGGTCACAGAAGCGGCCGACGTTGGCATCGTCCAGGGGCGCATCCACCTCGTCCAGCAGGCAGAAGGGGGCGGGGTTGAGCTTGAAGATGGAAAACACCAGGGCCACGGCGGTGAGGGCCTTCTCGCCGCCCGAGAGCAGGTGGATGGAGCTGTTGCGCTTGCCCGGCGGGCGGGCCATCACCGTGACGCCGGTCTCCAGCAGGTCGTCGCTGGTGAGTTCCAGATAGGCGTGGCCGCCACCGAAGAGCATGGGGAAGAGCTCCTTCATGCCCGCGTCCACCTGCTCGAAGGTCTCCTTGAAGCGGGTGCGGGTCTCACGGTCGATGCGGCGCATGGCCCCCAGC
>JAABTG010000177.1 GCA_011389995.1 Thiotrichales bacterium
CCCTCGGCATGGGGGATACGGGCCCGCACCACGGCCGCGGGCAGGGCGCAGCGCACGGTCAGGCGCAGCTCCGGCCGCCGCGCCCGCAGGGCCTCCACCACGGGCGCCACCTGGGCCAGGTGGCCGAAGCCATGGCCGGATATGTCCACCACCAGATGGGCCATCGTGGGTCAGGGGTTCCTGTGGCTGCGGGACCACCATGCTATACGGGAAGGGGCGCGGAGAGCAGGGGTGGCTTGACCCCCCGGGAGCTATTCCGGGGCGGTTGGCGGAGGGCGTCATGCTTTGCCGTCCCCGGGCCCTCTGCTACAGTACCCGCCGTCCCGAGGAGTCAAGGATCCCCACGCGTGCTAGAGCTCATCAAGGCAGGCGGATGGCTGATGTTGCCCATCCTGCTGTGCTCCGTCATTTCCCTCGCCATCATCGTCGAGCGCTTCTGGACCCTCCAGAGCAAACGGGTCACGCCCCCGGGGCTGGTGCTGCGGGCCTGGAAGATGGCCCGCGAGCAGCGGCTGAACGAGAAGGCCCTGGAGACCCTGCGGGACGGCTCGCCCCTGGGCCGAATCCTGGCGGCGGGACTGATGAACATGCGCCACGAGCGCGAGATCATGAAGGAGGCCATCGAGGATACCGGCCGTCACGTGGTCCACGAACTCCAGAAGTATCTCAACACCCTGGGCACCATCGCCTCCATCACCCCCCTGCTGGGCCTCCTGGGCACGGTCATCGGCATGATCAAGGTCTTCACCGTCATCACCACCCGGGGAGTGGGGGATGCCGGGGTACTGGCGGGGGGCATCTCCGAGGCCCTCATCACCACCGCCGCCGGCCTGTCCGTGGCCATCCCCTCCCTGATGTTCTACCGTTATTTCATCGGCCGCGTGGACGAGCTGGTGGTGACCATGGAGCAGGAGGCCCTGAAGATGGTGGAGGTGTTCAAGGGCCAGCGGGAACAGGAGCGGAGGCCCCGTTCATGAAGCTGGGCGAGCGCCGTGACCGGGCCCCGGACATCAACATCACCCCCCTCATCGACGTGGTGTTCCTGCTGTTGATCTTCTTCATGGTGTCCACCACCTTCTCCCGCCTGACGGAGCTCGAGATCCAGCTGCCCGAGGCCACCGAGGCCGAGCGGGAGGAGAAGGAGTCGCGCACCCTGCAGCTCGTCATCGACGTTCAGGGTCGCTATTTCATCAACGACAACCGCCTGGTGAACGATCGCCCGGAGACCCTCAGGCGCGCCCTGGAGAAGGAACTCGCGGCCGCCGGCGACGAGGTGCCGCCGGTGGTCATCAGCGCCGACGCCCGCACCCCCCATCAGGCCGTCATCACCGCCATGGACGTCGCCCAACAGGTGGGCCTGCGCCGCCTGAGCTTTGCCACCGAGAGTGTGTCCCCAGGGGCGGCGGACTCCCCCTGACCATGGCCGGGTCAGCCCTGCCCGCCCCGGTGGCGTCCCGTGGCTGATCTGCTGCAGCGGGCCTGGTATCGCAAGACCCATCCCCTGGGCCTGCTGCTGGCCCCCCTGGGCTGGCTGGTGTGCGCCCTGGTGTGGCTGCGCCGCCGCGCCTACGCCCACGGTCTCCTGCAGGAGGAACGGGCGCCGGTGCCGGTGCTGGTGGTGGGCAACATCAGCGTCGGCGGCACCGGCAAGACCCCCCTGGTGATATGGCTGGTGGATTACCTGCACCGCCAGGGCTGGCAACCCGGCATCGTCATCCGCGGCTACGGCGGCAAGGCCCGCCACTGGCCCCAGCAGGTGCGCCACGACAGCGACCCGGCGACGGTGGGTGACGAGGCCGTGCTGCTGGCGCGGCGTACCGGATGCCCGGTGGCCGCGGGTCCGGACCGGCTGGCCGCCGCCCGGGCCCTGGTGGCCTATCGCCAGTGCGACATCGTGGTGTCCGACGACGGCCTGCAGCATTACCGCCTGGCGCGGGACGTGGAATTCGCCGTCATCGACGGCACCCGGCGCGTCGGCAACGGCCGGTGCCTGCCCGCCGGGCCGTTGCGGGAGCCCCCCGGCCGCCTCGGCGAGGTGGACATGGTGGTGGCCTACGGCCAGCCGGCCCGGGGCGAGTTCGCCATGACCTACCGCCCCGAGCCCATCCGGCGCATCAGGGACGACAACATCACCCGCGCGCCGCCCCCCCACCGGGGGGTGAGGGTCCACGGCGTCGCCGGCATCGGCGATCCCGGGCGCTTCTTTCACATGTTGAGCCACCTCGGTTTCAGGGTGGTACCCCACGCCTTTCCGGACCATCATGCCTTCGTTCCCGGGGATCTCCGTTTCGCGCCGGAGCTGCCGGTCATCATGACCGAGAAAGACGCGGTAAAATGCCGCCACTTCGCCGGCGACGACATGTGGTACCTGCCGGTCACGGCCGAGCCCTCGCCGTTGCTGGCCAAACGACTTTCCCTATTGATGGAGGATCTGCGCCGTGGATAAGAAGCTGCTCGACATACTCGTGTGCCCCGTCACCAAGGCGCCCCTGGTGTACAAGGAGAAGGAGCAGGAGCTGGTGTGCTATGCCTCCCGCCTCGCCTACCCCATCCGCGATGGCATACCCATCATGCTGGAGGATGAGGCGCGGCCCCTGGCACCGGAAGAAGTGAAGGATTGACCTTTCACGTCATCATCCCCGCCCGCTACGGCTCCACGCGCCTGCCGGGCAAGGTGCTGGCGGACATCCATGGCCGCCCCATGCTGGGCCACGTCTACGACAACGCCCGGGCCAGCGGCGCCGCCCGGGTGGTGGTGGCCACCGACAGTGAGCGGGTGGCCGAGGCCTGCCGGGCCTTCGGCGGCGAGGTGTGCATGACCTCGCGGGAGCATCCCACGGGCACCGACCGCCTGGCGGAGGCGGCGGAGCTCCTCGGCCTGGCGGACGACGCCGTGGTGGTGAACGTGCAGGGCGACGAGCCCATGCTGCCCCACCAGTTGATCCACCAGGTGGCGGACGATCTGGTGGCCCACGAAGATGCCCGCGTCGCCACCCTGTGCGAGCCCGTCGGCAGCGCCGAGGAGTTGTTCGACGCCCATGTGGTCAAGGTGGTCAGGGATGCCGCGGGCTATGCCCTCTACTTCAGCCGTGCCCCCATTCCCTGGCACCGTGACGGCTTCTCCGCCACCGAGCGCCGGCTGCCCCCCGGCGGCAGCCATTACCGCCACCTGGGGCTGTACGCCTACCGCGTGGCCTACCTGAAATTCTTCGCCACCCATCCGCCCTGCGAGTTGGAACGCCTGGAGAGCCTGGAGCAGTTGCGGGCCCTCCACGGCGGACACCGCATCCACGTGGCGGTGGCCCTGACGCCGCCGGGGATGGGGGTGGACACACCGGCGGACCTGGAGCGGGTGAGGGGAATGTTTGGGCAGCGGGTGACTGGTGAACGTTAAGGAAGCGCTGCCTTAACGGGCCGCTGCCGCTCCTCAATCCTCTTCCAGGTCGAGGGCGAGGAACTGGGGGTGGAGCTCGCTGCGGTCGGCCGTCAGCACGGGGATGGTGAGATATTCGGCGGTGCGGCGGTGTCCGTCGCCGAACTTGTCGGCCTGGATGACCTTGGGTGCCCGGATGGACTCCAGTACCAGGGAAGGGCCGTCCTCCAACACCTCGATGACCTGCCACAACGACCCTTCGTAACGCACCTTGATGCCGATCATGCGGCGCAACTGGTCGAGGGTGATGACGATTTCCGACATGGCTATGGGGACCGGGCTATGGGGCCGGGTTGGTCAGGGCCGGGGCTCACCCCTGGCACGGTGAAAAGCGCAACACAGGTGCCATGGCGAGATGGATGCCGCCCCTCAACTGTCGTGGGCGGGTGCCCCGGGGACGGCGCCTTCGTCCACCCTCAGGGGGGCCACTCGGTCCGTCCCCTCGGGTGCCCCACGCCCTTCCTCCGTGAGCCGGTCCATGGGATGGCCGGTAACGCTGTAGCTGTCCGGTGACATGGTGGAAAAGAGGTGGGGAAAAACCTGCTGCATCATGATGACCAGGGCCGCGGCCGCCACCAGGGATAGAGCTATGCGCAGGCCGAAGGCCTTGGAGCACAGGAAAGACGTGAAGCAGTTGTTGCGTTTCTTGCAGAAGCAGCAGGGAAGGCTGAATTTTCTGTTCACTGACTACCAGAAACTCCGCTGACGGGCCGAGGCCACCCTAGTTCCCTCACCTTAATGCGGCCATCAGGTAAGTACAAGGGCCCTGGCCCGCCGGGGTCGAGGGTGGCTCATCACTCCGGAAGCCGCTGCTGCGGGGCCTGTTGCTGCTGCTGCTGATTGGGCGGGTTGACGATGATGGTGCCGGGCCCGTAGCCCGGATGTCCCCCCCAGCCGCCATAGGGTCCCGGATGGCCGCCCCAGCCATAGCCGGGACCGTAGCCGGGGCCGTAGGGTCCGTAGCCATAAGGCCCGTAGCCATAGGGGCCGCCACCGTAAGGTCCATAGCCGTAGTGGTCGCGATCGTTATCGAACCAGCGGGAAGGGTTGATCATGTCGAACATCCCCGCCTGGGCCACGTTGAGCGTGGCGCTCGAACCCAGGATCGCGACGATGGCCAGTGAACGGTATGAATTCGCACGCACGGTTTGCTCTCCTGTGCTGGGTAGTGTGGGCACCTCGCGTTCCGGCGCGAGGAGCGGGCGGCCCGGCCATCCCGCGCGCCGGACAGGGGCCCGGCCGGCGGCCCGGGGGGATGAATCAGCCGTCTCCTGCGAAGGCAAGATTACCCACCAAGGCGAGGGGAATTCAACCGCCGCGTCGATCCGGGTGCAAACCGCGCCGGCCCGCCCCCTGAGAGGGGGCCGTGGGTTTGTGTCCCATGGAATTTTGGCACAAACTTTATCGGTGTTTGAGGGAGTCGCGGGCGTCGCACCGGGCTTGGAGTCGCCACGACGACGCCCGGCGACGATGTCGAAAGGGAAACGGGGTTTGGAGGACGCCGAGGGCGGGGAGCGAATAATGAGAAGATCACTGCTGGTTTTTCTGTTCTGGTTGCCCGTGGCCGCATGGTCGGGGGCCGCATGGTCGGGGGAATTCGAGTCCACCCTGCTGGTGCAGACCGGCAAACTGCGGGAGAGCGACCTCATCGTGCGGGCCATCGCCGATCTGGAGAGCAACCGGGTCTGCCTCGGCTTCTACATCCGCACCCCCGGCACGAGTTCCTCCATGGCGTGCTACGACACCGATTCCGGTTTCCGCTCTCGGGTGGACCACGTGGGCTATTTCCAGGAGGGTAAACTGGTGATCCGCAAGGTGCGCGACCACGGCAACCAGATCACCTGCCTGGTGGCCTACGCCAGCGCCCCCGGCACCTCACCCGCCATCGACTGCTACAAGAGCAGCGCCAAGACCAACGAACCCATCCGGCGCGAGGACAGCCTGCGGGAGGGCGACCTGCAGGTGATCCGCCTCGGCGATCCCGACAGCACCCGCACCTGTCTGGTGGCCTTCGTGAAGGTGGGCGGCGCCGGTCCCGCCATGGCCTGCTACGACAGCGTGCCCGACGGCCAGGGCGGCATCGTGCAGACCAGCGCCATGCGCGAGGGCGACCTCGTGGTGCGCAAGGTGGTGGACCAGACCAACTCCAAGGCCTGCCTGGTATCTTACGTCAGCACCACCGGCACCACCCCCACCCTGCAGTGCAGCGACCAGGACGCCCCGGTGGTCATGCCGGTGGCCAAGCCCCGGCCCCCCGCCATGAAACGCGACTGGCCCCAGCCCCCCGAGCCCGAGCCCTGGCCCCCGGCTCCCCCCAACATGGATCCCTGGCCACCGGTGGGCGAGCAGTAGGCCGTTATCCCCCGGCAATGGCAACCGCCTCGGGCATGCCCCGGGGCCCTGGCAACACACCCCGCCCGGGTGGCGAAATGGGTAGACGCAAGGGACTTAAAATCCCTCGGTGGCGACACCGTGCCGGTTCGAGCCCGGCCCCGGGCACCAACGATCAAAAACCACAGACCTGCCGGACTGCCTCCCAGGAAAGGTGGACGAGCCGTGGGAGAGACCTTAATAATGTAAGGAAGTAATGCGCTCCTAGGGCGAGGCATGAGATGACCAAAGTCGCCAAGATTACCGCCAAGGGCCAGACCACCATCCCCCGGGTGGTGCGCTCCGCCCTCCACGTGGAGCCGGGGGACCTCATCGCCTGGGAAGTGCAGGAGGACGGCACGGTCACTGTCCGGCGGGTGCAGCCGGCGGATCTGGAGTACCTGCGGGCGGTGGCGGGCACGCTGTCCGAGTGGACAGGGCCGGAGGACGAGGAGGCCTACCGTGAGCTTTGAGCGCTTCACCGTCGTCAAGGTCCCCTTTCCGTTCTCGGACCGCAACGCCCGAAAGAACCGTCCGGCGCTGGTGCTCTCCGCCGCCGAGTCGTTCAACGTCCCGGCTGCCCACTCCGTCATGGCCATGATTACGTCCGCCGCCAACGCGCCCTGGCCGCTGGACGGCGAGTTGGAGAACCTGGAAGCGGCGGGTCTTCCCGCCCCCTCCAAGGTACGCTTCAAACTGTTTACCCTGGATCACCGGCTGGTACGGGATCGGCTGGGACAGCTTGCGCCCAGGGACCGCCGCACCGTAGAGGCCGGGCTGGCCAGCCTGCTCGGACAAACGCCGTAACGCGAGCAGAGGAGGCGGACGATGCACTTCAAGCCTGAGTATGGAGGAAGAGACATTGGCGCCGTTCGGTTCGCGCCTGAAGGGCATCGCCCGTGCCGACGGCGACTTCGAACTTTTGTCCCCGTCCGGCCCCCTTGGGGCACCGTGACGACATGGCCCGGCGTCCGGAGGTCTCGTGCCCGGGCAACCGGGGCTTCTGATCTTTCCATACCATCATGAGCCACAAGCAAGCCAGGGTCCTCGAGGAGATCTTCCGGGAACCGGTCACCGGCAATCTGCACTGGCGGGACGTGGAATCCCTGCTGCATCACATCGGCGCCGACGTGGTCCAGCACGGCGCCCGCCTGCACGTGACCCTCAACGGGCGGGAGGGGGTGCTCCATCGTCCCCACAAGGCCGGGGTCAGCTCCAAGCAGGACGTGCGCCACATACGGGAGGTACTGGCGGCCCTGGGGGTGACCCCTGCCTCTTACGAGGGTTGAAAAATCCAGTGTCGGCAGTAATCGCCGCCTCGGAGAACCGGCATGCCCCCCGCCGCCGGCCGCTCAGCGACTGATTGGGCTGGCAATCAATCCTTCGCCAGATAGGCGCGGGTTCTTACAGCCATCTACACGCCCGAGCGGGGTTCAGCGGTACTGCGGTGGATTATCTGCAGGGCAAGATCGTACTACGTTCTGTGTGAGTATTTCGTTGAGCAAGGGGGATGGCGGGGCGAGGGGAGTACCCGAGATCAAATCCACTAA
>JAABTG010000178.1 GCA_011389995.1 Thiotrichales bacterium
CCCACACGGTCACATCGCGGGGCGGTGAATTCGCTTCCAGTCGCCTTTCCGCGGGGGCGAGTTACGGCCACACCTTCGACCAGCCGGGCGAGTATGACTACTACTGTGCCCTGCATCCCGCCATGGTGGGTAAGGTGGTCGTCGAGGAATAGTCCTCTTCCCTCAAGCCGTCGGGCACTCCCCCCGGGGGGGCTCCGACGGCTCAGGGGCTTGCGGCCATGGGCCGGCGACGATGGCCGGGTAGCGGGCCCGACGACCATGTCATGAGAAAGCGCGTGGCGAAATAGAGTACCGCCCCGTTCAGAAGGTGCCAGAGGAAGTGGGTACCCACGGGAAAGGCGCCGCAGATGGCATGGTCGATGCTGCGAAAGACCAGGGAGAGGGTGAAGATCAGCGTCGCGGCCACCAGCGGCGCGGCCCGCTCCCGCGCCAGGGTATGGGCATGGATGGTCATGACCACCAGGGCCAGCCAGGCGGGCAGGTAGAACACCGAGCCATTGAGGAATCCTGCCGGCAGGGCCGCCTGCACACCCACGTTGGCGCCGTGGAAGGCCAGGAACAGCAGGGTTCCCGTGACCAGCCTGGTGCGCGCCACCCGCACCAGATAGCTCACCAGGAAGATATTGATATAGAGGGTGATGGGCACCACATCCGTCATGGCGGACCAGGGCGTCGCCAGGGTGTGCCACAGGAAACTGCCCACGCCGATGGAAAACACCAGGAAGATCAGCACCACCACTTCCCACGCCATGGATGACGCCGGCCGGCGCAGCGCCAGGCGCAGCAGGGCGAAGCCCGCGACGATGAAGGCGAGGTTGGTCAGGGCATTCACGGGTTCCGCCCACAAGGCGTCCAGGGAGCGCTCGCAGTATTCCATGGTCAACGGCCCCCGATTCTGTGCGGCGTCCCCGGGACAGGCATGGAGGCTATCATTGCAGGGCATGACTATAGCTAATAACTATCGAATCCATTAAGACTTATCATTTCATTAATTACCCACCCTTGGTTATGGTGTCATCCATCACGATGAAATTTAAGCCATTCAATTCAAAACCATTCAGGAGGTTGTCATGGATCCATTGAAAGAAGGTCAACGTGTACCCGATGTCGTGTTCCACACCCGCCGGGGCCACGAATGGGTGGACGTGTCCACCGATGATATCTTCAAGGGCAGGACGGTGGCGGTATTCTCCCTGCCCGGGGCCTTCACGCCCACCTGCTCGTCTTCCCACGTGCCGCGCTTCCATCAGCTGGCGCCGGCCTTCAAGGCCGCCGGGGTGGACGAGATCGTCTGCATCTCCGTCAACGATGCCTTCGTCATGAACGAGTGGGCGGCGGATCAGAAGGCGGACAACATCACCTTCATCCCCGACGGCAACGCCGAGTTCACGGCGGGCATGGGCTTGCTGGTGGACAAGGACGACCTGGGCTTCGGCAAGCGTTCCTGGCGTTATTCCATGCTGGTGAAGGACGGCGTCATCGACAAGCTGTTCGTGGAGCCGGAACAGCCGGGCGACCCCTTCGAGGTCTCTGACGCCGACACCATGCTGGCCTACATCGCCCCGGAGGCCGTCAAGCCCCCGGACGTCACGGTGTTCACCCGCAAGGGCTGTCCCTTCTGCGCCAAGGCCAAGGGCATGCTGCACGACGAGGGCATCGAGTTCGAGGAACTGGAACTCAACCGCGATTACACCGACCGCACCCTGCGGGCGGTGACCGGCGGCGACATGGTGCCCCAGGTGTTCGTCAACGGCGAGCGCGTCGGTGGCTCCACCGAGCTGGAGGCCTGGCTCGACGCCCGCGACGCCGCCTGACAGGGCATGGGCGGGCCCACGGGGGGCGGTCGCAGGGCCGCCCCTTCATGTGCTTGCAAACGATGATTTCCTGACCCTTTTACAGCAGGAATTGGCGGGCCGGAAGATGTAAAATCGGACCTCTGAATGGAAAGAAGGGGCGGCGGTGACGTCCGCAGACAGAACCGGCACGGCGGGAGGGTCCATGGTGCTCCTCACCATGGGTCTGCTGGCCACCACCGTGGCCATGGGCCAACCCTACGAGGGCCATGGTACCGTTGGCCACGATCATCCGTGGGCCCCGGCGGCTGCCCGGGCTGACCTGCCCCGGGCCTTCGATGCGGCGCCATGGGCCCCTGCCCGGGCATTATCCCCCTGGACGGCCTACGGCGATGCCGGCGGCCTCCCGGGCGCCGCGTTCACGGGTCCTTCCCACGTCCCTTTTTCCGAAGGGCTCGCGCCAGCCGCCGGGGGTGGGGCCTTTGGCCGCGTTCCCGGACCCTTGGGCTATCCGGATCCCGGATTTCAACCATGGACCCCGCAATTCCCGGGTGCGCCCAGTCCCCTCAACACCCGCTCCGGGGGTAACCCCGGCATGGGGTTCTGGGACGTGGCGCCCACCGCCTTTCGCTATCGGCGGGTACCCGTCAACGGCGGGCCGGAGATCTATGCCCACGGCTGGCTTACGCCCTGGGGCGACTACGAGGGGGTGATGATCATCCGCGGCAGTGCCGGCGGCATGTTCCGGGGCCAGGGATATTGAGCTCCGCCACGGGCGAAGGAGGAGGGGGGCTGAACCGTCCAACAGGTTTTATCGTATGGCACCCATGGCCGGACGGTCCGGTCGCGGTGCACCAATCATGGGTCGAAGGCCACAAGGAGCGATGGGCAGACACAGAGCGGGCGAGCAACGACGCCATCAACGCATAACGGCAGGCTTTGTAACCGAGGTGTTCGAGCGCAACGGTCTGGCCGGGCGCTTTATGTCGCGCGATGTCAGTGCCGGGGGGCTGTTCCTGGAGACCGGTTCCACCTTCCTGGCCCATGGCGACGACGTCAAGTTGAATGTGGTGGTGTTCGGCGACACATATCCCATGCGCGGCAGGGTGGTGCGCCACGGCCCGGGCGGCGTGGGCATCAAGGTGTCCCATGCGAATCCCCAGTACTACCGGGCGCTGATGTCCATGGTGGGATGACCTGCCCGCTCAGGGGGTGATGCGGCCGTCCGCCATGGCCACCACCCTCCCGGCCCCGGCGATGACCTCGGGGTCGTGGGAGGACACCAGGATAGTGACGCCCAGATGGGCGTTGAGGCGTCCCAGCAGTTCCACCAGGGCGCGGGCCGTCGCCGAATCCAGGTTGGCCGTGGGTTCATCCGCGAGGACGATGGCGGGCTCGGTGGCCAGGGCCCGCGCCACCGCCACCCGTTGTTGCTGGCCCCCCGACAACTGGGACGGCCGGCGCCGCCCGAGGCCCGCCAGGCCCACCTCGGCCAGCCAGTGGTCGGCGCGCTCCAGGGCCCGTTTGCGGGGTTCGCCCCGCAACTGCAGGGTATAGGAGACATTCTCCCGGGCATCCAGGATCTCCATCAGGTTGTAGGCCTGGAACACGAAGCCCATGTGGCGCAGGCGGAAGGCCGCCCGCTGGTCACGGTTCAGGTGGGTGAAGTCGTGGCCGTCGATGCGTATGTCTCCCCGGGTGGGCGTGAGCAGGGCCCCGATACAGTTGAGCAGGGTGGTCTTGCCGGAGCCCGAACGCCCTGCCAGCACCGTGAAACTCCCCCTGGCCACCTCCAGATCGACCCCGTCGAGGGCCTTCACGGCAGTCTCTCGGCCGCCGAAGGTCATGTGCAGGTCGTGTACCTCGATGGTATTCATTTCATGGCCTCCAGGGGGTCCAGACGGGCGGCCCGCCAGGCCGGGTAGAGGGCGCCGAGAACGCCGGCCACGGCCAGACCCAGGGCCACCCGGGCGGCGGTCTCGTGGGTGAGCCGGGGGTGGATCACCGGCTCCATGAAGAAGAACTCGAAGGCCCCGGCCAGGGCGGAGAAATCGATGCCACCGGCGCTCAAGCCCACCGCGGCGGCACCCGCCCCGTAGCCCAGGGCGCCGCCCAGGGTCACCAGCAACATGGCCTCGAAGGCCACCATGGCGAAGAGCTGGCTGCTGCGGGTGCCGAGGACCTGCATGAGGCCGAATTCCGGCAGCCGTCCGTACACGGACATCACCATGGTGTTGCTCACCTGGGCGATGGCCAGGGCCACCACGATGGCGAGAATCATGAGCCCGTAGGCGTCACTGAAGCGCAGCCACTGCCCCACCATGGGGTCCACTTCCTGCCACGACAGGGTCTCGAGAGGGGCGCCGGCCAGGGCCTGGCGCAGGTGTTCTTCGACCTCCGCCACGCCCTCATGGCCGGTGGCGCGCACCGCCATGTGGGTGATGCCGTCGGGCGTGCCGAGCCAGTCCCGCAGGCCCGCCATGGGCATCAGGGCGAACAGCCGGTCGATCTGGGGTGAGCCGGAGCGGATGATGCCACACAGGGTGAACAGCCCGGTCCGCAGCTCGCCCTCCGGGGTCTGGCTGGTGAGCACCACTTGATCCCGGGGTTTGACCCCCAGGGTGCGGGCCACCTGGTGGCCGAGGACCACCCGTTGCCCGGCGTCGGGGGCGAAGCACCTTCCCCCCACCAGCATGTGGCGCAGGCGGCTGACATGGCGTTCCCGTTCCGGCATCACGCCGATGATGCGCACCCCCACGTTGGAACCCGCCACGGCGGCCAGGCCATCGGCCTCCAGGCGGGGTGCCCAGGCCGCCACCCCGGGGTGGCCCTCCAGGGCGCGCTCGATGGCCGAGGGGTCGCGGATGATGGCCGGTCCCTGGCCCTGGTCCGCCGCGGCGCGGATCTGCAGATGGCTGTTGTAGGAGTGGATGAAGTTGTTCCGCAGGTCGGTCATCCAGCCGTCGTTCACCGCCTCCAGGAAGGTCACCACCGCCGTGGCCATCACGATGGTGAGCAGACTGAGGGCGGTGCGCTGGGGATTCCGCCACAGGTTGCGCAGGGCCAGGCCCAGGTAAATGGCGAGACCGAGACGGGGACGGGGCAGGGCGCCGGCCATGGCGTCAGATGCCCCGGGCCCCGGCCAGGGGCTCCAGCCGTCCGGCCCGCCACGCCGGGTACAGCCCCACCAGCAGGTTGGCGGTGAATACCAGGGCGGTGAGGATCAGGGCGGGCCCGGCCTCGAGGCGGGGATACAGCACCGGGTCGACGAAGTAACGCTCCGTGTGGCCGCCCACGATGGCCTCCATGGGCACCCCGGTGAAGGACAGCAGCCCCACCACCAGCCCGCCCGCCACCAGGCCGGCGCCGCAGCCCATGGCGCCGAGGAGCATCGATTCCGCCATCAGCATGCGGCGCAGCCCCGCCGCCGGCTGGCCCACCGCCAGCATCACTTGGAATTCGCGGCGCCGGCCGAGGCTCGCCACCAGGGCCACGTTGCCCACGGCGGTCACCACCAGTACCAGCACCACCCCGACGAAGAAATACTCGAACAGCCGCTGCACCGTGACCCATTCCTCCATCACCGGGAACATGTCGTTCCAGCCCATGACCTCGTAGCGGGCCCCGTCGAGGCGCGCATCCAGGGCCGCCACCAGCGGGTCGCGTCGGTGGGGGGGCACCCGCATCACCACGGTGGTGACCCGGCCCGCCATCTCCAGCAGCTCCTGGGCGGTGGCCAGGGGGGCGAAGACGATGGCATCGTCCACGCCGAAGCCGCCGCCGGCGATGATCCCCGCCACCCTGAAGGTGTCACCCACCGGCGCGCCGAAGCGGTCATTGGCGATGAGGTCCACGCCATCGCCCACCGCCACCCCCAGGCGGCGGGCGGAGGTCTCCCCGAGTAATACGCTGTAGGGGTCCGGGCCGAAGAAGTCGCCCTCGCCGACCATGCGGTGGAGACGGGTGACCCGGGGTTCCCGCTGCGGGTCGAGGGCGATGAGCATGAGGCCGCTGGTGCCGCCCGGGCCCACGGCGAGGACGTAGTTCTCCAGGCGCCGGGACCAGTCCTTCACCCCCATGGCCTCGACGGCCGCCACCACCTCGTCGGCCGTGCCCAGGTCATTGGTGAGCTGGGGGCGTTCGAAGAAGCCCTGGCGATGCACCTGGACGGTGCCGATGAGGGTGTCCTGGAAATTGCCGGTGAGATTGGCGCGCAGGGCCTCGTCCAGGCTCCACAGCAGCAGCAGGGCGGCGAGGCCGAGGGCCATGGGCACCAGGGACAACACGGTGCGGCGGCGGTTGCGCCCGATATTGAGACCTGCGAGCCAGCCCTCAGGCCCGGGATGCGCCATCAGGAATCGTGCTTTCGGCCGCCTTTCCGGAGTTGCACAAAGGCACCCTCGGTGAGGGGGACGTCGAAGCGCAGGTTCTCCACCTGTACCTCGGTGTGGCTGCCGGACTCGGGCATGGGGGTGATGCGCCAGCGGCTGGGGAGGGTGCGGCCATCGAAGTCGCGGGGCTCGGTGAAGGTGATGCGCCGGGTCAGGGTGCCGTCGCGGTCGTAGTAGTCCACCCGCAGGGGGACGCCGTCGGCGCGTATGCGCTGCTCCAGATGGCCCCACACCACCGCGGCATCGGCCCTGGGCTCGGAGCGGATGGTATGGATGGTGTGGCCGCCCACCTGTTCGCTGCCCGTGATGTCATGAGTGTAGCCGTCCACCGCGGCATCCGCCTGTAACAGGTCCTGGTTGGTGAGGTCGCTGCCCATCCAGGGCTCCCGCATCATGGTGGGGGAGATGCCTACGCGGCGTTGCAGCCGGGGCATGTACATCCACAGCTTGTCGTCCGCCTTGAGGAACTGGGTGCCCTTGAGCTTGCGGGGTGCGCTGAGCTCGGCCACGTAACGCCGGGTCTGGCGGTCCTCCTGCACGTGGAGCACGATCTCGCGCTGCCAGTCCGGGCGCACGATGGTCACCCGGTAGTCTGCCAGTACCGTCTCCGCGCGTTGCAGATCGCGGGCCTTCTCCACCAGCGGCGCGCCGTCACCGCCGGCCAGGGCGGCGGTGGTGGCCATCAGGAGCATGGTGAGGAGCAGCTTCTTCATATGCCTTCTACCGTGGTCGGATAAGATTCCCGGGGAACATGGGCGCGCCATGGCGGCATGCCCTTCTTAATATTCAGTATATTATTATTTACTGATAAAACAAGCCCGGAATATGACGTTTGACGTGAAAGTCGCGCAGCGACACCTTTGGACTCCCTCTCCCCCTGGGAGAGGGCCGGGGTGAGGGACGGACATGGCACACCTTTCATCCTTCGGGGTGGCCTCGCGCCATGTCCGTTGGGGCAGGATTGCGCGCCCCGTCGCGGCGGGTCGCGGGCTCAGTAACCGCGGGCCTCGAGTTCCTCGGTCGTCAGCAC
>JAABTG010000179.1 GCA_011389995.1 Thiotrichales bacterium
CTCAACGGCGTCGCCCGACGTCCCGACCAATGGAGCCACCGAGCAATGCCCCGGCCACCGTGGCTGCGTCCCGGCCACTTCCCTTGCCCACCTGGTTGCCGAGCACACCGCCGATAATTCCCCCCAGGATGGTCGACGTGGCGGATTCGTAGCGGTGGCCGTAAGCGGCGCCGGGGGCGTCGTAGTCACGGACGATCACGCGCTGGCGTGGCGGCCGTTGGCGATGGACGGGATGTTCGAAGCCCCGCCGGGGCGCGTGGCGGTAGCCGTGGCCGAAGCCGCCCTGTGCCACGCCCCTTGTGCCGGCGACCCGCGTAGCGGTCGTGGCCGTAGCGCTCATGACCGTAACGCTCATGACGGTAACGGTCATGCCGATATTCCGAGCGCTCGTAATCGCCGTCGAAGTAGTAGCGGTCGCCATAGTGGTAGGAATCGGCGTGGGCGCCGGGGGCCGCCAGGACGGCCCCGGCCACCCATAGTGCGGCCAGGGCGTATTTGAATCGCTTCATGAGGGTTCTCCTGTGGTTTCCGAGGCCCTCACCCTAGCGCCACCCGCCTGAACCGAAGCTGAACGCCGGGGTGCCGGCGTGGGGGCGGTTTTGGGTGATTCGGGCCTTGGCTTCCTTTTCCGGTACCGTGCCGCGCGGACGATCTTGCCGGCGGTTTCCCCGGGGCCCGGCGGCGCAAGCGCCGCCGCCAGGGGGAGCGGGAGGGGTGATCCGTCATTGAACGACTCGCGGATCCGTGGAACATGAAGCGCACTTTCTGGCCTGCCCGAGGAGGAACGACATGGCGCAACGAGCCGAATTCCCGCGCCGCGGCTGCGGCGTGTTGGCCGCCCTGGCGGCCCTGGCCATCGTCGGCGCGCCGGCCGCCACCGCCGGCGAAGGGGCGCCAATCCGCTGGCAGAGCCCGCTGGAGGTGGCGGCGGGCGACGCCTACCGCGGGCCCTGGCGCATGAACCGTTCCCGCTTCCACTACGTGGACGACCCGGCGGTGGCCCTCACCAGTGACGGCGGGGTGGGCATCGCCTGGGTGCAGAATCGCCTGCAGGACGTCCACTTCACGGCCTTTGGCCCCGACGGCGAGGCCGTGTTCGGGGAGGCCACCAACGTCTCCCGCAGCCCCGGCACCTTCTCGTGGCTGCCGAGGACGGTGATGACCGGGGCGGGCGAGGTCTACGTGCTGTGGCAGGAGATCGTGTTCTCGGGGGGCTCCCATGGCGGCGAGGCATTCTTCGCCCGCTCCGCTGATGGCGGGCGCAGCTTCTCCACGCCATTGAATCTCTCCAACAGCGAGGCCGGCGACGGCAAGGGGCGGCTCACCCGCGAGCGCTGGCACAACGGCAGCCTGGACCTGGCCCGGGCACCCGACGGCACCCTCCATGCCGTATGGACGGAGTACGAGGGTGCCCTGTGGGCGAGCCGGTCCACGGACGGCGGGCGCAGCTTCTCGACCCCGCTGCGGGTGGGCGGCAGCGATGGGGCCCCGGCCCGGGCCCCGGACCTCGCCATCGGCGGCGACGGTACGGTCCATCTGGTATGGACGGTGGGGGAGGACCCAGAGGCGGATCTGCGCCTTGCGGTGTCGAGGGACGGCGGGGGCTCCTTCGGTGAGCCCCGGGTGCTGCTCGCCTCAAACAACCACGCGGATGCAGCGAAGATCGCCGTGGCCAGGGAGGGCGGGCTGCACCTCGTGTACGCCGAGGGCTCGGAGGGGCCCTTCGGCCCCCATCATGTGCGCCACGCGTGGCTCGCCCCCGGTGGTCTCGCGGCCGCCGAGTCGCGGCCCGTCAGCCCCCCCGACGCCCCGGCGGGCGCCCACTATCCCCAGCTGGCGACGAGTGGTCATGGCCTGGTGGTGACCTGGGAGCACTACCCCGGGGCGGCGTCCCGGCCCTACGGCCTCGGCTACAGCGTCTCCACGGATGATGGCAAGTCGTTCTCGCCGCCGCGGGCGGTGCCGGGGACGGCGGACCGATCCCTCGGCTTCAACGGCAGCCTCCAGGGCTTCCTCATGGACAAGCTGGCCGTCAATCGGGACGGCGCCGTCGCCGTGGTCAACAGCCGCTTCGCTCCCGGCCGGCGCAGCGTGGTGCGTCTGATCCGCGGCACCCTGAATCCCTGAAGGGCGGTTACGCCAGGGCAGGTGTCTGCGGGCCCCCTGCCGGGCGGGTGCTCAGAACTGGTAGCCGAAGAGAAACAGCACCGCGGACTCCTTGAGGAAGGCGACGTCGAAGCCGATCCGGCCCTTCTGGTAGCCGATGGAGGGAACGACCCCCAGCCCCCAGCTCTCCTCCCAACGCACGGGCAAGGCATCGGCGTGCTCGCCTCTGTACCCCTGGACGATGCCCGCCGAGAGCTTGAGACGCAGTCCGGGCCAGGTATCCAGGGGGCGGAAGGCCCGCCCCAGGTAGGCGTACTGGGAGAACTGGCCGAAAGAGTTGTTGAAGACCGTGAAACCGGCAAACCATTGGGAAGGCTTGTGGTACTCGATGCCGAGCACCAGCGGGGGTCCCTCGTGGTCGTCATCCGATTCATAGTGGATGTAGCCGCCGCCCTGGACATACCAGGGCCGCGAGAGGGCCCCGTCGGCGCTCCCGGCAACGGGCAGGGACGCCACCAGGCCCGCGACGAGCCAGCCCGGGGGACGCCAACGGGATATTGCGGAAAATCGGGTCATGGGGTTCGCGCCTTCGCCTCCATGATCTGTTCAGGGACCGGGCCCGGAGCGCTGCCGCCTGGGGGCCGTGCCTGCGGGCGGGGAAAGATCAGCCTGTTACGGATCGACGGATGCCACCATGGGCCATAAACGAAGCGCTGACATTGAGATTTTTCTGCCGGCGGGGGAAGGCATGAAAACGGCTATGGAGGGATTGGAATCTGCCTGCATGGCTTTCACGAGGTGCCGGACACCTGGTCCGGACGACGGCTGGGGGGTGACGGGGCCGCCCATTTCAGGCCGTTGTCCGAAGCACGGCAACGCGTAACCCGGACCGGTTCTGGCTTCGGGTGGTTGCGTACGGAAGGGAAACCCCATGTCCGGTCATATTGCGCCGGTGCGCTCCGAGTCATGAGGAGATGCTTTGCGCAAAGGCAATGACTATGAACAGGATCCTATATTTCATATGCCGTTGAGACCCGACAAGTTCACTCCCGGCAGGGGCTTGCCTGTAGAGAACCGTCGGGAAGGGTAGACCCTGTGCAGGCGGCGAACCCCCATCGGATGCGCGCATCGCGGTTCCGGGGTGGACGCAGCAAGGCCGGGTCCCAGGCCGGCTCGCCGACAGCGGGTGATTACCCCTGGAGTCGGACGATTTCCCCCAGCGGCGCCGCTCCGGCGGCACCATGACAGGAGAGACTATGAATTTTCCATCAAGCCGTGTCGTCGAGGCGCTACACGCCACTCCGTCCATGTTTGTCCCCAGGGGACTGCCGGCCCATCGCGGCCGTTCCATGGCCTCGTGTTTGCGGTGGGGGTGGGCGCTGTTCCTGCGCGCCCTGGCCGGCGCGGCCCTGGCCACAATGGGCCTGGGCGCCGTGGCCCAGGATGCGCCCCTGCGCGACATCCTCTATGTGACCCTCCAGGGCGAGGAGGGGGTGGTCGAGCTGCCCGCCGCGGACCGCTGGCCGGCGGGTGCCGGGATGGGCCACGCCACGGTGTCTCCGGACGGCCGTCTGGTGTTCGCCAGTGCCCGGGACGAGGATCGGGTCTACGCTTACGACGCCCGGGCCGACGCGCTCCTGAGCAAAATAGATGTGGGCAGCAAACCCTGGGGGGTCAAGATCGGCCCTGACGGAGACGTCGCCATCGCCGCGAATACGGGGGACGGCACCGTGAGCTTCATCGACACCGGCACCCTCGAGGTGGTGGAGACGGTAGCGGTCGGCAAGGCGCCCCACGCCGTGGTGTTCTCGCCCCGGGGCGACCGGGCCTACGTGACGTTGCAGGGGGCCGGCGGGATAGCGGTCATCGACGTGAAGTCGCGGCGCAAGGTCGGTGAGCTGCCCTCTGGGGCCGGCGCGCGCAATGCCGACATCTCGCCGGATGGCGGCACCCTGTATGTGGCCAACAATGACAGCGGCGACCTCGCGGTGGTCGATGTGGCGGAGGCGCGCATCACCGCCCGCATCGAACTGGCCCCTCCCCACGGCGGCGTGGACGTGTCGCCGGACGGGCGCTGGGTCTACGTGACGGGCAGCGGTGCCGGTACCCTCAACGTCATCGACACCCGCATCGTGAGGCTCGTCGACCAGGTACCCATAGGCATGGGGCCCAACGGCGTGCGCGGCAGCGCCGACGGACACCGCATCTACGTGGCGACCGGGGGCAACAACGCCATCACCGTGCTCGACGTGGGCACCATGACTGTCGCCGCGACGGTGGATGCCGGCAGGACACCGTTCTGGATTGCCGTCCCCGGCAACCCCTGACCCCTCTGACCCCTCAGCCACTGCCGGAGAACGGTGCGGGCATAGTTGTCGCGCTCTCAAGACGCCCTGCCGTTCCCTTCCCGGCGGGCCCACAGTGCCCTGGCCATGGCGGCCACCAACAGATACCCCGCAGCGAGGGGGGATAGCATGATCAGCACCATGGGCCAGAGATTGGAGCCGGCGGCAAACGCCACCAGGGTATAGGCCAGCAACGGTATCGTACCCCACAGAGGCAGCAGCCCCGCCGCCCGCCAGCCGCCCTGCCAGCGGCGCCATACCCGAAGCTGGAGCAAGACATAGACGGGCAGGCCGAGGCCCAGCACGGCGCCAAGAATGTCGTCGCCGCCCTCCCTATGGGTGGTGGCGGGCGCCGTTGTCATTCGCTGTTGAAGCTCATTCAACTCATCCACCCAGGGCGGCGACTGCCGGGGTGCCGTTGCCCCCGCGACCCAACGAACCGCAACGGGCACCTTGAGGGTCTGTAGCGCCTGTCCATCGGCATTCCATACCTGAATGTCCACTTCATCGAGCCCGGCCGGTTCGCGCAAAGCCAGCCAGGCCAGGGCCTCGCCCCTGCCCGCCGGGTGCAGCGGCGCCGGATTCATCATGGCGCCGTGGGCGCCGGCCCCCGGCACCCGGGCCTGGAAGCGAAGCCCTTGGGAACTGTCATAGGCGATGCGCAGATAGAGGGGCTCCCCCAGGGCCAGTTCACCGTGGCCGGCCGGATGCTGCGCTATGACACGGATGTCCCCTTCGCCGCCGCTGGCGGCATGGAGGATCAACGGCAGCAGGGTCGCCAGCAGGCAACCAGCAAACCGCGCACACCACCGCCGGATGGCGCCGCGGCCGCGGGGCGGCAAACGGTTGCGGTTGATGGCGATGGCGTCGCGGGACATGGGCCGATTGTGGTGTGCGGCCCCCGGGCAGGCAAGATTATCCGGCGTCATCGGCGGGGTGTCCCCGATGGTCAGACCATCTCGGGGAAGGCATGGGGCCTGACGGGAAGCGGGCCCGAGGCGTGGCCTCTAGGGACTGCCCGGTGAGGGCAATGGCCGTAGGATGTTGCCGCGCGCGCGCCGGCGGCGGCTCACTGGGTGAAGGTGGCGTCCTCCACCAGTACCGGGTACAGGTAGCCGAAGCCCAGGTCACGGTCCATGGCCAGGGTCCCCTTGCCCACCACCATCGCACCTTCCTGGGGCGCATGGTCGGACGAGCGAAAGATGACGTGGTCATTGCCGGCCGTGCCCGTGCCGTCTTTCAGGTGGACCCAGTGGCTGCCCATGATGTTGCTGTTGACCTTGACCACGCGGCCCCGCACCTTGACGGTTTGGCCCTCCAGGTCCTTCCTGCGGTCGAACACCTCGGCGACGGTGTGGCCGCCCTCGGCCTTTTCCACCGGCCCCATGGAGATCTCGGGCTGGCCCGTGGCGACAGGGGGGTGTCCGGCCGGCACGGCTGCCGCCCCCGGAACCCCCGTGCCACCGCTCACGCCGTTGACGAACACCAGCTCCTCGAAGGTGCGGCCCAGGGTATCGCTGCGGAAATCCCGCATGCGCATCTGCTCGACAAAGCTCACCTCGTCACCGGCGGCCACCTCGGCGGGCGGCCCCGCGGCCCAGAAGGCCTCGCCGTTTTCCTCCACTTTCATGTAGGTGTAGCCACCGCTGTCCATGGTCTCGAGCACCGTGCCGGAATGGGGCATCGCGGCTCCACTGGCATGGGCCACCCCGACCCACAAGGCCATTGCGACAAGGGCTGCAAGGTTTTGCTTAGACATGGTCCCGTTCCTCCGTGGTAGCTGCCGTCAGAAGAAAGCACCATACACAAGGGCGGTATCCGTGGGAAACCGTACTTGCCCCGGATCGTCGTCTCCAGGAAATCCGCCCGACCATGGTGGAAAGGCGCTGTTGCGCCGCCACCGTGGGCCCGAGGTTGCACCGTCCCGGGGGGGGGATTGCCCGGCAAGGCCGAGGGCGACCGCACGCGTTCCCGCCGGGCTGGCGCAACGACGAGAACTGCCGCCGGCCACCAGCTGCCCAGCGATGCCAGGCGTCTTGATCTCCCGGGTGGGACCCGGCGTGCTTTGCGATGACAAGACCGTGGACGAACCACCGGCGGGTTGGCACCGCCGTGTCGGCGCAGGCCCTTCCTGGTCAGGGGCCCGCGCCGGGATATTTCCACTGTCGGCAGGGGTTATCCATGGAGCGGATTTGGCCGAGGATTAAATTGGTGTCGTTGTCCCCATGGCCCCTGAGTGGGCGTGGAGGCCGTCCAACCCGGTGGCCGACGGCCGGGGCGGTGGGTGACACGGAAGACATGAACCACAACCGAGAGGACAAGCTAATGATGCGTTTATTCCCTTTGCTGCTGTGTCTGGGGTTC
>JAABTG010000180.1 GCA_011389995.1 Thiotrichales bacterium
CCAGGCCTCGGGGATGATGAGGATGTCCCCCGGGCGCATATCCACATTGGCCGAGATGTCGCCATCCCGCACCAGGTCCTCCAGGCGCACGATGGTATTCACCTGTTTGCCGTCGACACGCCGCGTCAGCACCGTCTTGTTGCCGGCGGCGAAATCCGTCAGGCCGCCGACGGCGATCATGACGTCGAGCAGGGTCATGTCGACGCTGTAGGGAAGGGCCCGGGGCTGGGTGGCCTCGCCGACGACCCGGATCTGCTCATCGGTGCGCCCGTTGAAGCCCCCCACGATGACCGTCACCAGGGGGTCCTTGATGTAGGTCCCGAGGACCTTCTCCAATTCCCGGGCCAGCTGGGTGGGGGTCTTGCCGCTGGCGGCCACATCCTCCACCAGGGGCGTGGAGATGAGCCCGTCAGGCCTCACCGTAACCGTGGTGGAGACCTCCGGATTGCGCCACACGAAGATGTTCACCGAATCCCCGGGGCCGATGATGTACTCGTAGGCCGGGCCTTCGGCGTAGAAGGACGGGTCCGGGCTCGGCGTGGTGCATCCGACCAGGGTGAACATGAAGAGGGTCATGGACCCGAATACTGCAACCCACCTCGCGGGACGTTTGGGGTGTATGTGGACCATCTCGACTCCTCCGCTCCTGTAGCCGACCAAATATATCGGTCTAATCACCCAGACTGTATCGATAATTTAGCATTTTGTGACATTGCCGAACCCGGCAGGGGATATGCCGTGGACATCGCCGGATCGCCAAATACGCTCATTCATTGTAGCTTTTTTTAAGTTTCACTAAAAACCCTCTGTTATTTTTAGCTTTTTTACCCAAACCTAATGCCCTTTGCGCGATGGCCCTTCCCGCGGAATGACGGATGGGCGTTACTTTATGCGGTATTTCTTGACCAGGTCGTACAGGGTGGGGCGGCTGACCCCGAGGACCTCCGCCGCCTGGGAGACGTTGCCCTCGTAGACGGCCATGGCGCGTTCCACCGCCTCACGCTCCGCGCGCTCGCGGACACGCCGCAGGTTGAAGGGCAGGTCCCCCTCCTCCAGGTGCTCAAGCTCCAGATCCGCGCTGGTGATGAGGGCGCCGTCTGCCATGATTACCGCCCTGTTCACCCGATTCTCCAGTTCCCGGGCGTTGCCCGGCCATGGATAGCTCTCGATGGCGCTGAGGGCCTCATCGGTAAAGCCCTTGGGGGCCTTGGGATGCTGGGCCGAGGCGCGTTCGAGGAAGGCGCGGGCGAGGACGATGGCATCGCCGGTGCGGTCCCGCAGGGCCGGAATGCGCAGGCTGATCTCGCTGATGCGATAAAAGAGGTCTTCCCTGAAGCCCCCCTGTTTCATCAGCTCCTCCAGGTTCTGATGGGTGGCGCAGATGACCCGCACATCCACCTTGTGCTCTTCCCGGCCGCCCACCCGTTCGATGACCCGCTCCTGCAGGAATCGCAGCAGCTTGGCCTGCAGTGACTGGGGCAGGTCCCCCACCTCATCCAGAAACAGCGTGCCCTGGTGGGCATATTCGATCTTGCCGCGGGTCTGTTTGGCGGCGCCGGTGAAGGCCCCCTTCTCATAGCCGAACAACTCGCTTTCCAGCAGGGTTTCCGGGATGGCCGCACAATTGATGGCGACGAAGGCCTCGCCGGCGCGGGGGCTGAGGCCGTGCAGGGCCTTGGCCAGCAACTCCTTGCCCGTGCCACTCTCACCCAGCAACAGCACGGTGGCGTTGGTGGGCGCCACCTTCTCCACCATGCGGCAGACCCGGTTCATTTCGCTACTGGTGGCGACCACGCCCTCCAGGGGCGACAGGGTACCCGCCTGATGAAGTTGTCGGTTCTCCTGCTCCAGTTCATAGAGCCGGTAGGCCCGCTCGATAATGAGGCCGAGGAGGTCCGGGTCCACGGGTTTCTGGTAGAAGTCGTAGGCCCCCATGCCTATGGCCTTGACGGCGTTTTCCCGCTCTTCGTTGCCGGTGACCACGATGACCTTGGTGTCCGGCGCGAGGCTCAGGATCTGTGACAGCGCCTCCAGGCCTTCGGAGGCGTTCGCCGGGTCGGGAGGCAGGCCCAGATCCAGGGTCACCACCGCGGGCTCGAAACGGCGCAACTGGTTGATGGCCTCTTCCCGATTCGCCGCCAATGACACCTCATAATTCTCGAACGACCACTTGAGCTGACTCTGCAGCCCGGGGTCATCCTCGACGATAAGCAGGCGTTTCTGCCCTGATTTCTGCTTCTTCAAACTCGACTACCTATGGTTGGCTTGGCGGCGCCACGTCCAGCCCGATGCGAAACACCGTACCCTGCCCCGGCACGCTCTCCACATGAAACTCACCCCCCTGGGAGCGGATGTACTCCCGTGCCTCGTAAGCCCCGATGCCCATGCCTGCATTACCCTTGGTGGTATAGAAGGGACGGAACAACTTGGTCCTGATGAAATCCGCATCCATCCCCTGTCCGTGGTCCCTTATCTCTATAACGGCACGTTCCTCCTCGCACTTCAGTCCCAGCAGCACCTCGTCGTCGGCCCGGGAGGCCTCCTGGGCATTCTGGATAAGGTGGCCGAGAATGGTGGCGAGCCGCTCCCGTTCGGCCACCACCTGGAGCCCGGCGACTATCTCCTCGATACGGGGGCGGGCCTTGCCGTCCACGGTGCGCTGGGTGGCCACGGCCTGCAGCACCGCACCCAGGTCGACGCGCTCCCTCGGGCCCACTTCGCGCCGGTCCTTGCGCAGCTGATCCAGCAGGCGGTTCATTTTGGTCACCGCATTATCCACCGTCTGCACGGCGTCCTTGACGAACTCCGGATTGTCCATATGTTTGCGCGCGTTGACCACCACCAGGGAGAGCTGAGCGCTGAGATTCTTCAAATCATGGACGACGTAGGCGGACAGCCGGTTGAAGGTCTCGAACTGACGGGCGTCGGCGAGGGCCTCGCTTACCTCCAACAGGGCGAGGTAGCTGCCGGCCTGGCGACCCACGGTCTTCAGCAGGTCCATATCCTCCCAGTTGAGGGTGAGGTAGCCGCGGGATTTCGCGAGCACCAGGAAGCCCAGCATGCCCTGGGGATGAAACAGGGGGATCACCAACCAGGCGCGGGGCTCCTCCAGCAGCCAGGTGGGCAGGGCCAGGCCCGGGTAGGCCTTGGGGGAGCCGCGGTATTCATCGATGTCGATGATCAGCTCGTTTTCCGACAGAAAGCGGGCCATGGAACCATCCGCCGCCTCCTCACCGACGCCGTCCACCGTGAGGTTGGTGGCGGCCGCCAGGGCGTAGCTATCGTCGTCGCCCTTGAGCCAGAGCTGACCACCGGTGCTCTCGACGATATCCGCCACCCCTTTGATCACCGCTTGATGCAACTCCGAGGCCTGGCGGGCCTCCGACAGGATGCCGATGAGCTTATGCCACTCCTCGCGGTAATCGTACTTGTAGCCGAAGAAGTGCTTGTTGAGAAAAAACTTGATATTGGCCCGGACCTGGCCTGAAAAGATGAGAACGAGCAACAACAGGCCGGCGCCGAAGAAGAAGGCCGTCTGCAGGGCGACGCCCCATGTGCCGCCGAAATTACGGATGTAATAACCGGCCCCGGCCATCATCAGCAGGTAGATCCCCGCCCCCATGAGGGTCGCCGTATGGAACACCACGCGCTTGGATACGAAGACCCGGGTCTCGGCATCCTGGGTACGCGCCAGGGAGATGCCGATGAGCGGGACCACCATGGCACCGACCAGGCCCCGGGCCGACCACAGGGCGGGGTCGATACGCTTGAACAACAGGGCATCAGCGTAGATGTAGAAGTCATAGACGAACAGGCCCCCGATGCCGAGGCACATGAACTTGATGGCCCAGCGCTGTTCCGGGTTGGCGTTGCGGAACAGCTGCTCCACCAATACCAGCCCCGCCACCGGCAGCAATACGAAGCCCAGCAGGCTGAATTCCGCCGCGGCCGTGAGGCCGAGTTTGCCCGAGATTTCCATGGGGCTGGCGATGGAGGCCCCCAGCATGAGGGCCGCGAAGATGTAGAGAACAACCCCGAGGAGCGGCAGGCGCCTTTCATTGTCCGGCCCCTCATCGAAACGGTAGCCCAGCAACCAGAACAGGTAGGTGAACAAGGCGGCGTTCCTGGTGACCTCCAGACCCTGAATCAGGCCGGCCGGCACGTAGCCCCCGGAGGCAGCGTAGGCGTGGCCATAGAACAGGGCCGCCGCCAGCACCGCCACCGCGAACAACAAGGCGGCGTCGGTGGTGCGCAGCCTGCGGATGACCAGCAGCAACGCCAGGATGGTGAACATGACGGCGCCGCCGAGATAAGAGGCAACCTCGAATATATATAGCCCCGTCACGTCAGCCCCCGGGACGAGGCCGCATCAGACCTTCGCGGTGTGGTCCGACCTGACGGGGTCCGGCCACCGCCCGGGTCGGCTGGGAAAACTTCGTACCCATACCGGCTCGTGGTCGGCCGGCGCCGGGTAACCCCCACGGGCAGGCATCCCTGCACATGGGTGGGGGGCTCGGCCTTCACCGCGCACCCTGGCCCCAGAGCACCACCTGAATGGTCTGGAGAATGATGGTCAGGTCGAGGAAGATGCTGTAGTTCTTGATGTAATAGAGGTCGTACTGGAGCTTCTGCTTGGCGTCCTCCACCGAGGCACCGTAGGAGTAGGACACCTGGGCCCATCCCGTTATCCCCGGGTTGACGCGGTGGCGCATGCCGAAGTACGGGATCTGCGCCGACAGTTCCTCCACGAACTGCGGGCGCTCGGGCCGCGGACCCACGAAGCTCATGTCGCCCCGCAGCACGTTGAACAACTGGGGCAGCTCATCGATGCGGGTCTTGCGCATGAAGGCCCCCACCCGGGTGACCCGCGGGTCGTTGGCCCCGGCCCAGATGGCCTGGCCCGCCTTTTCGGCATCCACCCCCATGCTGCGGAACTTGATGACCTCGAACACCCGACCGTTGCGCCCTACCCGTTCCTGGCGATAGAGCACCGGATCGCCGATGCGGGACTCGATGAGAATGGCCAGCGCCGCCAGCAGCATGATGGGCGCCATCACCACCAGCATGATGACACTGAAGAGGATGTCGAATATGCGCTTGCTGTAGCTCTTCAGCACGGCATGGCTGAAGCCATCCAGGAAGATGATGTCGATGGGCCGCAGCAGGTCCACGTTGATCTTGCCGATCTGACGTTCATAGAATTTGACCCGATCGATGACCTCGATGCCGCTCATCTTGCACTCCACCACCTCCTCCACCGGGAAACGGGGATGACGGTCGTCGGTGGCGATGATGATTTCGTCTACGAAAAGCTGCCGGGCGAGTTCCGGCAGGGGCTTGTCCGTGTGGATGACCTTGGACTCGTCCAACACCGTCGGTTCCGTCGCCAGCTCCACGTAGCCCAGAAGCTTCAACCCCCGGTGGTCCGACTTGCGTCGCAGCATGGCGATCTCCCGGGCATCCTCACCGGCACCCAGTATGAGGGTGCGTTTCCTCAGGGCTTCGTGGTCCGACACCTTGAAGAACAGGTAACGCCCGACAGCAACCCCCAGCATGGCGGAGCCAAAGCCGATGAGGAACGGCCCCAGGCCGATGTACATACTCGGGAACAGGTAAAAGACCACGATCATGGCCAGAAAGCCCAGGCCGAAGCTCACCAGCAGGCGCACGATGATGCGCCATACCCCCTCCCGCAAACCGGTCTGATAGAGGCCCGAGGATGCCATGGCACCCAGCATGATGAGGGTGAACAATGCGGCCCGCGGGAACAGAGGCTCCACCATAATCTTGTTGGCGGCAGACGGGTCCCAGAAGTGGATGGACACCCCGGCATATATGGAAAAGAACAGGATCATGCCCTCGGCAATCATCAGGGCGATGATGTCCTTGGACACGTAGTGGCGGAAAATTCGCAATGCCATATCGACTCGTTAAACCCCGTTCATTAACGTGAAAGTCGCGCAGGGACACCTTTGGACTTCCTCTCCCCCTGGGAGAGGGCTGGGGTGAGGGACGGACATGGCGCACCTTTCATCCTTCGGGGTGGCCTCGCGCCATGTCCGTTAGGGCACGTCGCGCCAGCGCCCGAGTCCGACCACTGCTCCCGCCCGGGCGAGAGACCCCCAATAAGTTTTGGCGGCCCTCGACCCGATGTCTGAAGGACGATGCCGGCGGTAAATCCCTATCCCTTCTTGTTCATGGTCGAGCCCATCCGGGGAGGCCCCGGCCTTCCGCCACCCTGCCGGGCCTGACCCGGCATCGAGAGGCAAGTCCTGCATCAGCGGGTCTTGAATCCGCCTAGTATCCACCACTCGAGGACTCTAATTCCTTGAAACAGGGCACAATTGGTCCAGACGGCCTGGCACCCGGTGGGGGCAGCCATCGACACCATGAGGCGTTGGACGCCGGTCAGTTGATCTTGAAGGAAGTCTGTCCCTTACGATCGAGCAGGCGCAGAGTCGGTTCATCCTCTGCCGTCATCTCGAATACCGCCCGGGTCTCGCCGTTCTTGTCGGACAGATCGATGAACGGGGTATCGTCGAAACGAAGACCGAGGGACATGCGCGGCTTGCCGTTGGAATCGATGAGCTGGAGGATGGGCACCTTGGAGTAGAGGCGCAGGAAGAACCGGGTATTCCCTTCCTGGTCCACCAGCTTCACCTCCTGGGACTCCAGGAGGATCTTCTTGACGGTGACAGGGGTATCCACGAAATTCTTGACGGTCCAGTACCCGAGCAACACCACCACCAGCAGCACGCCGGCCAGCTTG
>JAABTG010000181.1 GCA_011389995.1 Thiotrichales bacterium
GGGTTTCTCGCGCTTTTTCCGGGGCGACGGCCGGGAGTTTCGCCCCTTGAGTTTCCATAAGCGGGCCTAGTGTCCTGCCCCGTAAGAATGTTCGAGAAGTCGCGCCGGGCGCAGTGCGCCAGGCAAGGCAAGAGGAGGAGGCATAGCACCGCTATGGCGACGACGAATAACGCCCCATGGCGTGCTGCGAACAAGCGAGCATCGAATGATTCTTGCGGGACAGGGCACTAGGCCCTTTAATCCCGGGTTCAGGCTTGAGGACCGAACGGCATGACAACCACCCCAAGGAGTAGACCATGTACTGGCTAGTGGCATTGATGACGTTGACCGCCGCAGGCGTTATCGCCCTCGGCATTTACTTCGAGTTGTATCCCCCGAGACCCGAACGGGCGAGCCCGCGCTGGTTGAAGGGCACCCTGGGCACCCAGCTCGTGGTCTTCGTGGCCGCCCAGGCCGGGCTGCTGTTTCTCGGCGTGCAGGACGTGATGGCCCAGGCACCCGTGGCCGAAGGCGCCCCCGCCGGCGAGATCTCCATCGGCATGGGGCTCGCCATCATCGGCATCGGCATCCCCACCGCCATGGCCACCATCGGCGCCGGCATCGCGGTGGGGCCGGTGGGGGCCGCCTCCCTGGCCGTCATCACCGAGAAACCGGAGTTGTTCGGCCGCACCCTCATCTATCTGGGGCTGGCCGAGGGCATCGCCATCTACGGCCTGGTGGTGACCATCCTGCTCCTCGGGCGCATATGACTACACGCATCATCGCCATGGGCTCGGAGGCCCTGCTCGAGGGCTTCGCCCTGCTGGGGGTGGAGACCGTAACGGATCCCTCCCCGCGGGAAGTGGACGAGCTGCTGCGGGGCCTCTCGGCCTCGGACGCCAGGGCGCTGGTGTTTCTCGAGCACGACGTGGCACGCCATGCCGGCGAGGCCCTGGATAACATCAGGAGGGAAGGAGGACGTATCGTGATCAGCGAGATTCCACCCCTTGAGGCACCCGCCGACTACCGGCCCCCCGTGGAGGAGCTGGTGATGCGGGTGCTGGGTTCCTCTGCCCTGGAGAAACGCCCATGAAGGCCCAAGACCAGGTCGCCGCCCTGGAGCAGGCCATCCGGGAGCGCGCCGAGGCCCTGGCCGAGGAACACATGGAGCAGGCCAAACGCGCCAAGGAGCGCATCCGCAAGGAGACCGGCAACCGCATTCAACTGCTGGAAGAGAAGGAGAATCTGTCGGCCCAGGCCCACGCGGAGCGCGAATACCGCCGCCGCGTCCAGGCCAGCGAGATCCGGCTGCAGGCGGAGCTGGACCGCCTGCGCTGGGGGCTGGTGGAGCATGTCCTGTTCCGGGTCACCGAACGCCTCCATGAGCTTTGCGACGACGAGGAGAACTACCCGGTCCTGTTCAAACAGCTGCTGGCCCAGGCGGCGGATTGTTTCGAAGAGAGGGAACTGGAGGCCCTGGTGTCGGAGAACGACCACCGGCGCTTCGCCGGCGAGTGGGAAAGCCTGGTGGCCGACTGCGTGACGGACAAGGAGATCCGCCTCGCCAACGAGCACTGTCCCTGCAGTGGCGGCGTGCTGGTACGCACGGCGGATGGTCGCATCGGGGTCAACAACACCTTCGAGGGCCGCCTGGAACGCATGAAAGAGGATCTCCAGCGCCTGGCCCTGGAACGGTTGTTCTCCCACGCCACCAACTCCGGAGCGTTGCTCAATGGGTGAGATCATCGACATCAACGGCCCCATCGTGACGGTCCGGCTGGAGCGGGTACGCAACGGTGACCAGGTGAAGATCGGCCGCATCGGCCTGGTGGGTGAGGTCATCGGCCTCGATGGCGACCGCGCCGTGGTGCAGGTCTACGAGTCCACGGAAGGGGCACGTCCCGGCGAGGCCGCCGAGAGCCTCGGACACCCCCTGTCGGTGGAACTGGGCCCCGGCCTCATGGGCAACATCTTCGACGGCGTCCAGCGTCCCCTGCCGGAGCTCCTCAAGATCAGCGGCGACCAGATCGGCCGGGGCATCGAGGTGCCCTCCCTGAACCGGGAGACCAGCTGGCGCTTCGAGGCCGACAGTTCCCTGTCCATGGGCGACCGCCTCACGGGCGGCGCGGTCATCGGCACGGTGCAGGAGACCGAGATCATCAAGCACCACATTCTTGTGCCGCCGGATATCAGCGGCGAGATCGTGGAACACGGGGCCTCTGGCGAGTATACCGTCGATGACGTCATCGCCCGGGTCAAGAGCGACGACGGCCACATCCACGATCTCCGGCTCTTTCATCGCTGGCCGGTGCGTACACCCCGCCCCTACGAGGGCCGCAACCACGCCGCCGTGCCCCTGATCACCGGCCAGCGGGTGCTGGACACCTTCTTTCCCATCCTCAAGGGCGGCAAGGGCGCGGTACCCGGCCCCTTCGGCGCCGGCAAGACCATGGTGCAACAGCAGATCGCCCGCTGGGCCAATGCCGACATCGTCATCTACGTGGGCTGTGGTGAGCGGGGCAACGAACTGGTGGACATTCTGGAGAGCTTCCCGGAGCTCACCGACCCCCACACCGGGCGCTCCCTCATGGAACGCACCCTGCTGGTGGCCAACACCTCCAACATGCCGGTGGTGGCCCGCGAGGCCAGCATCTACGTCGGCGTGACCATCGCCGAGTACTACCGGGACCAGGGCTACGACGTGGTGATGGTGGCCGACTCCACCTCCCGCTGGGCCGAGGCCCTGCGGGAGGTGAGCGGGCGCCTCGGCCAGATGCCGGTGGAGGAAGGCTATCCCGCCTATCTGGCATCCCGCCTGTCGGCCTTCTATGAGCGCGCCGGCCGGGTGGAGACCCTGAGGGGAAACCTGGGCTCCGTCACCCTCATCGGCGCGGTATCGCCGCCGGGCGGGGACTTCTCCGAACCGGTCACCAGCCACACCAAGGAGATCGTCCCCACCTTCTGGGCCCTGTCCAAGGAACTGGCCGACGCCCGCCACTACCCGGCCGTGGACTGGCTGGATTCGTTTTCAGGCTATGTGGACACCGCCGCCCACTGGTGGTCCCGCGAGGTGGACCCCACCTGGGCCGCCCGCCGGGCCCAGGCCCTCGCGGTGCTGAGCCAGGCCGACGACCTGTCGCGCATCGTCAATCTGGTGGGCCCCGAGGCCCTCTCCCCCACCCAGCGCTGGGTGCTGGAGGGTGCCGCCCTGATCAAGGAGGGCGTGCTCCAGCAGAGCGCCATCGACGAGGTGGACAGTTACGCCAGCCCGCGCAAGCAGTTCCTGCTCCTGGACATCGCCTTGTGCATCTACGATGAGGGGCACAAGCTCATCGAACTGGGGGTCCCCGTGGAGCAGATCTCGCGCTTGCCCAGCATGGCCCGGTTCCGCCGCCTCAAGTCCGTCTACACCAGTGAGCAGGCCGACGACATCGACGCCTTCAATCGCCAGGTGAAAAAAGACATCGACGAACTGCGGGTCGAATATGGCGCGCCGAGGGAGGCCGAGGCATGAGGGAAAAAGAGTTCCGTATGGCCGCCGCCGCGCGGGGCGCCCTGCTCTACATGAAGGGTGTGCGCGGCGTCGCCCTCGGGGACCGCGTGGTGGTGCGTGACCAGAGCGGCCGGCGCCGCAGCGGCCAGGTGATCCGCACCTCCAACGAGGTGGTCCTGGTCCAGGTGTTCGAAGGCACCGAAGGCCTCGATCTCGACCAGACCTGGGCCGGTTTCCTGGAAAAGCCCTTCGAGCTGTCCCTGTCTCCCGAGATCCTGGGGCGGGTATTCAGCGGCACCGGGGCCCCCCGGGACGATCGCCCCCCCATCATCTCCACCCTCAAACGCAACGTGAACGGCGCCCCGGTCAATCCGGCGGCCCGCACCTATCCCAAGGAGTTCATCCAGACCGGCATATCCACCATCGACGGCCTGAACTCCCTGGTGCGCGGCCAGAAGCTGCCCATCTTCTCGGGCTCCGGGCTGCCCCATAACCGGCTGGCCGCCCAGATCGTTCGTCAGGCCAAGCTGCTGTCCCAGGAGGCCGACTTCTCCGTGGTGTTTGCGGCCATGGGCGTGTCCTATACGGACGCCCGCTTCTTCGAGGAGGAGTTCGAATCCAGCGGCGTGTTGCGCAACGTGGTGATGTTCATCAACCTCGCGGACGACCCGCCCATGGAGCGCCTGCTGCTGCCCCGGGCGGCCCTGACTGCCGCCGAATACCTGGCCTACGAGCTTGACCAGCACGTGCTGGTGGTGCTCACGGACATGACCAACTACGCCGAGGCCCTCAGGGAAGTGGCCACCGCCAAGGGCGACGTGCCGGCCCGCAAGGGCTATCCCGGCTATCTCTATTCCGACCTGGCGGAGCTCTACGAGCGTGCCGGGCGCATCCACGAACGCCACGGCTCCATCACCATGATGCCGGTGCTGTCCATGCCCTCGGATGACATCACCCACCCCATTCCCGACCTCACGGGTTACATCACCGAGGGCCAGATCGTGCTGTCCCGGGAACTCCAGAGCCAGGGCATCTATCCGCCGGTGAATGTACCCCCGTCCCTGTCCCGCCTCATGAAAGACGGCATCGGCGCCGACTTCACCCGCGAGGACCACCCGCGGGTGGCGGCCCAGCTCTATGCCGCCTACGCGCGCTCCCTGGAGGCCCGCAACCTGGCCTCCATCATCGGCGCCGAGGAGCTTTCCGAGCGCGACCGCCGCTACCTGGAATTCGCCGAGGGCTTCGAGAAGCGCTTCGTGGGCCAGGGCGAAGACGAGGACCGCAGCATCATCGAGACCCTGGAGATCGCCTGGGAGCTGCTGTCCGGCCTGCCGCCGGAGGCCCTGAACCGGGTCACCGAGGAGGACCTGCAGAAATACCATCAGTGGGGCCGCGCCCGTGATCCCGAGGAGACCGCCACGGCAGGCGATGCCGGCGTGAACGGGGACTGACCATGGCGGGCCGCCTGAAGATCCCCCCCACCAAGAGCGCCCTGCTGTCCCTCAAGCGACAGGTGGACTTCCTCGAGGAGGGGCACGCCCTGCTGGAGCGCAAGAAGGAACTACTGACGCGCCTGGTCTACGAGCGACTGAACCAGTACCGGGAGTTGCGCGAGGAAACCACCCAGGCGGTGGAGCAGGCCTACCACTGGCTCAGCATCACCCACATGCGCATGGGCAGCCACAAGCTGCGGTTGGCTGCCCTGGCCATTCCCCCCGGCCTCGAGGTGAACATCCTGCCGCGTTCCCATCTCGGGGTGGAGTATCCGTCGGTGACGGCGAAGCCCCTGCCCCTGCAGCCCGTGGGGCTCATCGGCACCGATGCCAGCCTCGACGAGACCCGGGAGCGCCTGGCCCGCATGGCCACCCTGCTGGCCCGCCTGGGGGAATCGGAGATGGCCCTGTGGCGGCTCCTGGAGGAACAGCGCAAGACCCAGAAACGGGTGAACGCCCTCAAGTACAACGTCATCCCCCGCTACCACAACACCATCCGCTACATCCAGAGCGCCCTCGAGGAAGAGGAACGCAACACCCTGTTCCAAATAAAGATCCTGCGCGAACAGGGCGGCGACCAGACCTTCTGACGCCCGGCGCCCGGTCAACAGCAGAGATAAATTGGGTGCGGCTCTTTTGGGACGACACCCTGCCATGCCTTATGCGGCCAGGCGGCGCGGCTGGCCATAACCAGTCGGATAGTTGCGGCTCCGCTCTTGGCTGCGATGCTGCGCCCCAAAGGTTCTGCACCCATTTATATACTGTCACCGATGTCGAGTCTGCGCGACCGCCGATCGGAGGGGCCGACAGAGGCGCGAGGGGACCGCGGGGGGACTGACGGCGCGGACCAACAGGTGGTTTATATTTCCTACACGTCGAATTTTTTTACAGTTCTCATCGCCTGTTCGCCCTGATATATAGGCGTGTGTTCAGAACTTATTGTTTTGAATAGCCTAATCACGACTTGGCCTGCGTTTTGCTAGCAATTTGCGTGGTGCATATCCGAACATCAAGAACACCGCTTCGAGCCGGGAACCCTTAACGTTCAAGAAGTTTGGTTTGAGGGCTGGTGGGCTCCGAACTGGTTGAGCGCGTCGGCACGGCTCATGTCGTCTTGTTTGAACGCCAAGCTACGCTCTGCCGCTGTTCAACGTCGTTCAACGTTGCCCAGCCAGCAGTTCACGCGGGCTAGCGTCGAGCGAAAAGCACGCATCCGGGGACAACGATGATGACGAACTCCGCAGCCAGCAAAGGGCAACGCACTGACTCCAGCCTACGTTGTGTTGGGCGCTATAAGGGTCTTTGCCTTGGTGCCACGATCCTAGCCGGCGCGACCTCGCCAGCCGGAGCCGCCGACTTGGTCTGGGATAATCCAGTCACGGGTAGCTGGTTCGACGCCGCCAACTGGCTTCCCCAGCAGGTGCCATTGGCTGGCGATAACGTGACAATCGCAAACGGAGGCCTGGCGACACTGAACCTGGTCGATAGTGGCGGTGCGACCGCGACGCCGCTGCTGAATTTGTTGCGGATAGATCTAGGCAGCATAGAAGGGAATGGTCTCGAGCTGCTCACGCGCAGCCTCGCCGTGGGCACGGGACAGACGGCGCAAGGAGAGGTGAGTCTGCTGGGCGGTGCATTGCTGGGCAACCAGGGCTCGGCGCTGGTTGGCTCGGCCACTGGCGGTACCGCGCCGACCCTGCTCA
>JAABTG010000182.1 GCA_011389995.1 Thiotrichales bacterium
CGCGTGGAGAGGACCATCGCATCAATCACGCAAGTGATTGGTTGCGTGAGCCGGGCCCGGGCATGTACCGGGCCCGGCGTGGCTGATTTAATCCTGGATGGATTAAATCAGCCTTTCCCTAAGGCGCCGCCGCCGCGAGCACCCTGGCCACCTCGTCGTGGCCGGCACGTTCCGCCAGGGTGGTGGCGGTATCACCCGCCTGGTCCGCCAGCCCCACGTCGGCGCCGCGCTCCACCAGCAGCGCGGCGGTGGCGGCATGGCCATTGGCGGCGGCCGCCATCAACGCCGTGCGTCCCCGGGCGTTGCGGGCATCGGGGTCGCCGCCCTGGGCCAGCAGCAGGCGCAGGGCCTCGGCGTGGCCGTGGCCCGCCGCCTCCATGAGGGCGGTCTGACCCCGCTGGTCCGCGAGGTTGGGGTCCGCCCCCTCGGTGAGGAGGACCCCCAGCACCGTGGCGTTGCCAAAGTAGGCGGCGGCCATGAGGGGAGTGCGGCCCGCGGGGTTGGGCTGGTTCACTGCGGCCCCCCGCACCATCAGGTCCTTCACCTCCTCGATGCGGCCGTCCCGGGCGGCGGCCATCAGGGCGGCCTGGAGATCGACGGCGGCGGCGGCGCCGCTCGCCAGGGCCAACAGGAGGGCGAACCACCGGCAGTCACGCATCATCATGACCTCACCACTCCATGCCCTTCAACACCAGGTCAGTGAGGCTGACGATGCCCACCACCTCGCCATCCTTCATCACCGGGGCCCGGGACAGGTCGAACTGGGTGAACAACCGGGCACAGTAGCGGATGGCCATGTCGTGGCGCACCGTGAGCACGGGCTTGCAGTCGATCTCGTAGACGTTGACCCGATCCGGCGCGCGGTCCCGGGCCAGCACCTGCCGGGCGATGTCCGAGATCAGCAGCATACCCACCTCGTCGTGCTCGTCCCGCTTCTGGACGATGAGGCATTTGGTCTCCACATGCTTCATCTTGGCCAGGGCCTCGGCCACCGTGGCCATGCCGTCCACCACGTCGAAGGAGGGCTTCATCACCTCCGACACCTTCATGAGTCGGCTTCTATCATTCATAGCTCGCTCTCCACGGTCTCTTTGAGAAGCGCCGCCTGGTGGGCCACGCCCACGGCGTCCTCCACGTCCACCTGGAAGGCGATGCCCGTGCCCTTGCGGGCAGTGAACTCGCCGATGTCCATGATGGTCTCGAGGATGCGGCGGCTTAAGTGCTCCTCCACCAGAAACAGCAGCACATCCCGCTGGGTGGTGAGGCTGAGGCCGAAGAAGGTCTTCTGCTTCTCGATGCCCTCCCCGCGGGCGCTGTTGATGACGGTGGCCCCCGTGGCGCCGGCATCCCGCGCCGCCTGCAGGACATCGTTCGTCTTGGCGTCCTCCACCAGGGCGATGATCAGCTTGAAATGCATCTCGACTACCTCCGCGGCGTGGACCACGCCCCATTGCTTTCATTCTATGTCCGCGCGCCCTGCCCACCCCGGGGCCGGCCCCCGGACCCTACCCCACCCCTTTCCGGGAACGGACCCGCGTGCGCCACTCGGTGATCTGGGCATAGCCCATCACCGTCATGATGGGGAACATACAGGCAAAGGCGATGAGCCCGAAACCGTCCATCAAGGGGCTGCGTCCCGGCACCGTAGCGGCCAGCCCCAGCCCCAGGGCCGTCACCAGAGGCACGGTTACCGTGGATGTGGTGACCCCGCCGGAGTCATAGGCCAGGGCGATTATCAACCGCGGCGCGAACAAGGTCTGGACGATCACCACTACGTAGGCGGCCATGATATACCAGTGCAGGGGCGTACCCGTGACGATACGGTAGGTGCCGAGGGCGACGCCGATGCCACAGCCCAGGGCCACCGCCACCCGCAGGCCCCACACGCCGATGGCCCCACCGGACACCTCCCGGGCCTTGATGGCAACGGCGATGAGGGCGGGCTCGGCGATGGCGGCGGCGAAGCCGATAGCGGCCGCGAACAGGTACACCCAGTAGTAATCCTGCCACCGCACCGCTGCCGGCAGGACCGCGACGGCGCCGTAGATGAAGGCCGGGTCCGTGAGCTGGCGGGCCATGAGCTCCCCCAGGGGGAACAGGGCCTCCTCGAGCCCCACCAGGAATAGAGTGAGGCCCATCAGGACATAGGCGAAGCCGATGAGCACCCTGCCCAGGTTGGGGATGGCCCGCCGCAGCACCAGAAACTGGAAGACGAAGATGATGACCACGATAGGCAGCACATCCCACACCGTGGCCAGAGCGGTCTCCAGCAGCCCCTGCGCCAGTTCCACGTCAGTACACCATGCCGTAACCCATGACGAAGATCATGGGGGTCAGGGAGGCGAAGGCGATGAGGCCGAAGCCGTCCACCATGGGATTGCGGCCCTCGATGCTGGAGGCCAGTCCCACCCCCAGGGCGGTCACCAGGGGCACGGTAATGGTGGAGGTGGTGACACCGCCGGAATCGTAGGCGATGCCGATGATCTCCGGTGGCGCGAAGGCGGTCATCGCCACCACCCCCAGATAGCCCCCGATGATCAGATACTGGATGGGCCAGCCCCGGATGATGCGCAGCACGCCGATGACGATGGCGAAACCCACCGACAGGGCCACGGTATAGCGCAGGCCGGTGGCGTAGTCATCCCGCGAGGCGGCGGTATCCACGATGGACCCGCCCACCGCCGCCACCTTGGCCGCCTCCCCGGCCACGGCGATGAGGGCCGGCTCCGCCACCGTGGTGCCGAAGCCCAGGGCGAAGGCGAACAACAGCAGCCAGGGCAGGCTGCCCTTGCGGGCAAAGTCGTAGGCCATGCCCTCCCCCAGGGGGAACAATGCCATCTCCAGCCCGCGGATGAACAGGGTGAGCCCCAGCACCACGAACAGGGCACCCACCAGAATACGGCCGAGATCGGGGATGGGTTGCTGCAACACCAGCAGCTGGAAGACGGCGATCACCAGGAGGATCGGGGCCAGGTCCCGCGCACTGCTTGTCATGGCCTGCAGGAAGCGCAGGAACTGATCTCTCATGGCATACGCCGTGGCGTCGTCGGTGGACGGTACGTTTCCTGGCCGCCCGCAGGGCTAGGGAAAGGCGAACTGGCCCCATGTTACGATTTACACCCACTGGACGCCATGCCATGAACCGCCCCGACCCCGACCCCCAAAGCACCCGCAGCATCGGCATCGCCATGACCGTCGCCGCCTGGATCGTCGGCCTCGGCCTGGTGACCCTGCTGTTCCAGGGCATGCTCACCCACCAGGACAACCCCAACCAGGACCTCGCCGTCAGCCTCGACGATGGCCGGGAGGTGGTGCTCAAGCGCAACCGCATGGGCCATTACGTGGCCCCCGGACGCATCAACGGACAGCCGGTGGAGTTCCTGCTGGATACGGGGGCCACCACGGTATCCATCCCCGGCCACCTGGCCCGCGAACTGGGCCTGCGCCAGGGCCGCCCCATGCGCGCCAATACCGCCGCCGGTCAGGTGACGAGCTACGCCACCCGCCTCGACAGCGTGCAATTGGGGGGCATCACCCAGCGGGACGTGTGGGCCAGCATCAATCCGAGCATGGACCTGGATGAGGTGTTGCTGGGCATGAGCTTTCTCAAGCGCCTGGAGCTCACCCAACGCGGCGACACCCTGACCCTGCGCGCCCCGGAAGGCTGACACCGACCCTCCCCTCCCCCCACTTGCTCCTCCCCCATTAGTGGGGGACAAACCCGCCGGGAGCGGGTTTACTCGCCCCATCCCTGGGGCCCGCCCTATGGGGCCGGCTGACGCCGTTCAAAGTCGCTCCCGGCGACTTTGTGAACACCGCGAAGCGGTGGCCCGAAGGGCGTTGGGCAGGATGCCCGGAGCATGGTTGGAACGAGACTTCTCCTCCCCCACTTGTGGGGGAGGTTGGGAGGGGGAAAACCACCTCGTCCCTTGCTCCCATCCTTCAGGAAGAGAAAAACCCTTGCCAGGGCCCGCCGGCGTGGCTTCCCCTCCCCGACCCTCCCCACAAGTGGGGAGGGAGAAAAGGGTGCCATACCGCTACCGGGCGGTCCCGGCGGGCGGGGATGCCGTGCCTTCGGCGCGCTCCGTGGTTACCATGGCCCCTCCGGGGACCTGGGAACCGGGCCGGCGAGAAAATCAAAATAGGGATGGGCGTTTGCACGCGAGGGGGGAGAACGACCGATGGAAACCTTGAAACCGCTGCTCGAGTCCGTTTCGGGCTTCGTCTGGGGGCCGGTGATGCTGGCGCTGCTCCTTGGCGTAGGGGTCTACCTGACGGTGGGTCTGAGGTTCATGACCTGGCGCGGCATCGGCGCGGGTTTCCGCAGCCTGTGGCAGGGCCGGCGCTCCGACGAAGAGGGCGACATCACCCCCTTCCAGGCGCTCATGACCGCCCTGTCCGCCACCATCGGCACCGGCAACATCGCGGGCGTGGCCACGGCCATCGCCATCGGCGGCCCGGGGGCGGTGTTCTGGATGTGGGTCACGGCCCTGTTCGGCATGGCCACCAAGTACGCCGAGGCGGTACTGGCGGTCCATTACCGGGAGACCGACGAGCGCGGCATGCACGTGGGCGGCCCCATGTACTACATCCGCAACGGCCTGGGACGGCGCTGGCAGTGGCTCGGCCTGTTGTTCGCCGTGTTCGGCATGGTGGCGGCCTTCGGCATCGGCAACACCATCCAGTCCAACTCGGTGGCCGATACGGTGGCGGCCAACTTCCACGTCCCCACCTGGGCCACGGGCCTCGTCCTGGCGGTCCTGGCGGGTGCCGTGATCCTGGGCGGCATCCGCCGCATCGCCGAGGTGGCCGCGCGGCTCGTGCCCTTCATGGCCATCGCCTACTTCCTTTGCGCCCTGGCCATCATCGGGCTCCAGGCCGACCAGGTACCCGCGGCCCTGGGGCTCATCGTCGGCGATGCCTTCACCGGCACCGCGGCGGCCGGTGGCTTCGCCGGCGCCAGTATCTGGATGGCCATCCAGTTCGGCGTCGCCCGCGGGGTGTTCTCCAACGAGGCGGGCCTCGGCAGCGCCCCCATCGCCCACGCCGCGGCCCGCACCCGGGACCCGGTGCGCCAGGGCACCATCGGCATGCTGGGCACCTTCCTCGACACCCTCGTCATCTGCACCATGACGGCCCTGGTGATCATCATCTCCGGTGTCTGGCTCACCGGCGAGACCGGAGGGCCCCTGTCCGCGGCGGCCTTCAACGCCGGCCTGCCCGGCGGCCGCTACGTGGTGAGCATCGGTCTCATCATCTTCGCCTTCACCACCATCCTGGGCTGGAGCTATTATGGCGAGCGCTGTGCCGAGTTCATCTTCGGCGTCCGCGTCATACTGCCCTACCGCCTGCTGTGGATCGTGGCCATCCCCCTGGGGGCCCTGGCCGCCGGCGAAAACCAGGGAGTGAACCTGCTGTGGCTGCTGGCGGATGCCATGAATGGCCTCATGGCCATACCCAACCTCATCGCCCTGGCCCTGCTGTCGCCGGTGGTATTCAGCCTCACCCGCCAGTACCGCGCCAGGCGGGCGGCCGGGGCGGATAAGTGAGCCCCTGGTATCGCGGACGATGACCCGCGGTGACCATGCAGGCCATTCCGACCCGTACATCTGAGGAGTTCCCCCATGCCCCGCCTCCCTGCCGATCTCCGTGACACCGTGGCCCGGGCCCTGGCCGAAGACGTGGGGCGCGGCGACGTCACGGCCGTCCTGGTGCCGGAGGATGACGACGCCTCGGCGGTGGTGACCAGCCGCGAGCACGCGGTGCTGGCGGGCGGGCCGTGGTTCGACGAGGTGTTCCTGCAGGTCTCCGACGGCGCCGCCCAGGTCAACTGGATGGCCCGGGACGGCGACGTGATACGCCCCAACCAGATGCTGTGCACCTTGGACGGCCGCGCCCGCCACCTGCTGACGGCCGAACGCACGGCCCTGAATTTCCTCCAGACCCTGTCGGGCACCGCCACCATCACCCGTCACTACGTCAAGCGGGTGCAGGGCACCCCGGCGCGCATCCTCGACACCCGCAAGACCGTGCCGGGCCTGCGCACCGCCCAGAAGTACGCCGTGGCCTGCGGCGGCGGCACCAACCACCGCATGGGCCTGTACGACGCCGTGCTCATCAAGGAGAACCACATCGCCGCCGCCGGCTCCATCACCGCCGCGGTGGCGGACGCCCGGCGCAAACTGAGCAACCAGGCCGTGGAGGTGGAGGTGGAGGACCTGGTCCAGTTGCGGGAGGCCCTGGCCAGTGAGGTGGACCGCATCCTGCTGGACAACTTCACCGTCGAGGACCTGACCCGCGCCGTGGCCATCACCGGCGGCCGTATTCCCCTCGAGGCCTCTGGCAACGTCAACCTCAAGACCATCGCCGACGTGGCCGCCAGCGGCGTGGACTTCGTCTCCGTGGGCGGCATCACCAAGCACATCCACGCCGTGGACCTGTCCATGCGCTTCGTCTGAGCGGGGGGGTCGGGGGTCGGGGGTCGGGGGTCGGGGGTCGGGGGTCGGGGGTCGGG
>JAABTG010000183.1 GCA_011389995.1 Thiotrichales bacterium
CCGGGGCAGCCGTCGGCGCGTTGGAGTCGACGTCGGGTGGCCGACGTGTCTGCCCCCTGGCTCCAAGCCATGGTCATTCAGGCGTTTTCCGCCACCGGATACTCGTCTTGCGATTCCTGTGGCATGTTGCCGTAGAAGTCACCATTCCACACCGTGCGACATTCGAAATCGCCGACTACCACTCGGCCTTCGAAGTGCCACAGGTCGAGCCAGAAGCGCCACACGTTGCCCTGATGCTCCTCGACTTTGCGCTCCGAAGGCACATATTGGGTGATGGTGCCCTCCTTGCTCATATGCAGGAAGTGAGGCACCCAGTAGACGGGGTGCCAGGGCGATCTGATGCCGAACTTATTGGCGGCCAGGGAGCGTCGTATGATGATGTATCCCCCCTCACGACGCCATTTTCTGAATGCATAACTGAGGCAATTTTTCACGGGTTGGTCTCACATCAAGGCAGTATTTCGGCAGGTGGTCTTCCACCTGTCAGCCTAAGATAGATTTCAGCGATTTCATCGACGTTACGGATGTCGTCGGGCAACGGAAAGATTCAAGTTACGGGCTACCCTGAAGCAGAACAAATGGTGCTCGTCCGCCAGTTCCATACGCATTAAAAAAAATCATACTAGGGAAGCGTCAACAAACACAATGCGCAAAAAGCGCAGAAATATGCTTTAAATTCCTATCAAAAGATGCGAACGAGGCTGAATTCGCCATCCTGGGGATGGACGGGCCAGGGGCCAGCCAAGACTCGCGGTACCGAGATGCGGGCGTGCCGTGGGGAGCCGGATGTGTCTCCAGCCTCGCGGGTTTATACTGCTTCGGCGGGGATAGTGCGACCTCTGGCATGCATGCTAGAGAGGCTCTGAATCAGTCCTTCCCGTGCGGCCCATGGAGGGGCCGCCGCATCAATCGCGTAAGCGATTGAAATGCGCGAGCGTGGTCCGGGCACCTAGCGGACCACGCGGGGCTGATGGAATCCCGGATGGATTCGATCAGCCTTTTTCCTGACGGTGGTACGGACATTGGATGATCGACAGATGAGGGATCGACCCGAGGATGGCGGGGAGCGCAACAGCCGGGGCGACGGGGCGGCCCTCGTGACCATGGCTCTGACGGCGGTGGTAAGGTTCCTCGGGTTCCTGCTGTTGGTCCTCGGCCTGTGGGCCCTGGTGACGGTGCTGTTCGAGGCGGTGGGGCTCTATCGCAACCCCGATCGCATCGAGGCCATGGTAGTCACCATCGAGCGTTCCATCGGGTTGCCTGCCATGGACATTTCCCGTAACACCCCGGCCCCCGAAAGCGGCGCAGCGGAGCTCGACGGGGCGCCGCCGGCCGCCATGTCCTTCCGGCCCGCCTACTTCCTCGGCTGGTTCCTGGCCATCCTCCTGTTTCTGGTGATCGGCAAGCTGGCGGACTGGCTGCTGTCCCGCGGCCTCAGCCTGGCGTCCTTCCGTTGTGGCCCGGGCCGCCAGGGGCGCGGGTCCCCCTGAAGAGCGGGCGTGCCCATGGTCCCCCGCAGACGGGCCATGGCATGAGGTCGGGGGACTGAAACGGCGGAGCCCGATCCCCGGCGGTACCGGGTCATCGGCCCGCGGCGATGTCGGCGTTTCCCGGGCAACACCTCTCCTCGGCGTCATCATCGGTGCGAACGGCCTGTCCTGCCCCGTCAAGCCCCTCATCGCGCGCACCGGCGCGCTCCTGCAAGACGGCAGTGCTCCCCTGGTAGCACCCGCGGATGGGGAACTGCCATGGAACATTTGGCGCTCGCGGACTGACTAAACTATTACTACTCGTGTCGTAAGGCAGAGATGAACCGCTGCCCGGCACATGCATCGGGCAACTCGTCCCAAAGCCGCCGGAGGTGCCATGGCCAGCATGCCGCAGGACAACGATTCGCGGGCTCATTTCGTCGAGTCCCTCACAAGTTTCACTCAGCAACACCGGGCCATGCGTTGGGAGGGCACGTTCCGGCAATTCCTGAATGACGTCCTGGCGGACCAGGCCGAGCGAGTGACCCGCACCAGCCATGAGTACGTCTGGGACATGCTGCGTTGGTATGCCGGGCGCGAGGAACAGGAGGGCGAGGAGGCCACGCCCTATGCCCTGTTCTCCCGGGAACTGTATGGCATCGACGCCGCCCTCGAGCGGGTGGTGGAGTATTTCAAGTCCGCCAGCGCAGGGTCCGAGGTTGGCCGGCGCTTACTGCTGCTGCTGGGCCCGCCCTCCGGCGGCAAGTCCAGCCTGGTGATCCTGTTGAAGCGTGGCCTCGAGGAATACAGCCACACCGACGACGGGGCCCTCTACGGCCTCCAGGGTTCACCCATCCACGAGTCGCCCCTGTTGCTGGTTCCCCACAGCCTGCGGCCGGAGTTCCGCGAGGCCTATGGCGTGGACATCAAGGGCGAGCTGTCACCCCACAGCAAGGCGCGCCTCGAACAGGAGTTCGACGGCGATTTCATGAAGTTTCCGGTGGAGCGTATTTTCATCTCCGAGGCGGACCGCATGGGGGTGGGTACCTACGCCCCCCATGACCCCACCACCGCGGACATCGCCGATCTGGTGGGCTCGGTGGACCTGTCCAAGGTGGCGGAGTACGGCGACGAGGGCGACCCGCGGGCATGGTCCTGGTCCGGCGCGGTATACGCCGCCAGCCGCGGCATGCTGGAGATGATCGAGATCCTCAAGGTGAAGCGGGAGTTTCTCTACCTGCTGCTCACCCTGACCCAGGAAAAGAACGTCAAGGTGGCGCGCTTCCCCCTCATCCATCTGGACGAGACCATCGTCGCCCACACCAACCTGGCGGAGTTCCGCAAGTTCCTGCAGGAGAAGGAGAACGAGGCCCTGCTGGACCGCATGGTCATCATCCAGGTGCCCTACGCCCTGTCCTATCTGGAGGAGGCGCGCATCTATCACAAGCTCATCTCCAAGGCCGCCGCCTTCCGCGACGTACATCTGGACCCCCACGCCCTGCGCACGGCGGCGGTGTTCGCCATCCTCACCCGCCTGCAGAAGCCCGAGCGGGCCGACCTCGACCTCACCAAGAAGCTGCGCCTCTATGCCGGCGAGGATGTGGAGGGGGTGCCCGGTGGCGAGGCGGACCGCATCAGGGCGGAGTCCAGCGAGGAGGGCCTGACGGGGGTCAGCCCGCGCTTCGTGCTCAATGCCCTGTCCAGCGCCATCACCCGCAGTGAAGTGGCCAGCCTCACCAGCATGGAGGTGCTGCTGGCCATCAAGGCCTCCATCGAGTCCGACGCCCGCATGGACCCCAAGCAGAAGTCCCAGTGGGTGGACTTTCTGGTGACCGCCCGCAAGGACTTCTACAACCGCTGGGTCAAGGAGGACGTCCACAAGGCCCTGTTCGCCTCCTTCGAGAGCGAGGCCCAGGAGTTGCTGGACAAGTACCTGGACGAGGTGGAAGCGGCCCTGGACCAGCGGGAGGTCACGGACCCCATCACCGGCGACACCCGGCCCCCGGACGAGCGCTTCCTGCGCTCGGTGGAGGAGAAGATCCGCATCTCCGACTCGGGCAAGGGCTCCTTCCGCCAGGAAGTCGTGCGCAAGGCCATGATCGCCTTCAAGAAAGGCGAGAAGTTCACCCTCGACAGCCACGCCCGCCTGCATCGCGCCATCGAGCAGTACCTGTTCGAGGAGCGCCGCGACGTGCTGCGGCTGGTGGCCTCTTCGGCGCGGCCGGACGACGACACCGCCCACAAGATCTCGGTGGTGCAGGAGCGTCTGGTCAACGAGTACGGCTACGACGAGCACAGCGCCAAGGAGGCCCTCAACTACGTCACCACCCTGTTGTCCCAGGAATGAGGTCGAAGACACCATGTTGATCCACGGCGGCAGGCAGGACGAAGACGGCGGTCAGGGCTGGTACGACCTGTTTTCCCGCGCCGCCCGCGATTGGCTGCGTCACAACGAGAAGGTCCGCGAGGCGGTGCGCGGCGGCCTGCCCGACCTCATCTCGGAGGCCGGCATCCTCACCGGCAGCGGCGGGCGCACGGTGCAGGTGCCGGTGCGGCTTCTGGAGCACTATCGTTTCACCCTCAAAGAGGGCGATACGCGCACCGGTGTGGGGCAGGGCGAGGGCGAGCCGGGCGACATCCTGCGGCCCGGTGACCCGACCCAGGGCCGGGGCGGCCGCAAGGGCAGCGGCGAGGGCGGTGGGGGCATCGAGATGGTCATCGAACTCAAGGTGGACGACATCGTCGACTGGCTGTGGGAGGAGCTGCAGCTCCCCAACCTCAAGCCCAAGGAAGGCAAGGTGGAGGAGGACGACTACATCCGCAGCGGCTGGGACAAGCGCGGTGCGCGGGCCCGCCTGGATCGGCGGCGCAGCCTCAAGGAGGCCATCAAGCGCCGCAGCGTGGCCACCGGGGGGCCCATGTTCACGGACGAAGACCTGCGTTACCGGCAGCTGGTGAAGAAGCCGCGGCCCTCCACCGATGCCGCCCTCATCATGATGATGGATGTCTCTTCCAGCGTCTCCGATGCCGACCGCCGGCTGGCCAAGACCTTCTTCTTCTGGGCCCTCCAGGGCCTGCGCCGCCAGTACCGCAACATCGATACCGTGTTCATCGCCCACACCACCGAGGCCTGGGAGTTCAGCGAGGAGGAGTTCTTCCAGGTGGCGGGTCAGGGGGGCACCGTGGCCTCCAGCGCCTTCGGCCTCGCCGAGGCGGTCATCGCCGAGCGCTTCAATCCGGAGCGCTATAACCTCTACCTCTTCTACGCCTCGGACGGCGAGAACGCCCGCACCGACGAGGTGGCCAGCATGGAGGCCCTCTACCGGCTGGTGGACATGGCCAATTTCATCGGTTACGTGGAGACGGGGCGCGGCATCAACCTGCCCCTGGAGACCGAGACCGGCGGCCAGTTCCAGCAACTGGCAGGGGAAGGGCTGCCTGCGGTGGGATACCCCCTGAGGGATGAGGGGGATGTGTGGAAGGCCATCCGTGCCTTCTTCAGGCAGCAGGAGGCGGCGTGAAGTCCATGCACGATCAACTGGAACGCTACACCGCCCAGCTGGAGGCCCTGGCCCAGCAGCAGGGCCTCGACTACTATCCGGTGGACTTCGAACTGGTGCCCGCCAGTTTCATGACCGAAGTGGCCGTCTACGGCCTGCCGGTACGCATGCCCCACTGGTCCTTCGGCGTGCGCTATATCCACCAGTACGTGCAGCACCGCATGGGCCATTCGCGCCTGTTCGAGGTGGTGTTCCCCGGCAACCCGGGGCGCGCCTATCTGGCGGAGAGCAATAGCGTGGAGGAGAACACCCTGGTGGTGGCCCACGTCCTCGGCCATGCCGATTTCGCCAAGAACAACGCCCTGTTTGCCGACAGCCAGCGCCAGGTGGGCTATGACATCGTGGGCCTGGCGGCCCAGCGGGCCAAGCAGATCGCCGGCTTCATCGAGGCCCACGGCGTGGCCGAGGTGGAGGCCGTGCTGGACGCGGCGCTGGCCCTCGAGCCCCATATCGACGTCAACCAGGCGTTGCGCCGGGCCCCCTATCCCGAATATCTGGAGGGCACCTCCAGGGAGGACGGCGATGGCTTCAACGCCCGCTTCGCGACCCTGGCCGGTGAGGCGCCGCCGGCGTCTTCACGCCAGCGCCGGCGGGCACCCGTGCCGCCCCATCCGGAACTGGACCTGTTGTGGTTCATCGCCAACTACGGCGAGCAGATGGAGGACTGGGAGCGGGATATCTTCCTCATGGTGCGGGAGGAGTCCTTCTACTTCCACCCCCTGTTCTCCTGCCAGATCATGAACGAGGGCTGGGCCTCCTACTGGCATGCCCGACTGTTGCGGGAGGCGGACTTCCTGCCCCAGCACCTCTATCTGGAGGCCATCAAGACCCACTCCGACGTGGTGCGCCCTTACGCCGGTGACGACCAGACGGCCCTGGCCATCAATCCCTATCACGTGGGCTTCGTGCTGTGGGAGCGGCTGGTGGAGGAGCAGGGCCTGGATGCGGCGCGCCAGGTGATGTGCTGCGAGGACGACTTCGGCTTTCTGCGCAATCACCTGGACGAGGAAATGGCCCACGAGTTGCGCCTGTTCCGCTATCAGGCCCGCCGCAACGGTGAAATCGCGGTGACGGCCGCCGATCTGGACGATGTGGTGGAGGAGATCCTGGCCCCCCGCTTCAACTTCGGGGCGCCCCGCATCGCGGTGGCGGAACTCGGCAACGACGGTTCCCTGATCCTGGAACATGACCACCGCACGGATGGGCGGGGTTTGGACATGGAACGATCGGCCAAGGTGTTGGAATACATCCAGCGGGTATGGCGCCGGCCGGTGGTGCTGCGCACCGTGGACGGCGACGGCGGCGAGCGCATCATCGAGAGCCGTTGAGGGGGGGTGCCTGCGCCGGCCTTTCCCGCTGCCTTTCCCCCTCCCGGCCTCCCCCACGGAGTGGGGGAGGGGATCCGTTCCAGCTGGGTGGGATGGGTTGGGCGGGGCTTTTCCCCCTCCCGGCCTCCCCCACGGAGTGGGGGAG
>JAABTG010000184.1 GCA_011389995.1 Thiotrichales bacterium
CTGCACGATCTCCCAGGCTTGCTGCTGGCGCTGCTGCTCGGCCTCCGGGTCCTCGGCGGAGCGGCCGATCGCCGTCGGATAGAGCAACAGGTCGGCACCGGCCAGGGCCATCAGGCGGGCCGCCTCCGGGTACCACTGGTCCCAGCATACCAGCACGCCGAGGCGCCCCACGGAGGTATCCACCGGGGTGAAGCCGAGGTCGCCGGGGGTGAAGTAGTACTTCTCGTAGTAGCCGGGGTCGTCCGGTATGTGCATCTTGCGGTAGCGGCCGGCGATGCGGCCGTCCCGTTCGATGACCACGGCGGTGTTGTGGTAGATGCCGGCGGCGCGGCGCTCGAACAGGGAGGCCACGATCACCAGGTCCAGTTCCCGGGCCAGACGGCCGAGTATCTCCGTGGTGGGGCCGGGGATGGATTCCGCCAGGTCGAAGCGGCCGGGGTCCTCATGCTGGCAGAAGTAGGGGGTGCGGAAGAGCTCCTGGGTCAGCACCAGCCCGGCGCCCTTGCCATGGGCATCGCGGATCCCCCGGATGGTGCGCTCGAGGTTCTCCTCGGGATCGGGGCCGCAGGCGTGCTGCAGGGCGGCTGCCTTGATGGTTCGCGTCAATGGCCTGTCCTCAGGGCTTCAGGGGAAAACGTGCCGCTGGCACACGACCTCCCCCTCTCCCTCGGGGAGAGGGCTGGGGTGAGGGAGGGTTGCGGGGCGAGGCGGCTTCTCATCTTTCTGGCGTGGAGCGCATCGTCCCCCGCAACGTCAGGCCGGAAGGTGCATGGTGGCGCAGTGGACGCTGCCGTGCTGCGCGATGAGGGCCATGGCCGGGATGCCCACCACGGTGCGTCCGGGAAAGCATCCGGCGATGGCCTCGCGGGCCGGGCCGTCGGCGGGGTCATGGTACTCCGGCATCAGCACCGCGTCGTTGATGACCAGAAAGTTGGCGTAGCTGGCGGGCAGGAAGTGGCCGTCGGCATCGCGGCGGGGGGCCGGCCGGGGCAGGGGGATCAGGCCCTTGAGGCGCGGCGTGGCGGCCACCATGGCCGCCAGCTCTGCGGCCATGGCCTCCAGGGCCGTGGCGTCCGGGTCGCCACCGGCGGCCGGGGCGGTATGGGCGATGACCCCGCCGGGGCAGAAACGCGCCAGCATGTCCACGTGGCCGTCGGTGTCGTCGCCGGCCAGGGCGCCGTGCTCCAGCCACAGCACCCGGGACACCCCCAGCTCCTCCTCGAACAGGGCCTCGTAGCCCGCCCGGTCGAGGCCGTTGGAGCGGTTGAGGAGACAGCGTGGGGTGGTGAGCAGCAGGCCCTCGCCGTCGCTGTCCAGGGCGCCGCCCTCCAGGATCACCCGGCGCCGCTGCAGGGGCAGGGGACCCAGGGCCCCCCGGGCGTGGAGGGTGGCGGTGGCGGCATCGTCCAGGGCGGCCTCGAAGCGGCCGTTCCAGCCGTCGAAGACGAAATCCAGCAGTGCCGGGCCGTCGGGGGTGTGCACCGTGAGGGGGCCGTAGTCCCGCACCCAGGTGTCCGTGGTGGCCACGGCGTGGAAACGGCAGTTCTCAAGGGCCGCGCCCTGGTGCGCCAGGCGGCGGCGGATGTGAGCCTGGTGACGGTCATCGGCGCAGGCCACCACCAGGGGTTGGTGGCGGGTGATGGCCGTGGCCAGGCGATCGTAGCTGGCTTCCACCGCCGCCAGGGTGGGCCCCCAGTCGCCGGCGCCGTGGGGCCAGGTGACGAGCACGGCGCGTTGGGGTTCCCACTCGGCAGGCAGGCGGCGCGACATGACCGTCAGGCGTCGAGAGAATAGGGCAGATCGAGCATATCCAGGCGCGGGCCGTCGGGGCCTTCGAGGTGGATGCTGTCCTCCTCGGCGGACTTGATCTGGAGGACCGCCAGCAGTTCACTGCCGCCCCCCGGCAGGCGCGCCGCGCTCACCACCTTGCCCACACTCTGGCCGCCAGGGCTCTGGGGGGCGTACAGGGGGGTGCCGGGGGCCGGTGCCTCGTCCACCGCGGCCCGCGCCCGGTACATACGGCGCTTGAGGGTGCCGAGGTACTGCATGCGGGCCACCACCTCCTGGCCGGCGTAGCAGCCCTTGGTGAAGCTCACTCCCCCCAGGGCCTGGAGATTCACCATCTGGGGCACGAAGGCATCCTGGGTGGCGGCGACTATCTGGGGCACCGCCGCCTCCACCTCCGTGAGGTCCCAGGCCTCGCGCCCCGCGGGCCGGCCCACGGCGGCGGCGGCGGTGAACAGGGCGGGCGCGGTATGTCGCGGCGCCAGCAGCAGGCAACGGGGCACCCGGGCGCCGTGGAGGCGCACGGCGACGCCGTCCCCCGCCGTCATGGACTCGTTGACCTCCGCCGTCAGGGCCTCCCCGGGGACCCCCGCCGCCGCCATCACCCCGGCGCCGTGGAGGCCAATGACGGCCCACTCCTCCGTGGCGTCCTCGAGCTGCACGTCGGCCCGCAGCACGTACATGCGCAGGCGCTTCAAGGCCCCCGCCAGCAGTTCCACGGGCATCACCAGCAGGTAGCCGCCGCCATGGGCGACGATGCGGGCGTTCACCAGGATGCGTCCCTTGGGGCTGCACATGGCACCCAGGCGGCTGCACGCCGGCTTCACATCCCGCAGGTCGGTGGTGAACTGCCCCTGGAGCAGGGTGGCGGCATCTGAACCGGTGGCGGCGATGACGCCGTAGTGGCTTAAAGGGGTCACCGTGTCGTCGCCGGCGGCGGCCGCGGCGAGCTCTCCGTCGGGGTCGCCGAAGTGGAGCACGGTGGCATCCTCGAAACGGGCGCCGGCCGCGCCCAGGGTCTCAAACCAGGGGGAAGACAATGGGTTCACTCCATGGGGTGTATCAGAGGAAGGCAATGTATAACTTTCCCGGGGGGAAAATAAGGGCTGCCTGCCGGGGATTTTGGTGATGGAAGGGAGATGGCAGCGGTCATGGAGTCATGAAGGACCTCTGCCGTCCGGGCCTCGTCATCGCCTCAGGGCAGCGCCGTTCATCGGCTATAGACACCATCCATGGATTCCTTAGAATTGATGCCGGTATGAATACCACCAACCCGCGTCCCCCCGCCCGCCCCAAACACCTCGACCTGCTGCGTATCCGTTTTCCCGTCGGGGCGGTGCTGTCCGTCGGCCACCGGGCCTCCGGCCTGCTGCTGTTCCTGCTCATGCCTGTCTTCATCTATCTGTTCGCCCGCTCCCTGGATGGCCGGGAGGGCTTCGATGGGGTGGTGGCCCTGTTCGCCTCGCCCCTGGTGCGGCTGGTGTTGTTCGTGGCCCTGTGGGCCCTGGTACACCATCTGCTGGCGGGTCTGCGGTTCCTGGTGATGGACCTCGGCCTGGGGGAGACCCGGCCGCGGGCCCGCCAGTCGGCGTGGCTGGTTTTCATCCTCGAGGGCATGATCATGCTCGCCATTCTGGTGGCCCTGTTGTGACCCGGGTACTCACGGGCCTGCGGGCATGGGTGGTGCAGCGCATCAGCGGGGCCTATCTCGCCGCCTTCATTTTCTATGTGCTGCTCGCCATGGCGGCCGCCCCGCCCCGGGATTACACGGCCTGGGCGGCGTGGATGGGCGCCCCCGCCATGGTGGTGGCCACGGGCCTCTTCTTCGTGGCCCTGCTCTACCACGCATGGGTGGGGGTGCGGGACGTCATCCTTGACTACGTCCATCCCCTGGCGGCCCGGGCGGCGGTACTCGGGCTGGTGCTGGCCGCGTTGCTGGCCCAGGGGATCTGGGTGGCGGCGGTGCTGGCGGAGGTGACGGCGTGGCCATGACTCACCGGCGCTTCGATACCCTGGTCATCGGTGCCGGCGGGGGCGGCCTGCGGGCGGCCCTGCAACTGGCGGAGGCCCATGCCGACGTGGCGGTGGTGTCCAAGGTGTTCCCCACCCGCTCCCACACCGTGGCCGCCCAGGGTGGCATGAACGCGGCACTGGGCAACGTGCTGCCGGACAACTGGCACTGGCACATGTACGACACCGTCAAGGGCAGCGACTACCTGGGGGACCAGGACGCCATCGAATACATGTGCCGGGCGGCATCCCGCCTGGTGATCGAGCTGGAGCACTACGGCGTGCCCTTCACCCGCCTGGATTCCGGCCAGATCTACCAGCGCCCCTTCGGCGGCCAGAGCCAGGATTTCGGCGGCGACCAGGCGGCCCGCACCTGTGCGGCGGCGGACCGCACCGGCCACGCCATCCTCCACTCCCTGTACCAGCAGAACCTGCGCGCGAAGACCCATTTCTTCGACGAGTTCTTCGCCAGCGACCTGCTGGTGGACGACGAGGGTTATGTGCTGGGGGCCCTGGCGGTGGATATCGCCAGCGGCGAGCCCGTGGTCATCGAGGCCAAGACCACTCTCATCGCCACCGGCGGCGTGGGCCAGCTCTACCGCACCAACACCAACGCCCTCATCAACACCGGCGACGGCATGGCCATGGCCCTGCGCGCCGGCATCCCGGTCCAGGACATGGAGTTCTTCCAGTTCCACCCCACGGGGATCGCCGGCAAGGGCATGCTCATCACCGAGGGGGTGCGGGGCGAGGGGGGGTATCTGGTCAACAGGGACGGCGAGCGCTTCATGGAACGCTATGCCCCCCACGCCAAGGACCTGGCCAGCCGGGACGTGGTGAGCCGGGCCATCGCCTTGGAGGTCCACGAGGGCCGCGGCTGCGGCCCCGAGGGCGACCACGTGCTGCTGAAGCTCGATCACCTGGGGGCCGATGTCATCAGGAAACGCCTGCCGGGGATCCGCGACAGCGCCATCACCTTCGCCGGCGTGGACCCCATCGAGGCCCCCATCCCGGTGTTTCCCTCCAACCACTACACCATGGGCGGCATCCCCACGGACCGCTTCGGCCAGGTGGTGGTGCCCGCCCGCACCGGTGCCGAGGAGGCGGTCCCCGGCCTCTACGCCGCGGGGGAGTGCGCCTGTGTATCGGTGCACGGCGCCAACCGCCTGGGGGGCAACTCACTGCTCGACATCGTGGTGTTCGGGCGGGCCGCGGGCAACCACATCATCGATTTCCTGGCCGAGCACCGCCAGCACCGTCCCCTGCCCGCGGCGACGGTGGAGCGGGCCATGGAACGCCTGAACGAGCTGGACGGGCGCCGCGGCGGGGAGTCGGTGGCGGGGCTCAAGAAGGAGCTCCAGGCGGTGATGGAGAAGCACGCGGGGGTGTTCCGCTACCGGGAGCTGATGGAGCAGGGCCTTGCCCAGGTGAAGGCCATCAAGGAGCGCCTGGCTCACATCGAGGTGCGGGACCGCAACCGGGTCTTCAATACCGCCCGCATCGAGGCCCTGGAGCTGGAGAACCTGGTGGAGCTGGCCCTGGCCACCGTGGTGTCCGCCATCGGCCGGGAGGAGAGCCGCGGCGCCCACAGCCGCGAGGACTTCCCCGACCGCAACGACCAAGACTGGCTGAAGCACACCCTCTTCTTCCGTGACGACCTGCGCCTCGACTACAAGCCGGTGCGCCTCAAACCTTTGACGGTGGACGCCTTCCCGCCCAAGGAACGGGTGTATTGACTAAGTTGTTGAAAAAGGGCTTTCCTGCCCATTTTCAACGCGCCGGGTCCGGCACACGTCCGGACTCGGCTACGACGAATCAATCGCTTACGCAATTGATTCGCGAGCGGGGCATCCATGCCCCGCGGTAGCAGGCTTTTCTCCAACAGGCCGCTGAGGGGCGGCGGAAGATCCGGCCGCGTCGCTCTTGGCGCCACCGTCCATCAGCGGAGCAGATAACGACCATGCGATTCTCCATCTACCGCTACAACCCCGAGGCCGACGCGGCCCCGCGCATGCAGGACTACGAGCTGGCCCGGGTGGACCCCGGCATGATGCTGCTGGACGCCCTGGTGGCCCTGAAGGCCGAGGACGAGACCCTCACCTTCCGGCGCTCCTGCCAGGAGGGGGTGTGCGGCTCCGACGGCATGAGCATCAATGGCCGCAACGGCCTCGCCTGCGTCACGCCCCTTAGCGAACTGAAGGAGCCCGTCACCCTCCATCCCCTGCCGGGAATGCCCGTGATCCGCGACCTGGTGGTGGACCTCACCCAGTTCTACGACCAGTACCGGGCGGTGAAGCCCTGGCTCAAGGTCTACGACCCCGAGCCCGAGGTGGAGTACCGGCAGAGCCCCGAGGAACGCGAACGCCTGGACGGCCTGTACGAGTGCATCCTGTGCGCCTGTTGCTCCACCAGTTGTCCCTCCTTCTGGTGGAATCCCGACAAGTTCCGCGGCCCGGCGGCCCTGCTCCAGGCCTACCGCTTCATCGCCGATTCCCGGGACCAGGCCACCGCCGAGCGCCTCGCCGATCTCGAGGGCCCCTTCAAGCTGTTCCGCTGCCACACCA
>JAABTG010000185.1 GCA_011389995.1 Thiotrichales bacterium
CGTCACCCGCCCCATGGACCCGGACCACGTGGCAGCGGAGCTGCCCGAGCCCCTGTTGGTGCTGGTGGCGGTGGCGGAGAAGGACCTCCAGCCCGCCCTCCGCGAGCTGCCCGCCACCTGGCGCCCGCGGGTGATGCTGTTGCAGAACGAATTGTTACCCGCCGACTGGGAGGCCCACGACCTGGAGCCCACGGTGATCTCCGTGTGGTTCGAGAAGAAGAAGGGCCAGGACCACAAGGTGCTGGTGCCCTCCCCAGTCTATGGCCCCCACGCGCCCCTGGTGGCGCGGGCCCTGGCCACCCTGGACATCCCCACGGACGTCCTCGCCGACCGCGACCAGCTGCTGTTCGAGCTGGTGCGCAAGAACCTCTACATCGTCACCACCAACGTGGCGGGCCTCAAGGTGGGGGGCACGGTCCAGGAGTTACGGGAGCACCATGCCCCCCTCATGCACGAGGTGGCCGCCGACGTGCTGGCCATTCAGGAACATCTCACGGGGGTCTCCCTGCCCCGGGCCCGCCTCACGGAGGCCATGCTGGCGGCCTTCGACGGCGACCCCCACCATAAGTGCATGGGCCGCTCGGCCCCGGCGCGCCTGGCCCGCGCCATCGCCCAGGCCGGAGAGGCGGGCATCGAGGTGCCGGCCCTCGGCCGCATCGCCGCCGAGACCTCCCCCTGAACGCGCCCCTTCGCCATCTCTGGTGGCGAGGTGTTTCCCCCTCCGCAGCCCAGGTCCCGGAGGATGACCCATAACAACACTGCCCAAGGATGAACCGCCATGGCCCCCACCGACATCCGCGACTGGCACCACCTGCCACACACCGACGCCCTCGCCGCCCTGGCTTCCAGCCCCGCCGGCCTCACCGACGAAGAGGCCCGGGAGCGCCTGGCCAGCCACGGCCCCAACCGGCTGCCGGAGCCACCCCGCCGCAGCGCCCTGACCCGCTTCCTGCTGCAGTTCCACAATGTCCTCATCTACGTCCTCATCGGCGCCGCTATCACCACCGCCCTCCTGGGCCACTGGATCGATACCGGCGTCATCCTCGGGGTGGTGGTCATCAACGCCATCATCGGCTTCATCCAGGAGGGCAAGGCGGAACGCGCCCTGGAAGCCATCCGGGACATGCTGTCGCCCCATGCCCAGGTGCTGCGCCATGGCCGGCGGCGGGAGATCGAGGCCACCGAGCTGGTGCCGGGGGATATCGTGCTGCTGGTGTCCGGCGACCGGGTGCCGGCGGACCTGCGGCTGCTGGAGGCCAAGAGCCTGCGCATCGAAGAGGCCATCCTCACCGGGGAGTCTCAGGCGGTGGAGAAGCAGGCGGCGCCGGTGGACGAATCGTCCCCCCTGGGGGACCGGGCCTCCATGGCCTGGTCCGGCACCATGGTGAACTACGGCCAGGCCACCGGCGTGGTGGTGGCCACCGGCGCAGCCACCGAGATCGGCCGCATCAGCAGCATGCTGTCGGAGGTCCAGACCCTCACCACCCCCCTGCTGCGTCAGCTGGCGTTGTTCGGCCACTGGCTCACCGGGGCCATCCTCACCCTGGCCGCCCTCTCCTTCGCCTTCGGCACCCTGTTGCGCGGCTACTCGGCCAGCGAGATGTTCCTCGCCGCCGTAGGGCTGGCGGTGGCGGCCATCCCCGAGGGACTGCCCGCCATCATGACCATCACCCTCGCCATCGGTGTGCAGGCCATGGCCCGGCGCAACGCCATCATCCGCCGCCTGCCGGCGGTGGAGGCCCTGGGATCGGTGACGGTGATCTGCTCGGACAAGACCGGCACCCTGACCCGCAACGAGATGACGGTACAGGACGTGATCACCGCCACCGGACCCATGGCGGTCTCCGGTGCCGGCTATGCGCCCCATGGCGGCTTCAGCCGCGACGGCCGTGAACTCGGCGTGGACGACCATCCGGAACTGGAGCAGATCGGGCGCGTCGCCCTGCTGTGCAACGACGCGGTGCTCGAACAGCAGGACGGACACTGGACCCTGGCGGGCGACCCCACGGAAGGGGCCCTCATCACCCTGAGCCTGAAGGCGGGGCTGGACGAGCGTTTCGAGCGCGAGTCCCTGCCGCGCACGGACGTCATCCCCTTCGAGTCGGAGCACCGCTTCATGGCCACCCTGCACCACGACCATGTGGGCGGGGCCTTCATATACTTGAAGGGGGCGCCGGAGCGGGTGCTGGAGTTATGTGCCGCCCAGTCCAGGGACGGCGCCGAAGAGGCGGTGGACCAGGACCACTGGCGCGCCGCCATGGACGATGCCGCCGGACGCGGCATGCGCCTGCTGGCCCTGGCCATGAAGCCCGTGGAGGCGGAGCGCCGGGAGCTCACTTTCGACGACGTGGAGGGCGGGGGGTTCGTGGTTCTGGCGGTGCTCGGCATCGCCGATCCCCCACGGGCCGAGGCCATCCGCGCGGTGGCCGACTGCCGCGCCGCCGGCATCGGGGTGAAGATGATCACGGGGGACCACGCCGCCACCGCCCGCGCCATCGGCATCCAGCTGGGCCTGGCGGAGGAGGTACGGGTGGTCGCCGGCAACGCCATCGAGGCCATGGACGAGGAGACCCTGCGCCGTACCGTCCGGGAGACGGAGATCTTCGCCCGCGCCAGTCCCGAGCATAAGCTGCGCCTGGTGGAGGCATTTCAGGCCAACGGCGAGGTGGTGGCGATGACCGGTGATGGCATCAACGACGCCCCGGCCCTGAAACGCGCCAACGTGGGGGTGGCCATGGGCATGAAGGGTACGGAGGCGGCCAAGGAGGCCTCCGAGATGGTGCTGGCGGACGACAACTTCGCCTCCATCGCGGCCGCCGTCGAGGAAGGCCGTACCATCTACGACAACATCCGCAAGGCCATCGTGTTCATCCTGCCCACCAACGGCGGCCAGGCGGGAGTGCTGGTGGCGGCCATTCTGCTGGGTCTGCAACTGCCCATCACGCCGGTACAGATCCTGTGGGTGAACATGGTGACCGCGGTCACCCTGGCCCTGGCCCTGGCCTTCGAGTCCGCGGAGCCCGACATCATGAAACGCCCGCCGCGCAACCCCCGGGAAGCCCTGCTGTCACCCTTCATGCTGTGGCGCATTGCCTTCGTCTCGCTGCTGCTGGTGGGCGGCAGCCTCTCCCTGTTTTTGTGGGAGCTGGAACGCGGCGCCGGCATCGACGCCGCGCGCACGGCCACGGTGAATCTGCTGCTGATGGGGGAGGTCTTCTATCTGTTCAACTGCCGACGCATGAAGGGCAGCGTACTGTCCGCCGAGGGCCTGTTCGGCAGCCGCTACGTGCTTCTCGCCATCGCGGTGCTGCTGACCCTGCAGGCGTTGTTCACCTACCAGCCCACCATGCAGACCCTGTTCCATACCGCGCCCCTGGATGCCGCGGCCTGGCTGGGCATCGTGGCCTTCGGCGTCGGCGTGCTGCTGGTGGTGGAGGTGGAGAAGATGGTGGCCCGCCGCATCATGTCGCGTTAACGTGAAAGTCGCGCAGCGACACCTGTGGACTCCCTCTCCCCCCGGGAGAGGGCCGGGGTGAGGGACGGACATGGCGCACATTTCATCCTTCGGGGTGGCCTCGCGCCATGTCCGTTAGGGGCGGCCGGCGACCACGGGTTTCCTCAGTCCTCCACCGCGTGGCCGCCCCGGCTGCCGCCGTGGAACATGACCACGGGGGGGCGGTCGTCGCAGAACTGGATGCGGGTGAGACCCGCGTTGTCCACGTTCAGACGGTAGTAGTTGCGGTGGGGGATGCCGAGGACCCCGCCGAGGACGGCACGAATGACCCCGGCATGGGCCACCACCAGCACGCGCTCGTCGCCGAGACGCGCGGTCCACTCCTCCCAACCTGCCATCACCCGGGCCGCGAAGTCCGCCAGCGGCTCGGCGCCCTCGGGTCGGTTGGCCACCGGCTCGGTGTAGAAGCGCGACAGGTCGGCCCCCAGTTCCGCCTCCAGCTCGTCACGGCTGCGGCCTTCCCATAAACCGAAGCCCACCTCCATGAACCGCGACTCCACGTGCAGGGGGACGGCGTCGGTCTCGGCCAGGGCCTCGGCGAAGGCCCGGCAACGGCTCAGGGGCGAGGTGACCACCCGCTGCCAGGGCCGGTTCTCACCCACCGCGTGCCACATCTGGGTCCAGCCGAGGTCGCTCAGGGCATCATCCTGCTGCCCGCGGTAGCGCCGTCCCCCCACCGGCTCGCCGTGGCGGATGAGGTCCACGAAGCCCCGGGTCATGGGTCCTCCCCTGCCACCAGGCGGTACAGCCGCGGCCAGTCGAAGGCGGGGCCGGGATCCGTCTTGCGCCCCGGGGCGATGTCGCAATGGCCCACCACTTCGTCCCCCCCGATGGCGGGCCAGTGGCATCGGATCAACCGGATCACCGCCGCCAGGCGGGTGTACTGGATGTCCTCGTAGGGGTCGTCATCGCTGCCTTCCAACTCGATGCCGATGGAGAAATCGTTGCACGCACTGCGGCCCCGGAAGCAGGAGGGCCCGGCGTGCCACGCCCGGCCATGCAGGGGGACGTACTGGGTGACGCCGCCGTGGCGGTCGATGAGCAGGTGGGCGGACACTCTGAGGCCCTCTATCTCCTGAAAGAAGCGGTCTTGCCGTGGGTCCAGGGTATTGGTGAACAGGGCATCCACGTAGCCGCCGCCATATCGGCCGGGGGGCAGGGAGATACCGTGCACCACCACCAGTTCCACGTCGCAGCCGGCGGGCCGGAGGTCCCAGTTAGGGGACTCCACCCGGGCGGCACCTTCCAGCCAACCCGTGGCCCCGTCGAGGACCATGGTTCGACCGTCCTTTGGACTTTTTACCATGTTTCCACCGGCGTTTGGTTACAGGGGACGCCGGAGGCGCGGTTGGTGGACGGCCGGCTGTCCCGATTCAGCCGCGCCCGGCGAGGATGAGGGAATAGTCACCGCCATCGGCCTCGTAGGGGGTCAGCACCGCCAGGCCCGATTCCTCCAGCAGGGCCACCAGGGCCGGGTAGGTGAACTTGCGGCTGATCTCCGTGAGGATGGCCTCGCCCTCGTCGAACTCGATGACGTGCTCCAGGCGCCCCAGGTGCACCTGCTGGGGGCGCAGGGAGGCCAGATACATCTCGATGCGGCGCTTGAAGGGGTTGAAGCAGGCGTGGTGGGCGAAGGCCGCGGGGTCGAAATCGGCCTCCAGCTCGCGGTTGAGGACGTTGAGCAGGTTGAGGTTGAAGGCCGCGGTGACGCCGGCGGCATCGTTGTAGGCGGCGTGGAGCCGGGCCGGGTCCTTGAAGCGATCGGCCCCCAGCAGCAGCCGGTCGGCCGGCTTCATGCGGGCCGCCAGATCCGTGAGGAAGGCCACCGCCTCGTCGTGGCTGAAGTTGCCGATGGTGCCCCCCAGGAAGACGTAGAGGGTGGTCTCGGCGAAGGCCGGCAGGTGGTCGAGGCCGGCATGGTAATCCCCCACCAGGGCATTCACCGTCAGCCAGTCGTAGTCCGCCACCAGGCCCTGACCGTGTTCCAGCATCACCTCGCGGCAAACGTCGAAGGGGGCGTAGACGCTGCGGCAGCCGGCTGCCGCGCAGGCGTCGAACAGCCGCCGGGTCTTGCGCGAGGTGCCGGCCCCCAGCTCCACGATATGGAAGGGATGAACCGTGTCCACGATGTGGGCCGCGTGGCGCCGCAGCAGGGCATCCTCCACCCGGGTGGGGTAATACTCGGGGGTGTCGCAGATGCGGTCGAAGAGGTCGGAACCGCGGGCGTCGTAGAAGTATTTGGGCGGCAGGGAACGCGGCCGGCTGTTCACCAGGCCCGCCAGGGCATCCTCCTCCAGGGTGGACACCGGGCGGGCCGGGGGGATGGTGCGGCACTCGAGCCGCTCGGCCGCCTGGGGGCCGTCCGTTGCTGTATTCATGGAAGTGGGTCCTCGAACGGCCATGGGCCGCACATTAGCATGGGGCCGGGGAGGTAAAAACCATACCCCGGCGGGTATTCCAAGGGAGCGCCGATTTATTCAGCGCTGTCCGTATGGTCCATGAATGGACCATCGCATCAATCACGTAAGTGATTGGTTGCGCGAGGCGGGGCCAGGCCTGTACCGGGCCTGACGTGGCTGATTTAATCCTGGATGGATTGAATCAGCCTTCCCCTAAGGGAAGCGCTGATTTATTCAGCGCTTCCCGTATGGTCCGGGGGAGAGCCGGACTCAGGACAAGGTCCGGTGGACCTTGTCCCCGGCGAACGGGCAAGCCATGGAAGGCTTGCCCCGGCCTCGCCCGCGGTGCAGGACAGCACCGC
>JAABTG010000186.1 GCA_011389995.1 Thiotrichales bacterium
TCGCCGTCGTGCTGGATGGGTCCCCAGCCGGCGGCGCGGGCCTTGAGGAGGATGGCGGCGGCGTCCCGGACCTCGCCATAGTTGGGGCCCATGGCCTCGACGATGGGGCGGATCTGGTTGGGGTGGATGCTCCACATGCGCAGGAAGCCGAACTCCCGGCGGGCGCGGCCGGCGTCGTCCCGGGTGACCTCTTCGTTCTTGAGGTCCAGGGTGACGTTGTGAGCGGGCACCACGCCGTTGGCCAGGGCCGCCGCCGCCACCTCGGCCTTGGCCCGGCGCAGCAGGGCGTGGTCGAACTGGCCGGGGCTGCGCATGGCCTCGGCGCCGATGGCGCCGTGATGGCCGGATACGAAGTCCATGAGCCCGAAGTCCAGCACCTGGACCCACTCCATGGCGGCGATGGCCCACACCTCCCGCAGGGCGCCATGGGACTCGATGAGCACGTGGATGGGGATCTCGCGGTTGACGCCGGCGCGCACGGCCCGTTCCTTGATGGCGTCGATCATCTCCTGGAGCTGGCCGGTGGCGGTGGTCTTGGGGATGGTGACATAGGTGATGATGTCACCCGCGCCACCGACGAGAATGTCGACATCCTGTCGCCAGGACGGATGGGAGTAATCGTGGATGCGCATCCCCGCCATGCGGTGGCGGTTGGCGGAGTCGTTGAGGGTGGCCACGATCATCTCGGCGTGTTCCCGTTCGTGGCCGGCGGGGGCGCCGTCCTCACAGTCGCAGGTGATGTCGAACACCGGCCCCATGGTGTCCTGGAGTTCGAGGGCCTTGCGGATGAGCTTCTCGCTGCCGGCGAAATGTTCGCACACGGGGATGGCGGGGAAGGGGTGCTCGCCGCCGAACAGGGCGGTGGCGGGATGGTCGGTGTCGGTCATGGCAGTCTCCGCTGATGTGTACGCGATTGTCGACAGTGTGGGCCGCCCGCGGCGCCGGATCAAAGGGGCGGGGGGGTGGATGGTACAGGGCAGTATCTTAGAAAATAAGAAAAGTCTCATGTAATCATGGGAGTGCATGGTCTCTCCCGCGCGGCGGCGGAGGGTCGTCCTTTGTTGCGGCGCACCAATTTGCCGACTAGTATTGTCGACAATCATGGCCCAACAAACACGCCAGAACAGGGGGGTGCCCGCGGCCGCCGTAGCGGACCCGGCCCCCACAGCCGACATCGCCGGCGAGGCGGTGCTGGGGGACACCTGGCCCGGCATCCAGCTCTACTATCCGCCCGTCAAGTACGCCCCGGCCCTCGGCATCTACGAGGACCTGGCCAAGGCCGCCGCGCGCTTTCGCCGCCACGCCTGGGAGACGGGCGCCCACACCCTGTTGTTCGATCTGGAGGACGGTTGCCGCCAGAAGGCCCTGTCCCGGGAGTTGCTGGTCCAGGAGCTGCCCCACTTCCCTCGCGATGACGTGGCGGTGGCGGTGCGCATCAACCCCTTTCGCACCGAGGAGTACGAGAAGGACCTCGAGATGATCAGGGCCCTGGCGGGGCACCTGGACGTGGTGATGCTGGCCAAGGCCGGCGAGTCCTACGGCGCGGCGGAGATCCGGGACCTGTGGGCCTGGCTGGCCGGGGTCAACCCCGCCATCACCATCCAGCCCATCATCGAGCACCCCAAGTCCCTCAAGCTGGCCAGCGAGCTCATGGACTTCCCGTCGGTGCGCCACGTGGTGTTCGGCATCCACGACTTCTCCAAGGCCATGGCCATCCACATCACGCCGGACAACTGGATCGACGAGCTCCGCACCTATTTCCACATGCTGCTGTTCGAGGCCCGCATCCAGGGCAAGGGCGTCATCGGCGGCGTGGAGGTGCTCATCAACGAGCAGCCCATGCCCGGGGAGTTCGTGGAGAGCGACGACGTGCGCCGCTGGCTGGACCTCCACGGCGATCGCGAGTCCCACGTGGTCTACGAGCACGCCTGTGCCGAGGCCGCCATGGGCCTCACGGGCAAGCAGGTGATCCACCCCCACCACATCCACCTCTGCCGGGTGGCCTTCACCCCCTCGCCGGGGGAGATCGCCCGCAACATCCGCATCCTCCGGGCGGCCATCGACGCCGACGCCCTGCTGGGCGGGGCCATCCGCTTCGAGGGCGAGATGCTGGACCCGCCCATGTTCGGCAAGGCCCTGCAGCACCTCCTGAGGGCGCGGGCCCTGCGCGCCCTGTCGGCCGCCGACACCCGCTTCGCCCTGGAGGTGCTGCAGATGCTGCCCCTGCGGGTCATCCGGGAGAACTGGCCCTATGGACAGGTCTGAGGCCGGCATCCCCGTGCCGGGGCGCTTCAACATCGGCGTGGCGTGCACCGACGCCCACCTCGACACCCCCACCGCCGGGCTGACGGCCATGGTGGTGGAGGACGATGCCCGCGGCACCGACGAGGTGAGCTATGCCGGGCTGGCCGCCGCCACCGCCGCCTTCGCCGGGCTGTTGCAGGGGCTGGGCATCGCCCCCGGGGAACGGGTACTGGTGCGCCTGCCCAATTCCATCGCCTATCCCACCGCCTTCCTGGGGGCCATGAAGGCGGGCTGCATCGCCGTGCCCACCTCCACCCTGCTGGTGGCGGAGGAGGTGCGCTACCTGGCCGAGGACTCCGGGGCCCGGGTGCTGGTGACCCACCGGGATATGTGGCCCCGGCTGGCCCCGGAGCTGACCGCGGTGCCGGGTCTGGAGCACGTGGTGCTGGCGGGCGGCGTGGCCCCGGGCGCCGCGGTCGCCGGCAAGGCCCTCCATGGCCTGGAGGAGGCCCTCGGGCACGGCCCCGGCACCCCGGTGGACACCGCCGCCGACGACCCCGCCTACCTGGTGTATACCTCGGGCACCACCGGTCGCCCCAAGGGGGTGCTCCATGCCCACCGCGCCCTGCTGGGGCGGCTGCCGGCGGCCACCCACTGGTTCGATTTCCGTCCCGGCGACCGCGTCATGCACTCGGGCAAGTTCAACTGGACCTACGTCCTCGGCACCGGCCTCATGGACCCCCTGTACCATGGCCAGACGGTCATCGTGCATGAGGGCGCCAACGAACCCGGCCTGTGGCCGCGGCTCATCGCCAGGCACGGCTGCACCATCTTCGTGGGGGTGCCCACCATCTATCGCCAGATCATCCAGAAGACGGACTGCGGCGCCGCCGACGTGCCCACCCTGCGCCACTGCATGTGCGCCGGCGAGCACCTGTCGGACGAGATGCTCGGCGCCTGGCGGGCCCGCTTCGGGCAGGATATCCATGAGGCCATCGGCATGTCGGAGATCTCCTATTACATATCCCACAACCGCCGCCAGCCCATCCGCCCCGGCTCGGCGGGTTTCCCCCAGCCCGGCCACCGGGTGGCGCTGCTGGATGCCGACCTCGAGCCGGTGGCGGACGGGGAGGAGGGCATGCTCGCCGTCGCCGACGACGACCCCGGCCTGTTCCTCGAGTACTGGGGCCTGCCGGCGGAGACCCGGGCGGTGCGCCGCGGCGGCTGGTTCCTCACCGGGGACTATGCCCGCCGGGACGCCGACGGCTACGTCTGGTTCCTGGGGCGGCGGGACGACATCATCAACACCTTCGGTTACCGGGTGTCGCCCCATGAGGTGGAGCGGGTGATGAAGACCCACCCCGCGGTGGCCGACTGCGTGGCCATCGGCGAGGAGGTGGGGCCGGGCAAGACCCTGGTGGCCGCCTGCGTGGTGGCCCGCGCCGGCGCCGCAGTGGACGAGGAGGAATTGCTGGCGTGGGGGGCGGCCCACCTGGCCGTCTACAAGTGCCCCAGGCGCATCCACCTGGTGGCGGACTACCCCCGCACCAAGAACGGCAAGGTGGTGCGCAGTGCCCTCAAGGCCCGCATCGAGACCGCCGCCGGGGAGGCCGGGCCGTGACCGCCCCCTACCGCCCGCGGCGCACCATGCTCTACGTCTCCGGCGATATCCCGCGCCACCTCGCCAAGGCCCCCGCCCTGCCGGCGGACGCCGCCATCTACGACCTCCACGAGGCGGTGGCGCCCCAGTTCAAGGCCCGCGCGCGGGGCCGGGTGGCGGAGGCCCTGGCCCACCCCAATCCCCTGGCCCAGGAACGCATCCTGCGGGTCAACGCGCCGGGCCGGGGCTACCTCGACGACGACCTGGCCCTGGCCGCCGGCGGACCCTTCGACGCCGTGCTGTTGGCGGGGCTGGCCACCGGCGGTGCCGTGGCGGACACCATCGCCCGCCTCGACGGCTACGGCGGCGGCGGCCTGCCAGTGATGCTCATGATCGATTCGCCCCTGGCGGTGCTCAACGCCCAGGAGATGGCGGCGGCCAGTCCGCGGGTGGTGTGCCTGGTGGTGAGCAACGCCAACCTCATGGTGAGCATGCGCATGCCCCCCACCGCCGACCGCAGCGGCCTGTTCACCAGCCTCGCCCTGGTGGTGCTGGCGGCCCGCGCCTACGGCATCGGGGTGGTGGATGGCGCCCACCTGGACATCGACGACGCCCACGGCTGCGAGTACGCCTGCCGCCAGAGCCGGGACTTCGGCTTCGACGGCAAGGCGGTGATCCACCCCGCCCAGCTCACCTACACCAACGACGCCTTCACCCCCCGGCCGCGGGAGATCGAGCAGCGCCGCGCCATCCTCGCCGCCATGGAGCAGGCCTATGGCGAGGGCCGCTCCTACGCCATCCTCGACGGCCGCCTGCTGCAGCCCTCGGAGCTGGAGGCCGCGCGCCGCTGTCTGGCCATCCACGAGGCCATCGAGGCCCGCCGCCGGGCCTTCGAAGGGAGTACCTGACCATGCCCGACACCCCCTCCAAGACCGACACCGGCCGCCACTTCGAGGACTTCCGCCTGGGGGAGACCCTCGTCCACGGCACCCCGCGCACCCTGACGGATGGCGACATGGCCCTCTACATCGCCCTCACCGGCAGCCGCTTCCCCCTCCACAGCGCCGCCCCCGTGGCCCACGCCATGGGCCTGGAGGGCCGTCCGGCGGACGAACTCCTGGCCTTCCACGTGGGCTTCGGCAAGACCGTCAACGACATCTCCCTGAACGCCGTGGCCAACCTCGGCTACGCCAGCGTGCTGTTCCCGGCGGTGGTCTACCCCGGCGACACCCTGCGGGCCGAGAGCACCGTCATCGGCCTGCGCCAGACCAGCAACGGCAGCAGCGGCATCGTCTACGTGCGCTCCGTCACCTTCAACCAGCACGGCCGCCCGGTGATGAGCTGGGTGCGCTGGGTGATGGTGAAGAAACGCGACCCCGCCGCCCCGGCCCCGGACACCGTGGTCCCGGAGCTGCCGGACCACGTGCCGGTGGCCCAGCTCACGGTGCCCCCCCGCTTGAGCGCCCGCGGTTACGACCCGGCGGTGACCGGCTCGCCCCACCTGTGGGAGGACTATGGGGCGGGGGAGCGCATCCATCACGTCAACGGCATGACCGTGGACGAGTCGGACCACACCCTGGCCACCCGCCTCTACCAGAACAACGCGCGGCTGCACTTCGAGGCGGCCATGATGAAGGACTCGCCCTTCGGGCGCCGGCTGATGTACGGGGGCCACGTCATCTCCGTGTGCCGGGCCCTGACCTTCAACGGCCTGGCCAACGCCGTGCGCATCGCCGCCATCAACGGCGGCACCCACTGCCACCCCGCCTTCGCCGGCGACACCTTCTACGCCTTCACCGACGTCCTGGCCTCCTGGCCCCTGCCGGGGCGCAGCGACCTGGGGGCCCTGCGCCTGCGCACCGTGGGCGTCCGGGACACGGACACCCGGGAGCTAACCGACCCCATGGAGGAGCGGGACGGCAGGCGGGTCTACCGCGACGATGTGGTGCTGGACCTGGATTACACGGTACTGATGCCGCGGCGGGAGTGATGGGACCTCCTCCCCCACTCGTGGAAAGTATGAAATCTCCTCCCCCACTCGTGGGGGAGGTCGGGAGGGGGAAGCCGGCGCTGGGGCCCGTGTCCCGGGATGGGAAACGCTCCACCACTCCCGGCGTGGGCCCCCGGCGCCTGTCCCCCATGGGGGCAGGGAGCAAGGGGTGGCATACTCTCCCCCATGGGCCCGATGATCATTACCCGCTTGTTGCTGTTGACCCTTGCCGTCTTCCTGCTCACGTCCTGTAGCGACGAGCGGGACACGGTGGCGCGGGTGGTGCACCAGGTGGCGGATGCGGCGGAGCTCAAGAACGTCGATGGCGTGATGGCCTTCGTGGCCCCGGATTACCGGGATCCCGGGGGGCGCGACCGGGCGCGCCTTCGCGAGCTGATGGCTGCCGAGCTGCGGCGGGAGGAGCGTATCTCCATCG
>JAABTG010000187.1 GCA_011389995.1 Thiotrichales bacterium
CGCCGTCGTCGGGGACATCCCGCAGGGCGGTGTAGAGGCGCTCCAGGGCCGCCCGGGCGTTGTCCAGGTGGGACTCGCCGTAGTTCAGGGGGCTGCGGTAATGGCTGGTGAGGATGAAGTAGCGGATCACCTCGCCGGGATAGCGGGCCAGGATCTCCCGCACGGTGAAGAAGTTGCCCAGCGACTTGGACATCTTCTCGTCCGCCACCCGCACGAAGCCGTTGTGCATCCACAGGTTGACGAAGGGCTCGCCGGTGGCGCCCTCGGACTGGGCGATCTCGTTCTCGTGATGGGGGAACTGCAGGTCCATACCGCCGCCGTGGATGTCGAAGTGGTTGCCGAGGCAGCCGGTGGACATGGCGGAGCACTCGATGTGCCAGCCGGGACGGCCCTCGCCCCAGGGGGAGGGCCAGGCGGGCTCGCCAGGCTTGGCGGCCTTCCACAGCACGAAGTCCAGGGGGTCGTCCTTACCCTCGTCCACCTCCACCCGGGCGCCGGCCCGCAGGTCCTCGGGATGCTTGCCCGACAACCGGCCGTAGCCCTCGAAGCGGCTGACGTCGTAGTAGACGTCGCCGTTGGCGGCGGCGTAGGCATAGCCCTTGTCCACCAGGCGGCCGATCATGGCGACGATCTCCTCCAGGTGGCCGGTGGCCCGGGGCTCGTCATCCGGCGCCACCACCGCGAGGGCCGCCTCGTCCTCGTGCATGGCGGCGATGAAGCGCTCCGTCAGCGCGGCGACGGTCTCGCCGTTCTCCGCGGCGCGCTTGATGATCTTGTCGTCGACATCCGTCACGTTGCGCACGTAGGTGACTTCGTAGCCCTGGTGGCGCAGGAAGCGCACCACGGTGTCGAACACCACCATCACCCGGGCATGGCCCAGGTGGCAGTAATCGTAGACGGTCATGCCGCAGACGTACATGCGCACCCGGCCGGGCTCGATGGGTTCAAGGGGTTCCTTGCGGCGGGTGAGGGTGTTGTGGATGTGCAGCATGGGGGCTCGACGTGGGGTGGCGAAAGGGGCCGCCATTTTCCCCGCCCGGGCCCGCCATTGCCAGCCTGCCCGGAGGCCGCATTTTTTCCATGCCGGGCGGCTGCTATAGTACGCGCGGTATTCCAGCCGTATGACCCTTATCCATTCCCTTGTCACCACACCCTAACCTCAGGAGTCCGCCCATGGGTTTCCAGCGTCTTCTCCCGGCCTTACTGCTGCTCGGCCTGGCCGCCCAGCCCCTGACGGCGACCGCCGGCCCGCGGGTCGACATTCAGACCTCCATGGGTGACATCGTGGTGGAGCTCCACGACACCCGGGCCCCGGCCACGGTGGACAACTTCCTGGGCTACGCGGAGGAGGGCTTCTACGACGGCACGGTATTCCACCGGGTCATCGACGGCTTCATGATCCAGGGTGGCGGCATGACCGCCGACCTGCGCAAGAAGCCCACCCGGGCACCGGTGAAGAACGAGGCCGACAACGGCCTCAAGAACGACAAGGGCACCATCGCCATGGCCCGTACCTCGGACCCCCACTCGGCCACCGCCCAGTTCTTCATCAACGTGGCGGACAACGATTTCCTGAACCACAGTGGCAAGACCGCGCGGGGCTGGGGCTACGCCGTGTTCGGCCGCGTGGTGGAGGGCATGGAGGTGGTGGAGCGCATCGAGGCGGTGCCCACGGGCCGCCAGCGCGGCATGGGCGACGTGCCCCTGGAGCCCGTCACCATCAAACGTATCAGCCTGGTGGAAGACACTGCCCAAGGCGAGTAATCCCGGCCCGGCCGGCAACGAACGACCAACCATCATCCAACAGGGGTTACCCATGAAAGTACGCATGCAGACCAACCACGGCGACATCGTCCTCGACCTGAACGAGGAGAAGGCGCCCGAGACCGTCGCCAACTTCATGTCCTATGTCCGGGACGGCTTCTTCGACAACACCCTCTTCCACCGTGTCATCAATGGTTTCATGATCCAGGGTGGCGGCTTCGAGCCCGGCATGCAGCAGAAGGCCACCAACGCCCCCATCAAGAACGAGGCGGACAACGGCCTGCTCAACGAGACCGGCGCCATCTCCATGGCCCGCACCCAGGACCCCCACTCCGCCTCCAGCCAGTTCTTCATCAACGTCAACGACAACACGTTCCTCAACCACCAGAGCCCCACGCCCCAGGGCTGGGGCTATTGCGTATTCGGCAAGGTGGTGGAAGGCATGGACACCGTGAACAAGATAAAAGAGGTGGACACCACCACCCGTTCGGGCCATGGCGACGTGCCCGTGGAGGACGTGGTGATCGAGAAGGCGGAAGAGATCTAGACGACCGCCGGGGCCGGCCCCTCTTGGCTGCGCTGTTCATCTCCGACTGCCACCTCAGCGCCGCCCGCCCCGGCCCCCTGGAGGAGTTCCTGGGCCTCATGGCGGGCCCGGCCCGGGCCATGGAGGCGGTATACGTCCTCGGGGACCTCTTCGACCTGTGGCTGGGGGACGACGACGACGCCCCCGGCCATGACGAGGTGGTGGCGGCCCTCGGCCGGACCACAGCGGCGGGCACACCGGTCTACTTCATGCGCGGCAACCACGACTTTCTGGCCGGTGACGACTTCGCCCGGCGCAGCGGCTGCCGCCTGCTGGAGGACCCCACGGTGGCCACGGTGGCGGGGCGCGAGGTGCTGCTGCTGCACGGCGACACCCTGTGCCTGGACGACGTGGACTACCAGGCCTTCCGCGCCCGCATGCGCAGCCCTGAGTTCACGGCGGACTTCCTCGCCCGGCCCCTGGCCCAGCGGCGGCGCCTGGCCGGAGACATCCGCGACCGCAGCCTGGCGGCGGTGGCGGCCAAGGCGGCCAACACCATGGATGCCGCCCCGCGAGCGGTGGCGGACGCCTTCCGCCGCCACGGCACGGCGTTTATGATCCACGGTCACACCCACCGGCCCGCCATCCACCGGCACCGGGTGGACGGCCGCACCGCCACCCGCATCGTGCTGGACGACTGGTACGACACAGGGTCCGGCCTGCTGTGGGAGGAGGCCGGTTTTCGCCCGGTGGCCGTATCGACTCTGCTCAACGACGACCATTGAAGACCCAGACCATGAACCCACCCATCGTCATCATCGGTATTGGGGAGATGGCAGGCGTATTCGCCCGCGGTTTCCTGCGTTGCGGCCACCCCGTCCATCCCGTAACCCGCAACATGGACCCGGACCACGTGGCGGCGGAACTGCCCGCCCCCCTGATGGTGCTGGTGGCGGTGGCGGAGAAGGACCTCCAGCCCGCCCTGCGGGAGCTGCCGGCGGCCTGGCGCCCCCGGGTGATGCTGCTGCAGAACGAGCTGCTGCCTGCCGACTGGGAAGCCCACGGCCTGGAGCCCACGGTGATATCCGTATGGTTCGAGAAGAAGAAGGGCCAGGACCACAAGGTGCTGGTGCCCTCTCCCGTCTACGGCCCCCATGCCGCCCTGGTGGCGCGGGCCCTCGATACCCTGGACATCTCCACGGACATCCTCGCCGAGAGCGACCAGCTGTTGTTCGAACTGGTGCGCAAGAACCTCTACATCGTCACCACCAACGTGGCGGGCCTGAAGGTGGGAGGCACCGTCAGCGAGCTGCGGGAGCACCACGGTGCCCTCATGCACGAAGTGGCCGACGACGTGCTGGCCATCCAGGAGCACCTCACGGGGGTCGCCCTGCCCCGGGCCCGCCTCATGGAGGCCATGCTGGCGGCCTTCGAAGGCGACCCCCACCACAAGTGCATGGGCCGCTCCGCCCCGGCGCGCCTGGCCCGCGCCATCGCCCAGGCCGAGGAAGTGGGCATCGAGGTGCCGGCCCTGCGCCGCATCGCCGCCGAGACCGCATCCTGAGCCCCGCCCATGGCGCATCGTCCCCCCAGGCCTCTATATGGCACCGCAGACGGGCAGGCCCTAACGCCATGGGACGAGCCGGACTCCCCTGATGGCCGCCATCCCTGAGGGCCCGCGCTGGGCCACCGTAGCGGCCCGCAGCGTACCCTTCGCGGGGGTCTGGTGGGCCCTGGCCGAGGGCGCCCCGGCGTCATGGTGGGTGGGCGTCCCGGCGGTGGTGTTGGCGGCGCTGGCCAGTGCCGCCCTCATGCCGCCCGTGCCCATCGTCTGGCGCGAGCTGCCAGGGTTCGTACCCTTCTTCCTCAAACGCTCGGTGCTGGGGGGCCTGGACGTGGCCCGGCGGGCCCTGCACCGCCGCCTGCCCATCGCCCCGGCGATCATCGACTACCGGTTCAGGCTGCCCCCAGGGCTGGCCCGGGTGATGCTGGCCAACACCATATCCCTGCTGCCCGGCACCCTCGGTGCCGGCATGGAAGGCGACCTCCTCAAGGTCCACGTGCTCGACGGCAGACACGACACCGCCGGGGAGATCGCGAAGGTGGAAGCGGCCATCGCCCGGGTGTTCGGCATGACCTTGTGACCGTGGAAACGGGCCCCATGGAAACCCTCTATATCCTGCTGGCGCTGTTCCTGTTGCTCAACCTGGGCGCCGGCATGGGAAGGGTATTCCGCGGGCCCACGGCCGCCGACCGCATGGCCGCCGCCCAACTGTTCGGCACCACGGCGGTGGCCATGCTGCTGCTCCTCGCCGAGGCCTCGGGCCAAGGGGCCCTGCGGGACGTGGCCCTGGTATTCGCCCTGCTGGCAGCGGTGGCCGCGGTGGCCTTCGTGCGCCGCGCCTGGTCTGAATCGGAGGGGAACCATGGGGATGATTGACTACCTCGCGGCCCTGCTGCTGCTCACGGGGGCCGTGTTCTATCTGGCCGGCACCGCCGGCCTGCTGCGCTTTCCCGATGTCTATACCCGGCTCCATGCCCTGACCAAGGCCGACAACGTGGGTCTCGGCATGGTGGTGGCAGGGCTCATGCTGCAGGCGGGGTCCTGGTCCGTGGCGGCCAAGCTGCTGTTGACCTGGTGGCTGGTGATGCTGGCCGGGGCCGCCGTGGCCCAGCTAGTGGCCACCGGCGCCCTGCGCCGTGGAGTGAAGCCGTGGCGCCGCTGACGGATCCGGCCTGGTATTTCGATGCCCTCACGGCCCTCGGGCTGGTGGCCCTGGCATGGCGCCTGCTGGCCTGCCCGGATCTGTTCCGGGCCATCGTGCTGTTCATCGCCTTCGGCCTGCTCATGGCCCTGGCCTGGGTGCGGCTGGAGGCCCCCGACGTGGCCCTGGCGGAGGCGGCCATCGGGGCCGGCGTCACGGGCGCCCTGCTGATGGCCGCCCTGGCCCGCCTGCCGGCGGCAGCGGGGGAGGACGAAGCCGACGACGCCCCTGAGGACGAGGTGCCTGACCATGACCGCCGAGCCCGCGGCCCACTCCCACCCCCCGGCGGCGATGGTGGCCCGACATGACGGTGCTGCGCTGGCTCCTCTACCCCCTGTTGCTGGTGCTCGGCGGCGGTCTTGGCTACGTTGTGCTGACCCTGCCGCAGGAGGCCACCGGCCTGCGGGATCTGGCCGCGGGGCACCTGGATGCCAGCGGCGTCGCCAACCCGGTCACCGCGGTGCTGCTCAATTTCCGCGGCTATGACACCCTGTTGGAGATGGCGGTGCTGTTCGTCGCCCTGCTCGGCCTGTGGTCCCTCGGGGACTCACGCCCCCCGCGGGACCCGGCCCCCGGCCCGGTGCTGGACACCCTCACCCGCCTGCTGGCGCCGGTGTTGCTGCTGGTGGCGGCCTATCTGCTGTGGGTGGGCGCCCACGCCCCCGGCGGGGCCTTCCAGGCCGGCTCCATCCTGGGCGCCGCCGGGGTTCTGATGCTGCTGGCGGGCTTCAGCCCCCCCCAAGCCCTCCTCGGCTGGCCCCTGCGTCTCACCGTGGCAGCGGGTCTGCTGGCCTTCCTGGCCGGCGGCCTGCTGACCCTGGTGGCCGGGGCACGGTTGCTGGAGTATCCGGCCGCCCTCGCCGGCGGCCTCATCTTTTTCATCGAGGCCGCCGCCACCGCCGCCATCGGCGTCACCCTGGCAGCGTTGTTCCTGGGGGGCGCAAGGCCCACGGGGAAAGACCGGTGAGCGCGCCCTTCCTCTACGCCCTGGTGGGGATCGGCCTGTTCTGCCTCGGCCTCCATGCCCTCGTGGTCCACGCCCACCTGTTGCGCAAGGTGCTGGCCATCAACGTCATGGGCAGCGGCGTGTTCCTGGTGCTGGTGGCCCTGGCCCGCCGCGCCGGCGACGGCCCCCCGGACCCCGTGCCCCATGCCATGGTCATCACCGGTATCGTGGTGGCCGTTT
>JAABTG010000188.1 GCA_011389995.1 Thiotrichales bacterium
CGCTCGGGAATGCGCTCGCGGTTGAAGTTCGCCATCTGCTCGATGAGGTAGTGGTCATGCATGACGATGGGGCCGTCGGGCCCGATGGTCAGGGAGTGCTCGTCGCTGGAGACGGGGATGCCGGCATCCGTGGTGGTGTGGTTGCGGTCTGGACTGGTCATGCTCGGGCCTCCTTGAAGATGAAAAACGAGGGCCTGGATGCGGGGAATACTCCCCCTTTCCGCCCCTGGCTGCGATCGGTAAACAGCTCAACATGTCGCCGCGCGACCGGTCATTGACAGATCTCTTTGCCCACAGAAAGACACCTGCTTTTAAAGTAAACGGTTTGTCCACTTCATGGGGCCCCTCGCAGGGCTTCCCGGCCGTCCAGTTGGCCGGGCATACATCGCCTGGATGTCTGGCGCAGCCCCGCCATAAACGCTTCCCGAGTTCCGTGCTTAACGCCACGCCATCTCCTGATGCCCGGCGGTGGGCGGGACCGGAAAGCGGGTGTTATGACCCATCTGTGGGGATTTTGAACCAGCATCACCGTTCCCGCGCCGCTGATGGCGGGCTGCCAGCGTTCGACTGCATCGCGGCCTTTCCCTGGCATGCATGGTGCATTTCACCTCAGGAGCCGCATCCGGCCGATCCGTCACTCATGAAAATCGGGCGCATCCATGGCACAAATCTTCCGACGTTCGGCGGACTGGCTCCTGAAGCTCGTGGTCGCGGGTGGCGTGCTGGCCGTGGTTGCCGTGGCATTGGCCTGGCGCGGGTACGTGGCGAGCCAGCCACCCATGGGACAGCCCGTGAAACAGCCAGTGCCCTTCAGCCACAAGCACCACGTCAAGGAGGTCGGCCTCGATTGCCGTTACTGCCACACCGCCGTCGAGACTTCCAGCTACGCGGGCATCCCGCCCACGACCACCTGCATGACCTGTCACTCGCAGCTGTTCCGCACCGCTCCCATGCTGGCCCCCGTGCGCCGCAGCCTGGCCGAGGGGCGGTCCCTGGGCTGGAATCGCGTGCACCTGCTGGCGGACTTCGTGTATTTCGATCACAGCATCCACCTGCACCAGGGAGTGGGTTGCGTCACCTGCCACGGCCCCGTGGACGAGATGCAGCTCACCTACCGGGCGGAGCCTCTGACCATGCGCTGGTGTCTGGAGTGCCACCGCGAGCCCGAGCGTCATCTTCGCCCCCGGGAGCACGTCTTCGACATGGACTGGAAGCCCCCACGGGATCAGCTGAGTCTGGGGCGCGAACTGGTCGCCCGCTACGGCATCGACACCAGCCGTCTCGCCGACTGCTCCGTCTGCCATCGCTGAGGCGTCCATGAGCGGCGACACGCGAAAGCCTTTCCCCGGCACCGACAGCACAGCGGCGGAAGCCGGCCCGGATAATGCCGGCGCCGCCAGGCTGTGGCGGGATCTGAACGAGGACCACACCGTGGCGAATGGCCCGTCGTCCCCCGGCGGGACGGCGCCTTCCGCAGCGGCCATGCTGGACCGGCGGCGCTTCCTTCAACTCGCGGGGGGCTCCCTGGCACTGGCCGGGCTGGCGGGCTGCAGCCGGCCACCGCCGCAAACCATCCTGCCTTACGTCAAGACCCCGGAGAACATGGTCCCCGGGCAACCGCTGTTCTACGCCAGCGCCCTGCCGCTGGAGGGTTATGCCCGCGGCGTGCTGGTGGAGACCGCCATGGGCCGTCCCACCAAGGTGGAGGGCAACCCCGACCATCCGGCGAGCCAGGGCGGCACGGATATCTACGCCCAGGCCGCGGTGCTGGAGCTGTGGGATCCGGACCGCTCGCGCGGCATCCTTCACGACGGCCAGCCGGCCACCTGGGAGGCGCTGCTCACGGCCCTGGGGGAGCACCGGCAGCGGCTCCAGAGCCGGGACGGTGAGGGTCTGGCGCTGGTCACCGATACCGTCACGTCGCCCAGCCTCGCCGCCCGTATCCAGGGGCTGCTGGAGCGTTATCCGCAGGCCCGCTGGTATCACCCCCGGCCGGCGGGAGAGGCCGAGGCCCTGGCTGCCAGTGAAGTGGCGTTCGGGGCGCCGCTGGTGCCGCGCCTGCATCTGGACGAGGCGGCGGTGGTGCTGTGCCTGGACGGCGACCCCCTGGGTCCCGGCCCCGACCAGGTGGCCCACGCCAGGGCCTTCAGCCGGGCCCGCCATCCGGACGCGGCGCGCTTCCTGCGCCTGTACGCCGCCGAGGCCACGCCGAGCCTGACCGGCGCCATGGCCGAGCACCGCCTGGCGCTGCGCCACGGCCAGGTGCAGGTCCTGGCCCGGCATGTCGCCCACGGACTGGGTCTGGACGCGCCCGGGCCGGAGGCGCCCGGGCTCCCCCGGGCGTGGCTGGAGGCGGTGCTCCAGGACCTGCGGGATGCCGGCCCGAGGGCCCTCGTGGTGGCCGGCGCCCGCCAGCCCGAGGCGGTGCATCGCCTGGCCTGTGCCAGCAACGCGCACCTCGGCGGCGTGGGCACCACGGTGGACTATGCCCCGGCGGCCGCGGCCACCGCGAGCCCCCACGCCGGGGGGTTGGCGGAACTGGCGACGGCCCTGGGTGCCCAGACCATCGACCTGCTGCTGGTGCTCGACGGGAATCCCGTCTATCAGGCGCCGGCGGACCTGGGACTCGAGCAGGCCGTGGGGCAGGCCGGCACGGTGGTGCATGTGGGCCTCTACCAGGACGAGACGGCCGCCGTGAGCACCTGGCATGTGCCGGCAGCCCACAGCCTCGAGGCCTGGAGTGATCTGCGGGCGACGGATGGTACCGCCAGCATCGTGCAGCCGGCCATCGCGCCCCTGTATGGCGGGCGCACCCCCGCCGAGCTGCTGGCGGCCCTGGAGGAGGCCGACCCGCCCGGGGCCTACGACATGGTGCGCGGGCACTGGCGCGAGGCCATGGCGGTCGATGACTTCGAGGCGGCCTGGCAGCAGGCCCTGCGCCAGGGTGTGGTGGCGGATACCGCCAGCGCGGCGCGCGACGTGGCCCTGGCGGCAGACTGGCGGCGGGGCCTGGCGGATCCGGCACCGGCCTCCACGGGCCTGGACCTGGTGTTCCGTCCCGATGCCACCGTCCATGACGGGTCCTTCGCCAACAACGCCTGGCTGCAGGAGCTGCCCAAGCCCTTTACCCGCATCACCTGGGAGAACGCCGTGCTAATGGCGCCGGCCACCGCGAAGCGCCTCGGCATCGAAGACGGGGATGTGGTGCGTGTGGAGCTGGACGGGCGCTCATTGGAGGGGCCCGCCTGGCGCCTGCCGGGCCAGGACCCGGACACCCTGACGCTGTCCCTGGGCTACGGCCGGCGTCGGGCGGGTCGGGTGGGCAGCGCCATCGGTTTCGACGCCAACCGTCTGCGCACCGCCGCCTCGCCGTGGACGGCCGGCGGCGCCACCCTCGCGGCACGGGGCGGCGGGTGACCCTGGCCACCACCCAGAATCACCATCGCATGGAGGTGGACACGCCGCTGCGCACCCTCACCCTGGCCGACTACCGGCGCCAGCGGGAGGCGCCGCGGCGCGAGCCGCCGCTTCCCAGCCTGTACCCTGCCGTGCCCCGCCAGGGACAGGCGTGGGGCATGTCCATCGATCTGGGGGCCTGCATCGGCTGCGGTGCCTGCACCGTCGCCTGTCAGGCCGAGAACAACATCCCGGTGGTGGGCAGGGAGGAGGTGAAGCGCGGGCGGGAGATGCACTGGATCCGCATCGACCGCTACTTCGTCGGCCCCTCCGAGAACCCGCGGTTCCTGTTCCAGCCCGTGCCCTGCATGCATTGCGAGAATGCCCCCTGCGAGGTGGTGTGCCCCGTGGCGGCCACCGTGCACGACTCCGAGGGTCTGAACCTGCAGGTCTATAACCGCTGCGTGGGTACCCGCTTCTGCTCCAACAACTGCCCTTACAAGGTCCGGCGTTTCAACTTCCTGGAATACGCCGGCGGCAAGGACGAATCCATCCAGGCCCAACGCAATCCCCAGGTGACCGTGCGCCAGCGCGGCGTCATGGAGAAGTGCACCTATTGCCTGCAGCGCATCAACGCCGCGCGTATCCAGGCCCGCACCACGGGGCGGGAGCTGCGGGACGGGGATGTGATCACGGCCTGTCAGGGGGCCTGTCCGACCCGGGCCATCGTGTTCGGAGACCTCAACCTCGTCGATAGTGCCGTGGCCCGCGCCGTGTCTTCGCCGCGCAGCTACGCCCTGCTGCGGGAGTTGGGCACGCGGCCGCGCACGACCTATCTGAGCCGCGTATCCAATCCCCGCGACGATGGGGCCGGGGAGGATAGGTGAGCGAGCCCTCGGCCAGCCCCGCCAACGCTGCGGCCGCCATGACCGATGGGGTCACGGCCATTACCCTGGAGCGTCCGACGGGCATGGGCTGGATGGTCGGGGTGGCGGTGGCCGCGTTGGTGGTGGTGCTGTTCACGGCGGCCCTCGGCTATCTGTTCATGACCGGGGTGGGGATCTGGGGCATCAACATACCGGTGGCCTGGGGCTTCGCCCTGGTGAACTACGTGTGGTGGATCGGCATCGCCATGGCGGGCACCTTCATCTCCGCGGCACTGCTGCTGCTGCGTCAGGGCTGGCGCAGCGGTGTGAGCCGGTTCGCCGAGACCATGACCGTCATCGCCCTGGTCATCGCCGGGCTGTTCCCCATCATGCACCTGGGTCGTCCGTGGTTCGCCTACTGGCTGTTTCCCTATCCCAACGCCATGGGCCTGTGGCCCCAGTGGCGCAGTGCCCTGGTGTGGGACTTCGTGGCCATCGCCTGCTACGTGGTGGTCTCCCTGATGTTCTGGTACCTGGCCATGCTGCCCGATCTGGCCAGCCTCAGGGACCGCGCGCGCCGCCGCGGGGCCCAGGTCTTCTATGGCCTGCTGGCCCTGGGATGGCGGGGCGAGGCCCGCCACTGGCAGCGGCACGAGAGCGCCTCGCGGTTGCTCGCCGGCTTTGCGGTGCCCCTGGTGTTCATGGTGCACAGCATGGTGGCCCTGGACTTCTCGGAGGGCCTCGCCCCGGGCTGGCACACCACCTTGTTTCCCCCCTTCTTCGTCGCCGGCGCCCTGTTCTCGGGGTTCGCCGTGGTGCTGGCCATGGCCATCCCCCTGCGTCGCATCTACGGCCTGCAGGATCACATCACCGACCTACACGTGGACCGCCTGGCCAGGCTCCTGCTCGCGGCCAGCCTGGTGATGGCCTACAGCTACGCCCTGGAGCTGTTCGGCGGGCTGTATACGGGCGACCACCATGAGCTGGCCATGCTGGAGAACCGCATGACCGGTATCTACGCCCCGGCCTACTGGACCACCCTCGTGCTCAATGCCCTTCTGCCGCAGCTGCTGTGGTCCCGGCGCCTGCGGGCCAGGGAGGGGGTGCTCCTGACGGTGAGTGTGGGCGTCATCGTCGGCATGTGGCTGGAGCGCTTCATGTTGGTGATCACCAGCCTCTACCGTGGCTTCATGCCTTCGGACTATGGCACCTTTTACCCCACGATGTGGGACTGGGCCCACCTGCTGGGGTCCCTGGGCCTGTGTGCCCTGCTGTTTCTGCTCTTCCTGCGCCTGCTTCCGCTGCTGCCCATGTTCGAGATTCGCAGGCAGATGCATGAGGAGGACCCTTCGTGAGCACTGCGCCCTATGGACTCATGGGCCGCTTCCCTGACGCCCACCACCTGGTGCGGGCGGCCCGGGCCTGCCGCGATGATTTCCCGGCCGTGGAGGCCTACTCGCCCTTCCCCGTGCCCGGTCTCGCCCGGGCCCTGGACCTGGGGCCCGACCGGATCCCGTTGTGGGCACTGGCGGGGGCGCTGTTCGGCGCCCTGTCCGGCTTTTTCGTCCAGTATTACTCGGCCGTGGTGGATTATCCCCTCAACGTGGGCGGGCGCCCGCTGTTCAGCTGGCCGGCGTTCCTGCCCATCGTGGTGCTGCTCACCCTGTTCTGGGGAGCGGCGGGCACGGTCCTCGGCATGTTCGTCCTGGACCGCCTGCCGCGGCTCCATCATCCGCTATTCGCCGTGCCGGAGTTCGCGCGCGCCAGCCGCGACGGTTTTTTCCTGGTGATCCGGGCCGAGGATGGGGGCTTCGATGAGGCACGCGTCCGGGAGCGGCTGCAGGAGTTGGGT
>JAABTG010000189.1 GCA_011389995.1 Thiotrichales bacterium
GAGGTCCAGGACAACCTCAGTCAATACGCGCCGCCCGGGGGTGCCCGACCGACCCACAGTATCGACTTCGACTATCCGGCGCTGGTGGTGTGACGACTCTGTAGGCCGGGATGGAGCGCAGCGCAATCCCGGCTTCAGCTTGCGCCGGGACGATACGCCGCCATGCCGAGTTTCGCTGCGCTCAACCCAGCCTACGGGCTTCACGCCTCGCCATGGCTTCGCCTACCGTAGGCTGGGATGGAGCGCAGCGTAATCCCAGCTTTCCCCGGATTGCGCGGTCGGCATGGCGTGACGGGTGGGCGTAGGCTGGGATGGAGCGCAGCGTAATCCCAGCTCTCCCAAAACCTGCCGCTCATTGCCGTGCGGCGACGGTTGCAGCGCTCCGGGTTGCGCCATAACGGGCGCTGACATAACAACTGCGGCCCATGGGGAACCAGCGGGCCTCGAGGACCGCCGGCCCGATGGGTTGGAGGTGTTCGGTGGACACCGGTTTGGTGACGGTCCAGGCCGCGCCGGCGGGGCCGAAGCGGGCCACGAAGGGGCGGGCGAAATCGTCCCGCAGGGCGAGGCAGGCGGCCTCGTCGGCGGCCCGGGTGGGGGCGTCCAGCATGAGGCTGACCTCCACCAGGTGACCCCCCTCGGCCATGGCCATGACCGTGACGGGCGAGTCCTCTCGGCGGGTGCTGTAACGCACCTCGTCCAGACCGTTGCAGCCCACCCCGGCGAAGGCGGATTCCGGTGCTACGCGCCGGGCGGCGACCGCGGCCGCAGGATAGTCGTCCCCGAGCCGGAAAGGCCCGATGCCATGGGTCGCCACGGCGACGGGATCCGTCCCCCGTGGGATGGAGGGAGGCCCTTTCACCGGCCACAGGGTGCCCGCCGCGAAGCCCGCGGCGAGCCCCCCCATGAGCGCCAGGGTCAGCTGCAGACTCACGGATGCCTATTTCTTGATCACGCCGCAGCCGATGCGGGGCCCGGCGCCGCCGATGGGCTGGGTGATGTGATCGTCACGGTTCTGGTGGATGACGAAGGCCGCGCCATCCTCGTCCAGGATCTTCGCCCGGTCGCCGTGGCCGCCGAGAGACGCCAGGGTGGTGAAGAACTCGGCCTCGAAGGTGCCGTCCTCGCGCACGTAGAGGTTGGGCAGGTCGCCGCCGTCGGGGCCTTTCGGGTTCATCAGGCCGTGCTTTTTGCCGTGGGGATTGAGGTGCCCGGTGGAGGCCTTGAAGCCGGCCTCGGGGTCATCGCAGGTGCCCACGGCGTGGATGTGGATGGCCTTGGGGCCCGGGGGCAGGCCGTGAAGGTTCAGGTAGATCAGCACCCCGTGGGGGCTCTCCGTCAGGTTGGCGGTACCGATGGTTGTGCTGTCCCGGTCGATAAACTCGGCCGTGGCCTTCTCGCCACCGCCATGATGGGCCGCCTGGGCGGCCATGGTGGTCAGTGCGGCGGCGGCGATCAAGGATAGGGTAGTGGCTGTTTTCATGAAGTGACTCCTTCGGGTGGTGGATTCGGTGCAGATGTCCGATTCGGCCGGGCCGAGCCGGTCGCACGCGGTTGCGAACGAGTATAGACGCATCGCGGCGAAACGAGCGGAGCGGGGCACAGGTGGCGCCATGGCCTTAACGCCTGCGCCATCCCTGGGGCCTCATGGATGCCCACGACTGCTGTCCCTTGTGGCGCCCTCGCCGCCGGTGCTATGTATAGTGAAACGTCGAATCCTCCCCGGGGCATTAACAAATGACCATGCGATTGATCGTCGGCATGTCCGGCGCCAGCGGGCTGCCCTACGGCATCCGCCTGTTGGAGATCCTGCGCGACATGCCGGACATCGAGACCCACCTGGTGCTCTCGGAGGCGGCGCGGCTCAATATCACCATCGAGACCTCCTACACGGTGGAGGCGGTGAAGGAGATGGCCCACGAGGTGCACAGCATAAGGAACATCGGCGCCAGCATCGCCAGCGGTTCCTACCGTACCGACGGCATGATCGTGGCGCCCTGTTCCATGAAGACCCTGTCGGCCATCACCCACTCCTACGCCGACAATCTCCTGACCCGGGCCGCCGACGTGGTACTCAAGGAGCGCCGCCGGCTGGTGCTCATGCCCCGGGAGACGCCCCTGCACGCGGGCCACTGCAAGCTCATGTACGAGGTCTCCCTCATGGGCGCCATCCTGTGCCCCCCCATACCCGCCTTCTACAACCACCCCCGCACCATCGACGACATCGTCACCGCCTCGGTGGCCCGGGTGCTCGATCTGTTCGGGGTGGATACCGGCCTCACCACGCCGTGGACCGGCAACATGGAGAGGCGAGAGGATTGACCATTTCACCCGCTGGGCCTTTTCCATGGGAATACGCCTGCTCCCGGGAGGCTGCCCGGCCCGCCGGGGTTCGTGGTAGGGTAAATCTATGCACATAACCGCCAGGATCACAGCCGTACTCGTGCTGGTCATGATCGCCTGGGCAGGCCCCGCCGGCGCCGCCGGCCCCGCCATGACGGGGGGCGAGACCCCGGCGTGGCAATCCAGAATCCAGCGCCTGGACGCCGAGCGCCGGGCCTATGGCGCGGCCGCAGAGCCCCTGCCCCTGGGGCGGCGGCTGGAGCTGCAACAGCGCCTGGATTCCCAACGGCGCGCCATGCGCCACCTCCAGCAACGCCAGGCCGCCGCCCTCGCGGATCGCCAGCGCCATTCCCGCGCCGCGCCCGGCGTTCCGCCGCCGGCGGTGGGCCTGGGCCAGGAGTTCCGGCGCCAGCAGGGCCTGCTGGAATTCCGCCAGGGCATGCAGCGGCGCAGCTGGTCCTACGGCCCGGGGCGCTGAGGCACCACCGCGACGGCCGTCCCGGCCTTGCCGAGACCGTCTCAGGGGTAGTCGCGGGCTCTCCCGGCCACCCTTCAAACCCCTCTTTGATGGAAACCCGGGTTGCCGGCCATGGCGGGGGCCGGGGTCAGCGGAACCAGCGGCGCAGGCGCCCCGCCAGATGGTCGCTGTTGATGACCACGATGAATACCTTGCGCAGGGCGCCCTCCGGGCAGTGGATGGACTTGACGCCATGCCACGAGTTGCCCTGGCGCCGGAACAGCAGGGACTGGTTGCCCAGGGTGGGTGCCGAGAAGCCGTGGTCGAAGGCGTCGAAATCGGGCGCGCTGTTGCGGCTGAAGCGGCCGTTGTCGTCGAGGATCAGGGTCTCGCCGCCCCAGCCGGGGTCCCAGTCTTCGGCGGTGTTGAAATAGAAGATATGGGAGCCCAGCTTGTGGCGGGCATCGCAGTGGGGCGACACGGAACAGCCGTTGGGGGTGTAGTGCCAGTGGTAACTGAGGCGCAGCCTGGGGGTGTCGAACAAGCGGGCCAGCCAGTCCCGGTAGGGGGGCGCCTCGAGTTCGGCGATGAACTCATGCCAGGACGCCGCCACCGCCAGGTCGCGGTGGTATTCCAGCACGTAGCGGTCGTGGGGCTGCTGGCCGTGGGCGCGCTTGCGCCCGAAGCTCCTGTCCATCATGGCTACCGGCGGCAGGTCCGCCCGCAAGCGCTCGAAGGCGTCGGGCGTCAGCAGGCCCTCCAGCCCCAGCCAGGGATAGGGACGGGCCTGGCGGAAGCGGGCCGTATCCACCGCCGCCAGGCGTTGGGTATCCAGCAGTCCCGGTAGCAGGGTCGCGGGCAGGGTCATGTCATGAAAAAGGGGTTATGGGCCAACGGGAATAATAGGGGCAGAAGGCCGGGGTGGTCCAATGGCGAGTGAAGACAGGACCTTGTTTCCCGAGGCCGAAGCGGTCGCCGCCGCGGGTATTGGGACCCTCCGGAGTGCGCTGGCTCGCGATGCGGCTTCCCCGGGCCCCGTCGCCCTCAGAAGGGGATCTGGTCGAAGCGGGTGGCCCGGCGATGGGCGGCGGCCAGGGGGGGCGGGCCGTCGCGGGTGAGCCATACCGTCTGCCAGCCGGCGCGGCGGGCGGCGTCCAGCTCCTCTCGCACGTCGGACAGGAACACCAGCCCCCCGGGGGGCAGGCCGATGTCCCCGGCGATGCGCCGGTAGGACGCCGTCTCGCGTTTGTGGCCCACCCGGGTGTCGAAGAAGCCGGAAAACAGCGGCAGCAGATCCCCCGCCACGGTGTGGCCATAGATGAGGCGCTGGGCGTGGGCCGAGCCGGAGGAGTAGATGTAGAGCCCCAGGCCGCGGCCGTGCCAGGCCGCGAGGGCCGGTGCCACGTCCGGGTACAGGTGGCTCACCAACTCGCCGCCGCGGTAGCCCTCCTCCCAGATCAACCCCTGCAGTTCCTTGAGGGGCGCCACCTTGCGGTCCTCGTCCATCCAGTCGCCCAGCTGCTTCAGCACCTCCTCCTCGGTGGTCACGCCCCCGAGGCGGCGGGTCTCCTCGAGGATGGCAGCCACTTCGGGGTCGTCGCGATGCCGGCCCACGTAGTCGGGTATGCGCTGCCGCGCGTAGGGGTAGAGCGCCCTCATGACGAAGTCGATGGAGGTGGTGGTGCCCTCGATGTCCATCACCACCGCGGCGACGGGTGCCATGGTCTTCACTCCCGTTTGGAATACGTTGTTTTGATCCACACGCAGTATATCGCCGGCGGTGCCCGCGCGGGCAGGGGGCGGGTCGTCCCTGTTCAGGCGGCCGGGGTATGGGGATGGCCGCGGGCCCGGGGCCTGGATGTTCCCGGCGCCGGTTTCAGCCGTCACCCCGGCGCAGGGTGAGCAGGGGGATCTCGCCCGGGCAGTTGAAGCGCAGGGGGACCCCCGAGGCGCCGGCGCCGCGGCTGGTGTAGCCGGACATGCCGGCATGGCTCCAGGGCCCCGCGGCGGTGAACCGAGGCGCGCTGCTGTGGGTGAATACGGGGCCCCAGGCCGGCAGGCAGATCTGGCCACCGTGGGTGTGGCCGCACAGGTAGAGGCGGATGCCGTGCTGCACCGCCTGGTCGTAGATCTCCGGCGAATGGGCCAGCAGGATGCGGAAACCCGTGGCAGGGACATCCCGGCAGGCGTATTCCAGGTCGTCGCAGCGATAGAAGTGGGGGTCGTCCACCCCCACCACCCACAGGTCCGCGCCGTCGCGCCGGATGCAGGCGGCGTCGTTCACCAGCATGCGCACCCCCGCCGCCTCCAGATCCGGCAACATCTCGATGCAGTCGTGGTTGCCCAGCACGCCGAGGGTACCGTCGTCGGCCTGCACCCGTTCCACCACCCGGCGCAGCAGCCGCACCGACGGGGCGATGGGGCCATAGACCTCCATGCGGATATCACCCCCCACGAGGCACAGATCCACCGGCCATCGGCTGACGCGCTCCATGAGAACCTCGGTGAGGGGCTCCAGCCCGTCCAGGTGCAGATCCGTGAGCAGCATGATGCGGTAGCCATCGAAGGCCTCGGGCAGATCGGGGAACCACAGGGTGTGCTCCGCCACGTCCACTGCCAGCACGTTGCGCACCCCCTGGTCATAGCGTCCGACGAGGCGGAAGAACCAGTGCAGCACGCCGCGGTAGTAGACGAAGTTCTCGAAGTTGAACCAGCGGTGCCAGCGTGCCGAGGGCATGTGGCAGGCCCGCCACTCCCGCACCCGGGAGGGCGCGCGGATGATGCGCGGGTGGGCCTGGGAGGAGGGGTGGTAGAGCAGATACTGCCACAGGCGCGCCCCGCCGTATCCCAGGAGTACGAAGGCGGCCAGGGCCAGCGCGCCCACCCCGGGGGCGAGGCCCATGGCCGGCACCAGCAGGAGCAGAGGCAGCAGGCCCTCCAGGGCGTGGTCCAGGGCGAACATGGGGCTGCCGCTGGGATGGTCCGTGCGGCGCTTGACGAAGCTGGTGGCGAGGTCCCCCGCCATGGCGAGGGCCGCCGCCGCTGTCGCCGTGCCGTAGCCGATGCCCATGATGGGCGCCGCCATGGCGCCGCCCGCCAGGGCGGCGAGGATGCCCCGCAGGGTCTTGTGGGGCCCGAACAGCGGCTTGCCATCCCACCACCGCAGACCGCCATCCACCGGCCAGCGGAAGCGTTCATGAAATACCAGATGGGCCACCAGGGGCAGAAAGTTCACGCCGATAAGAAAGAGCACCAGG
>JAABTG010000190.1 GCA_011389995.1 Thiotrichales bacterium
CACCACCAACGCGGTCACGCGGGCGAAATCGGGAACGATCAGATCCTGGGGGATGGTGGACACGGATGAAGGCACGGTGTCATGACTGGCGCGAGTCTACCACAGGGCATGGGCGGCCCACGGCAAGGCGGGCTGGCCGGGGACCACCATGACCGCTAGGATCGACCCCATGCCTGCGCGCACCGCCCTCACCGCCCTGCCCCCCGTCATATTACTGCTGTTGATGGGGCTCGCAGCCACCGCTGCAGCCTTACCGGAATCCCTCGCGGCCGAGTTCACCGTGACCCGCAATGGCAGCAGCATCGGCCGCACCACATGGACCCTGGATGCGGTGGGCGAGGGTCGCTTCCGGTTCCGCTCGGTGACCCGCGCCACGGGCTTCATGTCCCTGCTGTTCTCCGGCAAACGCACGGAACAGAGCCTCTGGACCTACCACGAGGACCGCGTCCGGCCCCTGGAGTATCGCTATGTGAGCACCGGACGGAGGGCCCGGGACGTGAAGGTGACCTTCGACTGGGCGGCAGGCCAGGCCATCAACCGCCATGACGATGACAGTTGGAGACTCGACATCACCGCCAGCACCCAGGACAAGCTGGTTTATCTCCTCGCCCTGATGCAGGACCTGGCGCGCGGTGCCCGGGATCTCGTCTACCCCATCGCCGATGGCGGCCATCTGAAGGAATATGCCATCGAGCGCCAGGGACGGGAGCGCCTCACCACCCCAGTGGGGACCTTCGACACCGTCAGGCTCTACCGGCAGGACCCCAAAGGCAAGCGTCACACCACCCTGTGGGCCGCCGCCGCCCTGGACTACCTGCCGGTGAAGGTCCGCCACCAGGAGAAGGGCGGCGACGCGCTGGCCATGACCCTGGAGAGCCTGGAAGGATTACGGCCTCCCGCCGGGCAGGCCTCCGACCGGGTAAGCCCTGATTGAATCAGCCCTTTCCGCCAGACTTTCCCTGGGGAAGCCCTGATTGAATCAGGGCTTCCCGTGCGGACCAGGGATGGGCCGCCGCATCAATCACGTAAGTGATTGAAATGCGTGAGGCGGGCCCGGGCATGTACCGGGCCTGACGTGGCTGATTCAATCCTGGATGGATTAAATCAGCCTTTCCCTAAGCGCCGTCCGGCGAGCCGCCGATGAAGCCGAAGAAGGCGGCCACCACCAACACCGCCAGGACAGCCGAGAAGGCCAACAGCAGACCCGCCGCGATGGGATCGCGCCGGCGTACCCACCAGCCGGCCCAGGCGGTGCCGGCCACCACCAGCAGCAGCAGGATGATCACGCGTCCCCCCATGCGGCCTCCTCGGTGACGTCCTCATCCATCCGCACCCGGGCGAATGCCTGCACCTGAAGGGCGGTACCGACGACCATGATCAACTCCCATCCTGTTCGAGCTGGCGGGCCAGCTTGTTGGCCGGCACATAACCGGGCAACATCTCGCCGCTCTCCGTGACGATGGCCGGCGTACCCCGCACGCCCATGGCCTTGCCCAGCCGCAAATGCTCGTCCACCGGGTGGGTGCACTCCCGCGGCTCCACCGCCTCGCCCGCCTTGGCCCGGGTCATGGCGGCCTGCCTGTCGTCGGCGCACCACACCGCTATGGCCTCGGGACGCGACTGGGGGCTGATGGTGGGATAGGCGAGGTAGTTCACGGCCACTCCAAGGTCATTGAGTTCGGTCACCTCGTCGTGCAGCTTGCGACAGTAGCCGCAATTGGTATCCGTGAACACATAGACCTCGTGGCGGGGCTCTTCCGGGGCGAAGCGAATCATCGAATCGTCCGCCAGATCGGCCAACATATCGAGGCGTATGTCGTTCATCCGCTGATCCGTCAGGTTCGTCCTTTGCTGGGTGTCATAGAGCTGCCCCACCAGCAGGTACCTTCCATCCTCCGATACGTAGACTACGCGTGAGCCGAATACCAGTTCATAGAAGCCGTCGAGGGGCGCCGGCCGCACCGCATCGGGGCCATGGGGCGAAACCATTTGCGCCGCCTCCATCACGCTGTCGGGCACTTCGTCCGGCGCGGCGCTCACCCCCAGGGCTACGCAGGCGAGGCAAAGGGTGGCTAGGGTCTTCTTCATCTGGTGGCTCCCAAGGATGTGTGCGGTGAGTCCTCCGACGCGGCGCCGGCGAGACCGTGGTCTGGCGCAGGGGAAAGGGCCGTGTATCCAGGATCTTCCTGCCCCTGTTCCCCGTCGTTTCCCATAAGACCGCCGTCAGTCGCGAAAGTTGATGAACTGCAACGGCTGATCGTATTTCTGTTCCTTCAACAGGGCGATGATCTGCTGCAAGTCGTCGCGCTTCTTGCCCGTCACCCGCACCTGCTCCCCCTGCACCGATGCCTGGGCCTTGAGCTTACTCTCCTTGATCTGCTTGACGATGCGCCTGGCCAGTTCCTTGTCGATGCCCTGGCGCAGGGTGATGGGACGCCGCGCGCGACGGTTGCTCTCCTGCACTTCGCCGGGGTCGAGGGCATTGATATCCACCTTGCGCTTGGCCAGCTTGGTCTCGAGAATGGACATCATCTGGTCCAGCTGAAACTCGTTTTCACCCTCCAGGGAGAGACCGCCCTCCGCCATCTCCACCCTGGCATCGCTGCCCTTGAAATCGAAACGGGTGGCAACCTCGCGGTTGGTCTGATCCACGGCGTTGGTGATCTCGTGCATGTCCACCTCGGATACCACATCGAACGATGGCATTGTCAGACTCCCGGGTTTTTGGCCAAACCTGGCCGGATACTGCGTGGAATTGAAAACGAACTTTTCATCTTCCATGGCTGAGGCCATTGCAGATGGCGGCGCCAGAGGAACTGAAGTATAAGCTCGTAGCGGTGTCCCCACCAAGACAAAATCCGGGAACCGTCATGTAAACTCCGGGGAGTCCGGGGTCTCCCTGATCCCGGCCTCATCACCTCGAGACTCTAACCGCTGCTCTTGAAGATCACTACCACGGCGCCCCAAGCACCCGTTCCCTGGGCTGGGTCCTCGCGCCGCCGTGTATGAGGACGGCCTCATCGACCCCGCCCGGTTCGAGCAACTGTGCTAAGCCGCAGGGCTCGGCAATCTCGGGGGCCCCGATACCTACGATCAGCACCTTGTGCGCGTGGTGGAATGGCTTCTGCAATACGCCCTCTTATCTCTTATAGGGGGCCTCCGCCATTCACCTGGAGCGGCGCAAGGTCAGGGAAGCTCGGCGCTTCCGGCTCGTTGCGTCAGGCTCAAGGCAACTCGCGACAGCAGCGATGGGAAATCCATGCCGGCGCAACCGGCGGCGGCGGCCAGACAACCACGAGGCGTCCATAAGTCGACGACGTGCACCGCGTCGACCTGCAGCCGGCCATCTGCTGTCAGGCGCAAGTCGACTCGCGCAGCATCCCGGCAACGCAAGGCTTGGACCGCCGCCAGAGCCATCTCCTCAACTCGCGCGGTCTCTGTATCTCTCAGCCCTTCAACACACCGGTAGCGCTTGGCGCGGGAGGCCCACTCAACCAGGGGCAGACACTCCATCCCGGAATTCGTAGCGGGCGTCGCGATGACGGCCGCGCGCAGTGCACGCCCCGGCGCAATAGTCTCTACTATCGGGTCGCCAAAATCACGTTCCACTTGCCGCAACGCCGCAAACAACGCATCTGGATCGCGCACCCGAATCGGCCTCCTGTCGGGTTCGAAACGTGCACGCACCAGCAGCGGGAAGGATCGCTCCACGAGCCAGGTCTCCAGCATCACCGCATCAGTCCACTGTGGCGTGGGAATACCGGCCGCCTTCAGCGTTTGCAGCATAAGGATACGATCGCTCAGAGTCGCCATGGCCAGAGCGTCCGGCCCGCTGCATGTCACACCAGCGAGTTCACAGAGTGAGGCCACGTGGCCCAGGCGCCCCCGCCCCTGCAGACCACCCGAACAATTAATCACCAGGCGGTCAACACCAGGAGCCTGTTGTTGGGCGGGAAAGAAGCGCTTCAGCTCATTGGCCAGGCTGAGGTCGCCTTCCACGACCTTGACGTGATAGCCCAGATCGCGGAGGCCGTCGACCAACGGCTGCAGCGAGCGGCGGCGATAGCGTCCTGGTGCCTGTCCGCCTCTACGCAGCAGAACACCGCCCGACCAGCGGTTCCGCACAATGGCTACGGCACCGCGCCTCCCGTGCCCCGACTGCTGTTCGCTGCCGAGACCGACGGACTCGAACAATCGCCAATCCAGAAATTCCGCCACCATGACCACCAGCACCATCTGGGTGACGATCAACTCCGGACACGCAAGCACGAACTCACGTAGCAGAGTGACTTGGCTTACACCGGCAATCAGCACCGCCAGCAGAACCGTAGAAAAGGTCCGCCAGGCAGCCATCGCCGTGTTATCACGGGCCACCGTGTCAGCGATACTCTCCGCAAGCATGGCAAGTATAACCACCGGAAAGAACGCGAAACTCCACAGCGTAGCCGATCCCAGCCACGCTCCGACCAGCAGTCCACCGACCATGGTGACGGCGACGATGCACAATATGATGGCAACACGGGCGTAAAAAGGCAGCCCGAAGCGACGCATCCAGGGGCGCACTGCAACGACGATCAGGGCAACCACGGCAATCAGAAGCAGGCTCGGCAGCGGGCCGATTTCCTGGAATCCTATGGCGATGAGGATAGCGCGAAAGCCGAGTACGCGGATGCCGAGGGTCAATCGGGTCAACGCGGTCAGCAGCGCAGCCATGGGTAAGAACAGAATGTAAAGTATGCCATCGCGATCTTCAGACGGCATCCACAGTAACCCGAGATTGTCGTTCAGCCAGTCACCCGCCTCCCAGAACCAGGTAACGCCGCCCGGCGCCGCGCCCGCCACGGCCAGAACCCGCAGCAAGATTGCGAGCAGGGGCAGGACACCCAACACCGTGAGCACCAACAATCCGCCCGCCGGGATGCGGTGCCGCACCGCCCGTGACGCCAGTTCCCGCAGGGGGAGACCTGCCTTATGGTGGACCGGCAGAGTCGTGGCCCCCGTGACACCGCTACCCATCGCTGCGTTCGATATCCACGACGGCTGACACGCCGGGTCTCAGAACATCCGGCGCAGCGCCATCGAGCCGCACATACACGCCGATTAGCGGATCATGGCGCATCCGGGTTGCACGGGGCTGAGGCAGATAATCCAAAGGCATCTCAAAGTCCGTCGCAAGACCTATTCGCTCCACAACACCCGTGAAACGCTCGCCCGAGGCGGCTGCAAACCGGATCTTTACCGCGTTGCCTACGGCAATACCCGCCAGATCATCCTCGGCCACCCAGGCTTCGACCCAGCTGTCCTCGCTCAACCACATGGAGAGCACTGGCGTACCGACCTCAACGGCCATGCCGGGCTGTGCCAGCCGACGCACAATGGCACCGTTTGCCGGCGCGCGGATAACCGCATTTTCGGCGCGCACCTCGGCGCGGTCCAATCGCGCACGGGAACCGGCGAGACGGGCTTCAAGCACGGCCAGGCGCTCCTCACGTACCGCGATCTCTTCCCATGCCAGCTCGGCGCTCTGCAGAGTCGCTTGTGCTGACTCGTAGCCGGCCGCCGCGGCACGGGCCATCGCTGCCAGGGTGCGGGCCCGCGCCGCGGCGTCGCGCACTACCTCACCAGAAATGGCGTTATCTTTCTGCAACGCCTGCCTCGCGGCATGAAATGCCGCGGCATCCTCGGCACGAGTGCCCGCCGCATCGTATTCCGCTGCCATGCGCCTGACCTCAGCGTGCGCAGCAGTGACGCGATTCTCGGCGCTCAGGCGGTCAACAGCTATTCTCGCCCGCTCCGTAGACAGTTCACTCTCCAATTCGGCCACCTCGGCACGCGCCTCCGCAACGTCTGCCAAAAAATGCCGGTCATCCAGGCGCGCCAGGATCTGCCCCGCCTGCACAACGTCACCGGCATCCACACTGACCTCCGTGATGACTCCCTCCACGGCCGTGCCGAGAGACGAGAGATGGGAGCGAACCATCGCGTTGCGTGAGTTCACGTAGCCAGACT
>JAABTG010000191.1 GCA_011389995.1 Thiotrichales bacterium
GATGAGGCCCTTGTCGGCGAACAGGCCCAGGGTGTTGTAGATGGTGGCCTTGGAGACGTTGCGCCCGGCGGCATTGATGCGGCCGAGGACCTGGTCCGCGGACAGATGCTGGCGACGCGCGAACAGCAGTTCCGCGATCTCCAGGCGCTGCTGGGTGGGGGTGATGCCCCGGTCGCGCAACAGCTTGCTGAGGTCGTCTGGCTTGGATTCCATGGCCTTCGTTCTCAATCGATTTCCCGGCGATGGCCCGCTGCCGACCGCCGGTTTGCTCGCAGTGTAGCCCGCGGGGGACCCGCAGGCCAAGCAAAAGACCATTAAAAACAAAGGGCTTAGGGCGGTGGCCCACAACCCGGCATTGCCTGCGTGCCCCCATGGGTGGGCCACCGCTCGATAGCGTAAGTAATTGAAATGCCGGGCCCGGCTCGGGTGCGTCCCCCATCGGGCAATGCCGCTTCAATGGGCGGCGGATGACGCCGTTGTCTGCTTCAGGAGATGAGAACCGCCGACTGCCTCACAAACCGTAGCCCCCACTGCGGGGGCGGTCGACGGCGTAGGGCGTGGCGTCGACGATGGGTGGGCGGGCCAGCATCAGGTCCGCCAGCAGGCGCGCCGAGGCGGGACCGAGGACGACGCCGTTGCGGTAGTGGCCGGCGTTGACGTAGAGCCCCCCGGTGCCGGGTAGCGGACCGATGTAGGGCACACCGTCGGGGCTGCCGGGACGCAGACCCGCCCAGTGATGCTCCACCGGATAGTCGCCGAGGGCGGGCACGATGGCCCGGGCGGCGGCCTCGAGGTCGGCGCGGGCGGCGGCGGTGGTGCGTTTGTCGAAGCCGGTATCCTCCAGGGTGCTGCCCACCAGCACGCGGCCGTCACGACGGGGGATGACGTAGCGCCCGCCCGCCAGCACCACAGGCCCTACGGTCGCCGGGGTGGCGCGATAGAGCAGCATCTGGCCCCGCACCGGCTTGATGGCGAGATTGATAAAGGGCTCCAGGAGTTGCGAGGCCCAGGCACCCGTGGTGACGGCCACGGCCCCGGCGCCGACGCGCCCGGCGGCGGTCGTCACGCCATCCACACGATTCTGGGAGGTCAGCAGTCCCTCCACCGCCTCGCCGGGACGCAGGACCACCCCCATGCGCTCCACCACCCCCCGCAGCGCCCGCACCAGGCGGGGATTGCGCACCTGCCCCACCGCGGGCATCCATGCGGCGCTGCGCCCCGGGGCCTGCACCCCGGGGGCGAGGTCGGCCAGCTCCCGGCGGTTCAGGCCGTCCACCTCCGCCCCCGCGCCCGGCGCCCACACCAGGGCCGGGGTCACCTCGTCCTCGTCCAGCATCAACAGGCCGCCGGGCCGGTACTCGGGGTCGACACCGGACAGGACCTGCCATTCGGCGCACAGCTCAGGGTAGCGGGCCTGTCCCCAGCGGGCCAGGGCGGTCACGGCGGCGTCATAGCGCCAGGGATAGAGGGGCGAGAGGATGCCGCCGCCGGCCCAGGAGGCCTCGCGGCCTATCTCGCCGCGCTCGAAGACAGCCACGGAGAGACCGGCGGCGCGCAGCTCACGGGCCACCAGCAGTCCACTGATGCCGCCGCCGACGACGACGATATCGAAGGAACCGGACGGCACTAAGGTCTCACTCGCAGAAACGGCCCACGGCGGCCCGGGCGGCGTCCATACGGGCCTCGCGTTCTTCCCCCAGGACCCAGGTGACTTCGCCATCGGGGCCCGTGGTGCGCAGGCGGGGGGAGTTGGACAGGGCCTCGAGCTCCTTGCGGGCGGCCTCACAGTTCTGCCGGCGGGCCGCGGCCACGGCCTCGGGGTCGGGTGGTACGGGCACCGTCTTGGTCTCCCCCGGGGCGGCCTCGCCCGCGCCATTTTCTTCCCCTTCGGCAGGCCCAGACTCTTCCGCCGGCGCCTCGGCCGCCGGCGCCGGGGCCTGGGTGCCAACGCTGATGCGCTCGGCGTCGACGCCGGCCGGCACGCGCTCGGAGAACTGGGTTACACCCGAGGCGTCTTTCCACTTGTAGAGGGTGACGCCCTCGGCGTGGGCCGCGGCCATGGCGCCGGCCATCAGCCACACCGCCAGGCCGATGGCGCCGAAGGCCGGCTCCCACCGCAGCGATGGACCTTCGGGGTCAGGCTTGAGTTGTTGAGTATCTGGCATCTTCGGGCTCATCACCTGCCGTGAGGGCAGAGGGCTTAAATACTCTATCACGGCTTCTCGGCCCCCCACTATGCGCCCTGCCTCCGCCACTAGGGCAAGATCGTATTACGTCCTGTGTGGGTATTCTGTTGGCTCGGGCGGCGGTGGGCTTCGCGTAGGCTGGGATGGAGCGTAGCGTAATCCCAGCATCCGGATGCGGCGTGTCGTCCCCGGTGCTGGGTTTCGCCTTGCTCAACCCAGCCTACTGAGCTCCAGGGAATGGGAATTGAAGTATGCGGTTACCCTGGACCTGCCCCACCACTCGTCCGGCGGTTCACGCCGCCCATACCCCGCGGCATGGCAAACGGCGGTTGGCGGTGCTAAAGAAGACTCATGGATACCCATCGCGGCTTCACCATTATCGAGTTGATGATCACGATACTCATCGTGTCCATCCTGCTCGCGGTGGGCGTGCCCAGCATGCAGACCATGATCATGGACAACCGCCTCACCACTGCGGCCAACAACTTCCTTACGGAGCTCAACCTGGCACGCAGCGAGGCCGTCAAGCGGGGCGCGCGGGTGGTGGTGTGTCGCACCAACGCCCCCAACGCCACGCCGCCGGTGTGTGGCGCGGGCACCGCCAACACCTGGAGCGACGGCTGGGTGACCTTCGTGGATGACAACCAGGACGGGAATTACGATGCCGGCGAAGTGCTGGTGCGCATCTCCGAAGGCGTGGAGGGCAACCTCGCCCTGATGGCCGACGCCACGGCCGAAACGGCCCTGCTATTCAACGCCGATGGCTCCTTCGGCAACGGCGCCAACGCGGTCCTGGCCCTGTGCGATGATCGAGGCGCAGCCGAAGGCCGTGATATCACCATCGGGTTGACCGGTCGACCCAACATCTCCCGTCCCGCGGCAGACTGCACACCATGAACGCCTCCGTTCCCCTATCCACGGGCCGCCATCGCCGGGCGCGGGGTTTCTCCCTGCTGGAGGTGCTGGTGGCGGTGCTGGTGCTGGCGGTGGGGCTGCTTGGCCTGGCGGCATTGCAGACCCAGGCCCTGCGCTTCAACAACGCCGCCTACGCCCGTTCCCAGGCGGTACAGCTCTCCTATGATATGGCGGACCGCATGCGGGCGAACCTGCCGGCGGTCCAGGCCGGCGACTACAACACGTACGCAGGTTACGACTGCGCCCCGGCCAACCTGCCCGCCGACCCCGGCTGCATCCAGACCGCCCCCAATGGTTGCACCACCGCCCAGATGGCCCAGTACGACTTCCGGCTGTGGAACCAGACGGTGCGGGACATCCTGCCCGCCGGCTGTGGCGTGGTATCCCAGCCCACCGCCGATCTGGTGGAGATCACGGTGTCCTGGACCGAACAGGTAGACCTCGTGGGTCCAGACGACGACGGAGATTGCGTCCCGGACAGTCCGGATCCCGATGGCCAGCCTGATCAATACTGTTTCATTCTGCGATTCGAACCATGAAGGTCACAAAGGCACAATCCGGCATATCCCTGGTGGAGGTCCTGGTCGCCGTCGCCATCAGCGGCATCCTGCTGGCGGGAGTCGTGCAGATCTTCCTCAGCACACGCCAGGCCTATACCACCATGGATGCCGCCTCGCGGCTCCAGGAAGACGGTCGCTTCGCCCTCAACTTCATCGCCGGGGATCTGCGGGAGACGGGCTACTACGGTTGCAACGGCCGTCAGCTGGGGGCCGACAACCTGCTGACCGACGCCGGGGCCACCGTCAACGGTTTCTATCGCTCGGACATCGTCGAGCCCATCACCGGCTTCGAGGCGGATCCCGCCAACGGTGCCTGGATCCCGGGCCCCGCCGGCGCCGGTGCCCTGGCCGCGGCCCCCGCCGCCGTGTACGGCAATCTCTACAGCGACATCCTGGCCGTGCGCATCCCCCTGGAGCAGGCCTTCGGCCTGACCAACGACGTAATCACCGGCAGCTCAACGTTCACCCTCGACGTGACCAATACCGACTGTAATGGCATCCCCGAAGTGGGACAGGTGGTGGTGCTGAGCGACTGCCAGGGCGCCATCGTGGTCCAGGTGGATGCCGTGGCCGACGACGTCGCCTGCCCCAATGCCACGGCGCGCACCGTCACCCTGGACGGCACCCTGGGGAATCCCGGCAATGCCACCACCTCCTTCAGTCGCGACCTGGGCGCCGACCTCACGGAGGCCTACCGCATGGTTACCCGGGTCTATTACGTCGACCTCAACGGCGATGGCGTCCCCGCCCTGTTCCGGCGCACCGACACCGCGGCCCCGGTGGAGCTGGTGACCGGCGTCGAGGCCATGCAGGTGCGCTACGGCGTGGATACAGCAGACCCGCCGGGCTTCGCCAACATCTATCAGGATGCGAATACCGTCAACGCCGCCAATAACTGGGACAGCGTGGTCTCGGCCAGAATCGGCCTGCTCATACGCAGCGTGGATGCAGTGAAAACGACCCCCGAGGCCCTGCAACACTGCCTGCTGGGGGACCCCATGAACGACTGCGCGGGAGGGGAAGGCGCCGACAGCACCAATGCAGACAACTGGACGGACACCAATGACCGGTTCATTCACCATGTCTACACCACCACCATCGTATTCCGTAACCGCATCCCGGTGCTGTGAGGCGGTGATGGCGCGCACCCCGAATATCGGCGGCGGGCACCAGGGCGGCGCCGCCCTGGTGGTGAGCCTGCTGCTGCTGGTCACCCTCACCCTCATCGGCCTGGCGGGCATGCGGGGCGCCTCCATGGAGGAGAAGATGGCCGGCAATATGCGCGACCGCAACGCCGCCTTCCAGGCCTCGGAAGGCGCGGTGCGCACGGGGGAGAAATGGATAGCCCAACAGACGGAGCCGCCGGCCACCGCCGACACCGGGCCCACCAACGTCTACTCCGAGGCGGCCAACCTGCCGACCCTGGCGACCCAGACCCCGGCCTGGTGGAGTAGCGACAACAATACTCTCGCGGCGGAGCCCCTGCAGGACGCCGGGGGCGACGACATGGTGGCCGAACAACCGCGCTATCTGATGCAGTACCTGGACTTCCGCCCCGACTCCTTCGACGTCGGCATCGAGGAGCCCACGGGTCGGCACTTCTACCGGGTCACCGGCCACGGCACCGGCGTCTCACCCACGGCCCGGGCCGTGGTGCAGACGACCTTCGTCAAACGATACAACTAGCATGCGGCACGCGCCTTCAAGGCGCGCGCGCAAGAGGTGGGGACATGAAACACCAGACGCTACGGCAACGGATCCGCAACCTGGTGGCCGCCCTGGGCCTGTCGTGCCTGGGCGCCGCCCCGGCCCAGGCGGCCCTCCTCACCCTGGCGGACACACCGCTGTTCCTCGGCGGCATGGAGCCCAACGTCTTCTTCGAGGTGGACGACTCGGGCTCCATGGACTGGGAGATCCTGACCCAGCTCAACTCCTACTACTTCACCTACTGGGGCAACAACGGCGCCACCTGGGTGGACTCCGGCCGCTGGCGGGTGTTCTCCAGCGACGGCATCTGCGACGACGCGCGCCGGGACCTCGGCTTCATCTTCCGCAACACCGATAACGCCTACAACACCTGCACCTTCTTCGAGCTGGACCGCAACGAGAACTTCTTCCACCGCGACTGG
>JAABTG010000192.1 GCA_011389995.1 Thiotrichales bacterium
TGAACACCAGGGCCTGGGCCGGGTCGCTACCGGTCCAGTTGCGGGCCACCAGGGAGCGCAGCTGGAAGGAGCCGCCGTCCTCGCGCTCCAGGGTGGTGGTCTGGGTGCCGAAAGCGCCCGCCCAGATGTCGCCACCGCCGAGGTTGAAACTGCCGAGGTTGGATGTGCTGGACACCACGTAGCCGTCCTCGGTGTGGCTGGTGCCGCCGCCGAAGCCCTGGAAGTCGATGACCTTGACCACGCTGCCCGTGAGCACCGCGGACACATCGGCCACCAACAGCACCTCTTCCCCTTCGTTCGTCTGGCGGTCGGCGCCGGCGTTGATGGCCCGGGCGCCGCCCAGGATGACGTTGCTAACCAGGGTGTCGGCGGCCGTGATGGAGACGGGCACGGGGTCGCTGGTGGCCACCTGGAAGCCCAGGGGCACGATGGTGATGTCGCCGTCCACGGGGCCCTGACCGACGATGCGGAAGTCGCCGTTGGCATCGGTGTAGGTGAGCAGGTCGCCGTCGAGGGCCACGCCCACGCCGTCCACGCCGGGCTCGGTGGCGCCGCGCGCGCCGTCGGCGTCGCGGTCATCGAAGACATGGCCGTAGATGACGTTGGCGTCGTCGCCGCCGATGACCAGGTCGAAGGTCATGGCCGAGGTGCGGCCACTGGGGTCGTGGAGTTGGCGCGCGCCGTCGGTGGCGAACACCGTGACCTCCACCACGCCGCGGAAGGCGGTGGTGGGGTCCACGGTATAGGTGAGGGTGTTGCCGTTCAGGGCTACCGTCACTGCATCGTTGTCGCTCTCGGCGGACAGGGTCACGGCGTCGCCATCGGCGTCAGAGACGTCGAGGGGGATGGCGTTGTTGTAGGGCACCACCTCGGAGATCACCACGGGCCGGGCCGAAGCGGGCTTGAACAGGATGCTCTGGGACGCGCCGTTGATGCGGGTCCCATCGTTGCCATTGGGGGACTCGTCCGTAAGCTGCGAGCCGTCGGAGGTCCAGTGACCGGCAAGCCCGGCCTCGTCACCGGCCAGGGGCGCGTAGAGGGTGCTGCGGATGTCGCCCTGGGAGCGCACCGTCTGCCACACCCGTACCTCGTCGATGCGGCCGTCGAAGTGCTGGCTGGAGAGCTGGCGGCCGCCGATGCGGAAGTCGTTGAGGTCAGTGTGGACGTCGCCGATGCGGCCGTCGGTGAAGTCGGTGGCAATGTCGTCGAAGAGAATCGAGGCGCCCGGGGTGGTCCACGATACGGAGACCACATTGTTCAGCGCCCCGCTGAAGGAGAACGTGGTGGTGGCGAGGGATGATCCATTGGCCGGGACGGTGCGCGTCGCCGTCACGGTGCTGCCGTCGGCGCGGGTGCCCGTAAACGTGAAGGTCTGGGCCGACATATTTAAGGACCAGGGACGCACCACCATGGAGTTCATGTCGAAGGTCTGGCCGTCCACCCGCTCGAAGGTGGAGGTGCGTGTTCCGAAGCCACCTATCATGGCATCGGTGAAGAAACTGTTGATGCTGGCGGACGCCCGCAACCGATAACCGTCCTCCTCATAGCTGGTAAATGAACTCGGCGCCGCCTCGAAGTCCATGTTGGCAGTGCCGAACACGGCCTGGTTACGGGTATGTACCAGATCGCCGTCCACGTAGACCCGCACCTGGCCAGCGTCGTAGGTCAGGGCCACATGGCTCCAGGTGTTGAGGGGCAGGATGGCACCGGTGTCCACCCACACCCAACTGTTGGACGCATTGGCGATGGCGTACTGCAGGGTACCGTCGGCGAAGCGGGCCACCTCGTACTCCCCTTCCTTGTTGAAGATAATGCCGCCGCCGCTACCGCCGGATCCCGCACCGTCGGGCCGCACCCAGGCCTCCAGGGTGAGGGCATCGTCGGCCTCGAGGTCGGCCGTCGCGCCCACCTGGACGAAGTCGTTCACGCCGTCGAGGGAGATGCTCGCCTGGAACAGACCGTCGAAGGTGTTGAGGCCGAAGAGGCCGTCGTGGCCGTTGCCCGAGACATCGGCAATGGTCACACCGCTGACATCGGGTACCCAGTGGGCAACCAGGCCGGGGGCGCTGGCGTCGGGGCGGATCTGGAGGGTGGCGGCAATATCACCGGCATCCCGGGCCACGTCCCACAGGCGCAGGTCGGCGATCTCGCCCACGAAGCTGGAGTAGGACGAGCTGCTCTCGTAGGTGCCACCGATGAGCAGAGGCGCACCGTGGGTCACCATGTCCGCAGTGGTGATGGCCGACGTGGCGACCTGCTGGCCGTCGAGATAGATCGCCATGGTGCCGGCATCCCGGTCCACTACCCCTGCGAAGTGGTACCAGGAGCCGCTGTCGATGGCCCCGGTACCCGAGAAGACATTATTGAACGCACCATTTTCATCCACCGTCTGGAGCAGCAGCGTTCCATCGCTGCGCACCCACAGACCAAAGGAACGGGAGTCGGTATTGCTGCCGTCCGCTTTCTGCACCAGGGGCATCCACGAGTTGGCGAAGCTGTCCACCTTGAACAGCACCTCCAGGGTCATCTGGCGGGTGGGCTCCAGGTCGTCGCTGGAGGCCACGGCGATGACGTCGTTGCCGTCGAACTGCAGGGACGAGGTGAACACGTTCTGGGGCGCCACCTGCGCCACCACTGGCGCCGCGTTGGGCGTAACCGACACCTTCAGCGCACTCTCCCGGGTACTCTGGGCGAACAGGCGGTCCGGGGCCTCGGGCTTCGCCGTGGTGGTGAGGAACAGGATCTGCTCGTTGGCCAGCAGCTCGGCCTCGGCGGATGCCGTGTTGATGCCCCCGCCGAAGGCCGCCTCCACGTGGAAGACCGTCTCGGGGATGAGGGTGGCATAGACCCCGTAGGCCTCCAGGCCACCCAGCACCTCGTCACCGCCGGCGCCGTCCACGAACAGGGGGTCGCGGCCGAAGCCGCCCAGCATCAGCTCGTGGAGATGGTCCTCGCCACCGGCGCCGAGGCGCGGGGCGTCCAGCACGTCACCGGTGAGGTTTACCAGCAGCAGCATGTCGAAGCCGTCGAAGTCGGCGGCGAAGCCCACGGGGCCGGTGTCCACGCGGATCAGTGCCGCCTCCGCGTCTGCCGGCACCCCGCGCAACAGCTCCGGAGCCAGCATGGCACGGGCATCCAGGCCTGTAAGGCCGAAGATCTCGGCCCCGCCCTCGAGGTCGGGGATGAAGGGGGTGAGGTCGCCATCCATCAGGAAGGGATTGCTCGCCTGGGGCCCGGAGAAGGCCTCCAGCACCGCGTTGAACGTAGTGTCCTCCAACTGGGCACCGGTGTTGCTGCCCAGCAGGAAGCGGCCGATGCCGCCGTTGCTGCCGCCGCTGCCGCCGCCGGCATCCACCTCGATGCCGGTGGCATTCACTACCGAGCCGGCCAGCTTGACGGTACCACCGGCACCGCCCGCCCCCTGGGCACCGGCACCGGAGGTGCCACCCTGGCCCCCGCTGCCGCCGCTGCCGCCGCGCCCGCCGAAGCCGCCGTTACCGGCGTTGGAGACGAACTGGCCACTGCTGCCGAAGGAACCGGCGTTGCCCGAGGTACCGCTGCTGCCGCCCTGGTCCGGGGCTTCCCCGGGGGCGCCGTCACCGCCTCGCGCCGCCAGGTTCACCTCACGCACATCGAGCTGACCCAGGGCGACGAACTCGATGGCGCCACCACCGGCACCGCCGTCGCCGCCGAGACCGCCGAGGGAACCCGCACCCCCGGTGCCGCCGAAGCCACCCGTGCCACCCGTGCCACCGCGGCCACCAGGGATGGAGCTGAAAAATCTGGCCGCGCCGCCACCGCCGCCGCCGCCACCACCGCCACCGGCACCACCACCACCACCGCCGGCACCGCCCGCGCCGCCACCCGCGCCGCCGCCGCCACCACCGGAGATCTGAGGACCCGAAACAAAGTTGGTGCCACCCTCACCCGTAAAGCCGGCGGTTCCCGCCGCACCCTGCTGTCCGAATTGCCCGCCGGGCGCCGAACTGCCGCTGCCCCCGTTACCGCCAGACCAGAAGGCGGCGCCCGGGCCTCCAATACCGCGCAGGCCGCTGAAACCGGCCCCACCGGGCGCGCCGCCAATCCCACCCGTCCCGCCGTCGCCACCCGATGCATCGTTGTTCACACCGGCTTCACCGGCGGAGCCACCGCCGCCAGCCGCACCAACGCCGCCGGTGGTGCCCGCACGGCCGAAGGAGCCGGGCTGGCCATTGGCTCCTGCAAGCCCGCCGCTACCGCCGGCGCCACCCCTGCCGGCGGTGCCACCGGTACCGCCGCTGCCGCCACTGCCACCGTCGCCGCCGCTGCCACCGACGCCACCACCGGCCACACCCTGGCTGCCGTTGGCGGACACGTCCACCGTCACGCCCGGATCCATGAGGACATTGCCGCCCACCACGATGGAGGCGGCATGAATGCCCTCCACGGTAATGGTGGTGGCGGGCACCGCCAGATCGCCGGCGACGTAGAAGGTGGTGATGCCGTTCACCGTCTGGGCGTTGAAGGTGGCACCGAAGAAGGCGTCGGGGTCGTCGTCGTTGTCACCCGTGATGGTGAAGGCCTCGGTGTCGATGACCACGGTGCCGCTGGGGGCCTCGGCCTCGCCCTGGTCCGCCACCGGCAGGTAGAGGTCATGAGCCCTGTCGTTCAGGGGGTTGTTGTCCAGGATCAGGGTCCGCAACTGGGGCAGCACGGGCTCCAGGCTTACCAGCCGCACCGCATCCGCGGCCACCACCCCGTCGATACCCTCGGGCACCGTCAGGGTGACCTCCACGGATACCGGGGCGGGGGTCGCCTGCTGGTCGGCCGCCAGCCCCAGCTCGTTGAGCACCGTGTCGCCGCCATCGGCCGTCAGGGAAGCATCGCTCACCTGAATCGCCGCGTCGTCGTCGTCGCTCTGGTTGATGAGGCGCAGGAAGCCGTCGTCGCTGTCCTCCTCCACCGCCACCTCGGCCACCACACGCCCGGACAGAGCTTCCAGGGTGCCGATGACGTTATTGATCTTGGTGGCGATACCGGCGGGATTGGCGTAGTCGCCCGCGGCGATCTCCACATCCACCGCGGCCCCGCCGTCCAGGCTCACGGCCAGGGTGATGGCCTCGGACAGCACGCCATCCGCCGGCAGGGGCACCTGGCCCTCCACCACGGCAAGCTCGGCAGACGGCGTCACCGTCACCGCGCCGAGGCTCTGCCACGGCCGATCGCCGGCCACGGGACCGTCGGGGGCCCGGGTCTGGTCCACGGTGGACTTGAAGCCGGTATCGGCCAGATACATCACCTCACCGTCGGCCAGCGTCGCCACGCTCTGGGTCAGGACCTCATCGTCGGCCACATTGACGGCCACATTGAAGAAGCGCGCGTCCTCGGGCACCAGGGTGGCGTAGATCCCATAACCCTCCAGGGAGGCGAGGATGGCGTCGTTGTCGGCGCCGCCGAACAGGGACTCGTTGGCATAGCCGCCCTGGCGCAGTTGGGTGCGACGCAGCTCCTCGCCGATGCCGAGATGTGGATCATCCAGGGCCTCGCCGGTGAGATTGGCGAACAGCAACAGGTCGTGGCCCTGGAAGCTGGCATCCAGCACCTCGTCCCCGAGGTCGATGCGGATCAATGCACCGAGCACGCCGCCGGGGGCGTTGGCGAACACCTCGTCGTTCAGCAGCTGATCGGCGGTGACCTCCAGCAGACCGAAGGCCTCGGCGCCGCCCACCAGATGGGGCAGGCGCGGGGTCTCCACCGGGTCCAAGGCGAACTGGGTGGGGTTGATGAAG
>JAABTG010000193.1 GCA_011389995.1 Thiotrichales bacterium
GGTTCGAGACCCTGGCCAAGGCGGAGCGCTCCCACGCCAACCGCTTCCAGAAGGCCCTGGACTCCCTGGACGCCTGAACCATCCTCGCGCGCGCCCCGGCTTCGGCCGGGGCCGTTCCCATAGAAGACACGACGAAGGGGGAACAAACCGTGACCGCCTCCACCACCACCCGCGAAGGCAGCCTGCAGGCGCCCACCCGCCATGCGCTGGACTGGAAGAATCCGGAGTTCTATGACGAGGAGGCCCTTTTCAAGGAGTTGGAACGGGTCTACGACATCTGTCACGGCTGCCGGCGGTGCGTGAGCCTGTGCCACGCCTTCCCCACCCTCTTCGATCTGGTGGACGAGTCGGACACCATGGAGGTGGACGGCGTCGCCAAGGCCGATTACTACAAGGTGGTGGACCACTGCTACCTGTGCGACCTGTGCTACATGACCAAGTGCCCCTACGTCCCTCCCCACGAGTGGAACGTGGATTTTCCCCACCTCATGCTGCGGGGCAAGGCAGTAAAGTTCCGTAAGGGTGAATACAAGACCCGCGACAAGATCCTCACCAGCACCGACCGGGTGGGCAGCCTGGCGGGTATCCCGGTTATCTCAGGCGTGGTCAATGCCGCCAACCGCTCCCCGGCCATGCGCAAGCTCCTGGACAGCACCCTCGGCGTGCACCCCGACGCCAAGGTGCCGGCCTATCACAGCAATACCCTGCGCAAGCGTCTCGCGGACCGCCGGGACAACGATGCCCAGGGCGAGGCGGCGGGGCGCACCCGCGGCCGCGTGGCCCTCTTCGCCACCTGCTACGGCAACTACAACGAGCCCCATCTGGGCGAGGATCTGCTGGCGGTGTTCGAACACAACGGCATCCCCGTCACCATCGCCGAACGCGAGCGCTGTTGCGGCATGCCCAAACTGGAACTGGGGGACCTGGAGGCGGTGGAGCGGGCCAAGGACGAGAACATCCCGGTGCTCGCCGCCCTGGTGGATGCCGGCTGGGATATCGTCGCCCCGGTACCGTCCTGCGTGCTCATGTTCAAACAGGAGTTGCCCCTGATGTTCCCCGACGACGAGGCGGTTCAGAAGGTAAAGGCGGCCATCTTCGATCCCTTCGAATACCTCATGCTGCGTCACAAGGAAGGCAAGCTCCTCACCGACTTCAAGGGCGGCCTCGGCACCGTGGCCTATCATGTCGCCTGCCATCAGCGGGTGCAGAACTTCGGCCTCAAGACCAAGGACGTGCTCGAATTGGTGCCTGACACCACCGTAAAGCCCATCGAGCGCTGCTCGGGGCACGACGGCACCTATGCGGTGAAGAGCGAGTTCCATGAGATATCCATGAAGATCGCGAGACCGGTGGTCAACCGCGTCAAGCAGGCCGAGGCCGACCACTACGGCAGCGACTGCCCCATGGCCGGCCAGCAGATCGCCAATGGCATGAAGGACGGCAGCGAGCCGCAGCATCCCTTGAGCCTGCTGCGTCGGGCCTACGGGATCTGAAGGTGCGCCCGTATCCGGGCCGGCAGGGGGTTTGCATCGGCTGACCTGGCCGGCCCCCCCAGGGGTTGCCCGAGGTATCAGCCCATCGGTAGGGCCTGTTTTGAGGGCCCATATCCTTACTCAGGGGAGAAGAAGAATGTCGAATGAAGGCTATCACGAACCCGCCGACAAGCTGTCCGAGGAGACCAAGGACATGCATCGCGCCATCGTCTCGTTGATGGAGGAACTGGAGGCCGTGGACTGGTACAACCAGCGTGTGGATGCCTGCAGCGACAAGGAACTGCGCGCCATCCTCGCCCACAACCGTGACGAGGAGAAGGAGCACGCCGCCATGGTGCTGGAGTGGATCCGCCGGCGCGACCCCAAGTTTGACGGCGAACTGAAGGACTACCTGTTCACCGACAAGCCCATTGCCCACGAATAACCTGATCAAGGAGGCCCCCAATGAAGGCCCTTAGCCGCGACGATCTCTACAGCCTGGAGCAGTACGCCGAGATGCGTGCCGACTTCCGCACCAAGGTCATGGCCCACAAGAAGAACCGCCAGGTGCCCATCGGGCCCAACGCCACCCTGTACTTCGAGGACCGCCTGACCATCCAGTACCAGGTCCAGGAGATGCTGCGCATCGAGCGCATCTTCGAGCCCCGGGAGATCGAGGACGAGCTGGCCGCCTACAATCCCCTGATCCCCGATGGCCGTAACTGGAAGGCCACCTTCATGATCGAATTCGACGACGTGGAGGAGCGACGCGTGGCCCTGGGTCGTATGATGGACATCGAGGACCGCACCTGGATGCAGGTGGCCGACTTCGACCGCGTCTTTGCCTTTGCCGACGAGGACATGGAGCGGGACAAGGAGGAAAAGACCTCGGCGGTGCACTTCATGCGTTTCGAACTGACGCCCGAGATGGCGGCAGCGGTGAAGGACGGGGCCGCCATCATGGCGGGCATCGACCACGAGGCCTACAGCCACGAGACCCAGCTCCCGGGGCCCGTACGGGATGCCCTGGCCGCCGATCTGGACTGAGCTGCATGAAGGAAACTACGAAAGACGCGAAAGACGCGAAAGGGCGGGGCCGGAGAATCAGGACCATGCCGGGATAACCGTCCAGGCTTCACGGACTCCAGGGCTGAGAGGACATTGGCGATAATGAGGCTCTTGTCCCCTCGCCACGATCCTTAGTGCTCGCCCGCCATGAGGCGTGACAACCTGGCACCTGGCGCCGCCGCGCCCCTGCTTGCGCTTTCTGTTTTTCGCGTCTTTCGCGCCTTTCGTAGTTATCCCTGCGGCTAACCTGCACGAATAAGCCCGCAGTCGGTCGGCCTTTTTCCCACCGCGGCCGGTTAGAATGCAACCCATGAGTTCCCCTGTCCCAGGACCGTCCCCGGACTTCGCCGCCAGCGGCCTGCTGCGGGAGTTGAAGGGGGTTCTCGACCCGGGTGCCGTCATCACGGAGCAGGAGGCCCGGGGCGCCTACGAATGCGACGGGCTGTCGGCCTACCGCCAGCTGCCGCCGGTGGTGGCGCGGCCCGTGGACACCGACCAGGTACGCGCGGTGATGCGCATCTGCCGGCGCCATGGTGTGCCGGTGGTGGCCCGGGGCGCCGGCACCGGCCTGTCCGGGGGTGCCCTGCCCCACCCGGGTGCCGTGCTGCTGTCCCTGGCGCGCCTCAGTGAGGTGCTCGAGGTGGATCCCCTGAACCGCACCGCGCGGGTGCAGCCCGGGGTGCGCAATCTGGCCATTTCGGAGGCCGGGGCCCCCCACGGCCTCTACTATGCCCCCGATCCCTCCTCCCAGATCGCCTGCACCATCGGCGGCAACGTGGCGGAGAACGCCGGTGGCGTGCACTGCCTGAAGTACGGCCTCACGGTTCACAACGTCATGGAGTTGAAGGTGGTCACCGCCGACGGCGATCTCGTCACCATCGGTGGCCAGGGCCCGGACAGCCCGGGCTACGATCTGCTGGCCCTGATGACCGGATCCGAGGGTCTGCTGGGTATCGTGGTGGAGGCCACGGTGCGCCTGCTGCCCCGGCCCACGGCCCGCCAGGTGCTCATGGGGGCCTTCACCGAAGTGGGTCAGGCGGGCACCGCCGTGGCCCGCATCATCGGCGAGGGCATCATCCCCGCCGGACTGGAGATGATGGACAGACCCGCCATCCGCGCCGCCGAGGATTTCGTCCACGCCGGCTATCCCGTGGATGCCGCCGCCATCCTGCTGGCCGAGCTGGACGGCACCGGGGAAGAGGTGGCCGAACTCACCGCCCGCACCGTGGCCCTGCTCGAGGAATGCGGCGCCAGTGAGGTGCGGGTGGCGGCCAGCGAGGCCGACGCCGAGAATCTGTGGCGAGGACGCAAGGCGGCCTTTCCCGCCGTGGGCCGCATCTCGCCCGACTACTACTGCATGGATGGCACCATCCCCCGCAAGCACCTGTCCCGGGTGCTGGCGGAGATCGCCGTGCTGTCGGGCGAATTCGGGCTGGACGTTGCCAACGTGTTCCACGCCGGCGACGGCAACCTGCATCCCCTGATCCTCTACGACGCCAACCGTGCCGGGGAACTGGCGCGGGCGGAGGCCTTCGGCGGGCGTATCCTGGAGCTATGCGTGGCGGTGGGGGGGACCATCACCGGCGAGCACGGCGTGGGCTTCGAGAAGCTGGATCAGATGTGCACCCAGTTCCAGGAGGACGAACTGGCCCAGTTTCACGCCATCAAGGCCGCCTTCGATGCCGGCGGACTGCTGAACCCCGGCAAGGCCATACCCACCCTCCACCGGTGCGCAGAACTGGGGGCGATGCATGTCCACAATGGGCAGCTGCCGTTCCCCGAGCTGGATCGCTTCTAGTGTCCTGTGCCGTGGGAATCATGCTGTTCCCGCCGCTTCGCGGCACGCTCCCGGCGTCGTTGGTGGTCGCCATGGCGCGGCTCAGACTCCTTCTCCCGCCTACCCCGGGGCAGCGCGCCCGGCGCGACTTCTCGAACATGCTTAGGGACAGGACACTAGTGGAAACCCATATCGCATCCCGTTTCCAGGATACCCCCGACGGCCTCGAGGCCGAGGCCATCCTGCGCAGCTGCGTCCATTGCGGCTTCTGCACCGCCACCTGCCCCACCTATCGCCTCACCGGGGACGAGCTGGATGGTCCCCGGGGTCGCATCTATCTGGTGAAGCAGTACCTCGAGGGCGAGACCTCCGGGCAGCACATGCGCTATCACCTGGACCGCTGTCTCAGCTGCCGTTCCTGCGAGACCACCTGCCCCTCGGGGGTACGCTATGCCCGGCTGGCGGACATCGGCCGGCGTCTGGCGGTGGAGGAGCTGCCCGCATCGCCGTGGCGCCGTCTGCGGGAGGCCGCCATGGGGGCCGTCATCCCCCATCCCCGGCGTTTCGGCGCCCTGCTGGGTACGGCGCGTCTGGCGAGCGCCCTGCTGCCGCGGGCCCTGCGCCGCAAGCTGCCGCCGCCCCAGCCCCGGCATCCATGGCCCGAGCCCCGCCACCCCCGCCGCCTGGTCGCCCTCACCGGCTGTGTGCAGGAGGCCGCCACTCCCGCCACCAACGCCGCCGCGGCACGGGTGCTGGACGGCCTGGGGATCAGCCTCCAGCCCACCCCGGGCGCGGGCTGTTGCGGGGCCCTGAGCCTGCACCTCGGCCACATGGCAGAGGCCAGGGACTTCGCGCGACGCAACATCGACGCCTGGTGGCCGGCCCTCGAGGCGGGAGCGGAAGGGGTGGTGGCCTCCGCCAGCGGCTGTGGCCCGGTGCTGCGGGAATACGGCGAGCTGCTGGCGGACGATCCCCGCTACAGCGAGCGGGCAGCGGAGATCGCCGGGCGGGTACGGGACCTCTGCGAGGTGGTGGCCGCAGCGGGCCCGCCGGACCCCGCCGTAGGCGCCGGCCGTGCCGTGGCGGTGCACTGTCCCTGCAGCCTGCAACACGGTCTGGGACTGGGCGGGGTGGTGGAGGGAATCCTGGAGTCCGCCGGCTATCGCCTGACGACGGTGAGGGACGGCCACATCTGCTGTGGCTCCGCGGGCACCTATTCCATCCTGCAGCCCGCCATGGCCGGACGCCTCAAGAAGGACAAACTGGCGGCGCTGGAGGAGCCCGCGCCCGACCTCATCGTCACCGCCAACGTGGGTTGCCAGCTGCACCTGGCCACCGAGGCCCGGGTACCCGTGCGCCACTGGATCGAACTCCTGGACCCTGGACACGGCGTCGGAAGAGCGATTTAACTA
>JAABTG010000025.1 GCA_011389995.1 Thiotrichales bacterium
CGGACCACTTTGCCGCCGTCATGGCCATCGAGGCGGTCATGCCGAGCGGCGAGGTCTACCGCACGCCACTGACGGAGCTGGGGGGCATCACCATCGACCGGGCCTTCAAATACGGTGTCGGTCCTTACCTGGACGGCATCTTCACCCAGAGCAACTTCGGCATCGTGACCCAGATGACCGTGGCCCTGGCCCCCATCCCGGAGCGGGTGGAGGGCTTCTTCTATGGCATCCCAAAGGACGAAAAACTGGAGGATGCGGTGGCCGCCATGCGGGACATCCTGCGGGAAGTGGGCAACGTCTCCGGCTCCATCAACCTCATGAATACCCGCCGGGTGATGTCCATGATGATCCCCTACCCCTGGGACCAGGTGGGTCCCCAGGGCATCATTCCCGAGGACGTACTCATGAAGATGGCGCGCCAGAGCCAAGTGATGCCATGGATGTGCGCCGGGGCGCTCTACGGCAACGCCAAGGTGGTAAAGGCCGCCCACTACGCCATCCGCCGCAATCTGCGCGGGGTGGGCAGCCGGCTGATGTTCTTCACGCCGAAGTCGGTCAAGGTCTTCAAGAACCTGTCCGGGCTGCTGCCGGGGGCCTTCGGCACGAACATCCAGAACGTGTTCGGAACCCTGGACAAAACGCTCCAGCTGCTGGCGGGTGCCCCCAGCGAGATCGCCCTGCCTCTGTCCTACTGGAAGTCGGGCACGCTACCGCCGGACGGCGAGCCCATGGACCCGGCCAGGGACGGCTGCGGGCTGCTGTGGTACTCGCCCTTGGTCCCCATGCAGCCGGATCGGGTGCGGGTGTTCAAGGAGATGGTGGAACGGGTGTGCATACAGCACCGCATCGAACCCCTCATCACCCTCACCAGCCTGTCGGACCGCTGCTACGACAGCACCATCCCGTTGCTATTCAGGCGCGACGACCCGGAGGAGGTGGAGCGGGTGCACGCCTGCTACGCCGCCCTGTTCGAGGCCGGGCGACAGGAAGGCTTCATTCCCTATCGCACCAGCGTCAACACCATGCATCTGTTTACGGACGAGAAATCGTCCTTCTGGCGGCTGGCCAAGGGGATCAAGGACATGGTGGACCCCAACAACATCATCGCCCCGGGTCGCTACTCGCTGGACTGAGTGTCGGTGCCTGTAAAACCGGCTGGTGTCATTAACAGCGGCTCGGCTGGAGGGCGGGACGCCGTCAATCGCGCCGCTCGAACCGGACATCCCCGCACACCACGTCCAGGAGGCCCCGCACCCGGGGTGAGATGCGACCGTAGAGGTCGTCGCGGCTGATGTAGAAGGGGGCACGGGTGCCGCGGTGCTCGATGCCGTCGCCCACCTGGCGGAAATGGAGGCCGTAGGTGCGCAGGCGGCGGGCGAGCCGGGGCTCCATGAGGGCGAAGACGCCCTCCTTGCCCGCCTGCAGGCCGCTGCAGGCGGCGGCCAGGTAGAGGCCCATGGCGATGGGGGGGGTCTTGCGCCGTGGATCGGTGCGGCCATTGCGCTCGGGGACCTGGCCCTCGGGATGGTGGCGTTCGTTCTCGCGACGGCGGAAGCGCTCGCGCACGGCGAGGCGGGAGATCTCGCCCACCACCCGGCGGTCACGGGCCAGGGGGCCATAGACATCGTCGTACAGGCGGCCCCGGCAGGCGCTCTCGAAGGGCAGTTGCGAATCGGCCGGCTCGGCGGGGACGTGGACCAGCCGCACGCACCCCGCATAGCTGTTGCTCGGCTTGTGCAGCAGCAGGGAATGGAGGGCGTGGCCGTCGTACTCGTCCACCTCCTGGCCGTCGGGACAGTGCGCGGGGTCCTCCCAGCCCAGCTCCTCGCAATAGACCTCGTAACGGATGCGGAAGACCTCGGCGCGCAGGGCGTCGGTATCGGCGGCCACCACGCGGAAATAGCGATGGAACAGGCGCCCCACGGCGGCGCGATAGAACAGCCGCACGGGCCACAGGGTACCCAGGGTGCTGGTGATTCGATGGTCGGTCATTAGTCCTTCGGCGGCTCCGGTCAGTCCCTGGCCCCGGTCCTGCCTACGGTCAGGAAGGCACTCAGATCGGTCTCCTGGAGGGCGCGCACGGCATAAGTGTAGCCGGTTTCCATGAGCTGGTCGGCGCGGTCGAAATCGAGGATGCGGTAGCCCTCCACCGGCGGCGTGAGATAGAGGTCCGCGAGGTCGCGATTGCGGCGCTTGTTGAGATGGCTGGAGACATCCATGCAGCGCAGCAGAATGGCCCCCATGCGGGGCACCTCGCGGGTACTGCCGCCGGGCTTCAGTCGCTGCCACAGCAGGCGGCCGGGCGACGGGCAGTTGTCCAGCTCGGGGTCCACCGCCAGGGCCGGCACCTTGCCCACGTCGCTGGCGATGACGGGCCCCGGGTTGAGCCGGCGCATGACGTCCACGGGGACGCTGTTCAACAAGGCTCCGTCCACCAGCAGCTCGCCCTTCTCGAACAGCGGCGCGATGAGGCCGGGGATGGCGAGGCTCGCCCGCACCGCCCGCCACACCGGCCCCTCGCGGTGGATCTTCATGGCCGGATTGGTGATGTTCACCGACACGGTGAAGAAATTGAGCCACAGGTCCTCGATGTGGCGATCGCCGAAGATTTCGCGGAAGCGCTGCTCCGATTTGCGTACCGACATCATGGATATCACCGGCAACGTGTAGCCGAAGCCCCGGGGCTTGTCCACCAGCACCAGGCGCACGAAACGCACGATCTGCTCGTAGTCGAAGTCGGCCGCCACCAGGGCGGCGAGGAAGCCCCCCATGCTGGCGCCGCCCACGTAGTCCACCGGCACGCCGGCCTCACGCAGGGCCTTCAGTACCCCGATATTGGCGAAACCCCGGGCCCCGCCGGCCCCCAGTACCAGACCCACGGAGCGCCCGGTGAGGAAGCGCACCAGGCGCTCCACGTCGGCGTCCCGGTCCCGGCGCAGGTGGTGGTGGGCGGCCACCCGCCTGGGCTCCAGCCAGGCGCGGGTGTCCGTGGGCAGGTGGCCATCGCCGTCGTGGAGGAGTACGAGTTCGGTGGGCACCCCGGCCGCCAGCTCCCCCGTGAGGCGCTCCACCGCCCGCAGCCCCGGCCTGGTGCCGGCCGCCGCCACCAGCAGGATGCGGTCCGCCTGGCGGAGGCAGCGCCGGGTCCACGGACTGTCCTCGGGGTCGGTGGCGTAGACCACGTGGGCCCGGCTCTCCTCCTGCTGACTGAACCATTTCCTCAGGTAGAGGGCCCGGGGGTCGTCGTCCGCCGTCTGGGCGGCCCCGGCATTGTGGAAGCGGTCGAACACCCGGGCACTCAGATACAGGGTCTTACCCACTGCGTTGAGGGCCCGCGCCAGCCGCCGCCCGAAGCCCTCGGCCCCCTTGTCGAGGGGCACCACGGTGATGGTGCGCAGCGGAGAGTCCCTGGCCCCTTCGCCATGGGAGTCGCGCGACCCCAGCTCGGCCAGCATGGTGCGCACCACGTAGACCGCGGCCCGCGGGTTGCGCTCCATGATCTGCTCGAAACCCTGGCGCGACAGGCCGATGAGGTCGCTGTCCCGGAGGGCCGTCACCGTCACCGTGTGGCGGTCATTGGTGATCATGGCGATCTCCCCCACCACCTGGCCGCCACCGATCTGGTCCAGGGCCAGCCCCTCGCCGTTTTCCTCCACACTCACCTGGAGGCGGCCGTTGACCACGTAGTAGACGGCTTCGGCGGGCTCCCCGGCCCGGAACAGGGCCTCACCGCGGTTGAGGCTGGTCCAGAAGAAATGGGAATGGAGTTCCTCGAGCAGGGCCTGGTCCAGCTCGCCGAACAGTCTGGAGGTGGCCAGATGCAGCCCCGGTAGCCGGCGCAACAGCACGTCGCCGATGAGCCGGCGCAGGGAGGGCTCGGCGGCCAGGAGCTGTTCGAAGACGGGACGGGAGAGCTCCAGCAGGCGGCTGTCCTGCAGCGCCTTCACCGTCGCCGTGCGCCGCGAATTGGTGGCCAGCAGGGCCATCTCCCCGACGCACTGGCCGCGCTCGATGTGGCCGAGGGGCCAGCCGCCGTCCTCGCCACTCTCCACCAGCACCTCCAGCCTGCCCTCGGCAACGATGTAGAGGCTGTCCCCCGTGTCGCCATGGCGGAACAGGGCCTCGCCGGCCGGCAGGGTGGTCATGGTGAGGGCCTCGGCCAGGAGGCGGCGGCCAGTCTCGCTGAAATGGGCAAACAGTTCGGCCCCTTCCAGGGCCGCCGAGATCTCCTCGCTGCAGGGACTCACCATGGGGCTGGGCG
>JAABTG010000026.1 GCA_011389995.1 Thiotrichales bacterium
TACCTGCACGCGGGCATTCTTCGGGTCGGGGGAGGTGTTTGTCTTGGCCATGCGCAGGGCGAAATCCAGCCGCTCGGCGAGGGGCGAGAAGGCCAGCACCATGGCGAAGTCGTCGGTCCGCCGCAGCCGCTGGGAGAACAGCTTGAGGAGCCCCTCTATGCGCTCGGGGTCCGAGTACAGTTGCTCCAGGAAGACGTCGCGGCGCAGGGTGATGGTCTCGCACTCGGTCACCGCCGTCACCGTGGCCGAGCGGGGCGCCTCGTCCACCAGGGCCAGCTCGCCGAACAGGTCACCGCGGGCCAGATGGGCCAGGGTCAGCTCCTCGCCGTAGGGGCTGAGGCGGGACACCCTCACCACGCCATTGTTGAGGATGTAGGCCATGTCGCCGTCGTCCCCTTCGGCGAAGATCACCTCTCCCGCCTTGGCGAACAGGCGCTCGAAGCTGTCCTTGAAGGTGTTGAGGGGGTTGGTGGGCAGGTCGCCGAAGGCCCAGTTGTGGAAGGTCTCCACCGAGCCCCCCATGGGGATGATGAAGTTGCCCACCTCCTCCACCCAGAACTTCTCGGACAGGCCCTGGAAGCCCAGGCGGCGGTACATCCCCACGGTGTCATGGTTCACCGTCAGCACGATGTGGGTCACGTCGCTGCTGAAGGAGACACCGGCGGCCACCTTGAACATGGCCCGGATGACATCCCGGCGGGAACGCCATTCCTCCCGCACCGCCAGCATGCCCGCACTGCCCAGCACGGGGATGCGATTCGCCGCCCCGGCCGCCGTCAGTTCCTGGGTCAGCCGTTCCCGATAGCCATGGAAATCGAAGTATTCATCGGCGGGCAGCCCGACATTCGATTCCCTGACCATGCGCATGGTGGCCACGGGCTCTTCAGCATCGTAGACCACGATGTTGTAGACGCCGGGGAAGGCATCGAAGCGATCGAGGATGCGCTCGCCGCGCAGGGGCTTGCCCCCGAACTTGCCGTCCTCGACAACGAAGACCTGATGACGCAGCCACAGGGCGTCGTCGACTTCCTTTTCGCTGCGTGCGATCTTCAGGGTTATGGTCATTATCGTCGTCCCCAACGGCTTACGGATGTCGGGGCACGGCGCGCTGTCAGACCGTCCATCCGCGACGATCGACCGAAACCTCCACCCCCCGTCGACTGGTAATGCATATTGAACACCCGCCGTCGACTCAATTTAACTCCCTAACTGAAAAGGATGCAAAGTCGCCTCCCGCCCTGTGGCCTCCTCATTCACTACGGGTATCGGCACGGGAAAGCAACGAGTGCACCGCCTGGGAGGGTGGCAGGCCCTCGTGGATCACCCGATGGACCTGCTCGGAGATGGGCATCTCCACCCCCAGCCTGGCCGCCAGGGCCATCACCTCACGGGTGGTCCCCCGCCCCTCCACCACCTGTCCCACTGCGGCGAGGGCCTGTTCCAGCGGGCGGCCTTCCCCCAGGGCCTTACCGAAGCGGCGATTGCGGGACTGGTTGTCGGTGCAGGTGAGCACCAGGTCCCCGAGGCCTGCCAGGCCGTTGAAGGTCTCCTGCCGTCCCCCCGCCGCCACGCCCAGGCGGCCCATCTCCGCCAGGCCACGGGTCACCAGGGCGGCCCGGGTGTTGGCACCGAAGCCCAGGCCGTCGGCGATACCGGCCGCGATGGCGAGGACATTTTTGACCGCGCCGCCCAGTTGCACCCCGATCATGTCATCGCTGATGTAGACCCGGAACCACTGGCTGGTGAGGCGGGACGCCAGGTCACGGGCGAAGGCGGGGTCGTTGCCGGCCACGGTCACCGCGGTGGGCAGCCGGGCGGCCACTTCGGCCGCGAAGGTCGGGCCCGACACCACCGCCAGGGGGATATCGCCCAGGGCCTCTGCGGCCACCTCGTGGAGCAGCCGTGCCCGCCCGGGCTCCAGACCCTTGGTCCCCCAGGCGATACGCGGCGCCTCCAGGTCCATGGCCGCGAGGCGCTCCATGAGGGCACGGAATCCGTGACTGGGTACCACCACCAGCAGGTCACGGCAGCCCGCCACGGCCTCAGCCAGACCCTCATGGATCGCCAGGGCCGGCGGAAACGCCACCCCCGGCAGGGCCTCGCGATGTTCGCGGTCCCGGGCCAGGCCCCTCATCAGGGCGGGCTCGTGGCCCCACAGGCGTACCGGCTGGCCATTGGCCGCCAGCAGGATGGCCAGCGCCGTGCCCCAGGCGCCCGCACCCAACACCGCCACCGGCGAAGACTCGGGGACGTTGGACGGCGGCGGACTCACGGCGTGGGGGCGGGGGGGGGCCGATGGGGGAGACGGCGGGAGGTGGTGCCTTCAGTCTCCCCGCGTTCTCACTGCACCGGCACGGCTGAGTCGGCGCCTTCCTGTTGCGCCTGCTGCATCTGCTGCATATACAGGGCGTCGAAGTTCACCGGTGCGATGTTGAGCTGGGGAAAGCCGCCTCGGATGATGATGTCGGACACCACTTCCCGGGCATAGGGAAACAGGATGTTGGGGCAGTAGGTGGCGAGGGTCTGGCGGAGCTGATCGGGCTCGAGGCCGCGGATGCCGAAGATCCCCGCCTGCTTCACCTCCACCAGGAAGGCCGTGTTGTCGTTTACCTTGGCGGTGACCGTGACGGTGACCGTGACCTCATAGTGGTCGTTGCCCAGGTCGGCGTTGTCCGTGGCGATGTTGAGATTGACGTTGGGCTTCCACTCCTGGGAGAAGACCTGGGGCGAATTGGGGGTCTCGAAGGACAGGTCCTTGCTGTAGACCTTCTGGATTACCAGTTGGGGCTGATCCCCAGCCGGCTGTTTTGCTTCTTCGGCCATGACGCTACTCCTGATTTTCGAATGATTCGGACTCCAACGTATCCGCCGGAGGTGACATTATGGTTGATGAGCGGCGAATCCCTTGTGCAGTAGCGGTTACAGGTACTGGCGCGTCCAGCCCAGCAGCCCCTGGAGGTCGAGGGCGCCGGCAGTGCGGGCCACCTCGGCGCCCCCCTTGAAGAGGATCAGGGTGGGGATGCTGCGGATGCCGTGATTCATGGCCAGGTTCTGCTCCACTTCGGTGTTTACCTTGAGCAGCCGCACCGCGGGCTCCAGCTCCGCCGCCGCCTGCTGGAAATGGGGCGCCATCATCTTGCAGGGAGCGCACCAGTCGGCCCAGAAGTCCACCAGCACGGCCATGTCATTGCGTTCCACATGGCGCCGGAAGGCGTCATGGTCCACGGCCACCGGCGCGCCGCTAAACAGCGCGCCACCACAGCGGCCGCACTTGCCCTGGCGCGGGTCCTTGTCGGCGGGGAGGCGGTTGACGCCGAGGCAATGGGGGCAGACGGTGTTTGCTGAAGCCATCAATCGAGCCTCTATTTCTTGGAACGCTTGAGGGGCAGCCCGGCCCCCTGCCAGGCGAGGACGCCGCCCTTGAGGTTGTATACCTGCTCGAAGCCGTTCTTGGTGAGGGTGGCGCAGGCCGCCTGGGAACGGCTGCCGCTGCGACACACCACGATGATGGGCTTGTCCTTGTGCTTTTCCAGCTGCTTTACGCTGCTGTCGAACTTGGCCAGGGGGATATGGGTGGAGTTGATGATGCTGCCCTCGGACAGCTCCTTGGGCTCGCGCACGTCCACCACCACGGCATCATCGTGGTTGATGAGCTGGGTCGCCCCCAGGGGGTCCACGGCCTTGAAGCCCTGCAGCGAGGAGCGCAGGTAGGTGGCCACGAGCAGGGCCAGCACGACGACGAACGCACTCACCAGCCCGAGGTGGTTGCCCGAAAACTCGATCAATCTATCCACAGCATGTCCTGACAGTTACCCGCGATTGAAAAGTGCCCGCAGGCGGCGGGCCGAACGGGGAGGCAAGCTACCAGAAACGAGCGGACAATCAAGCACCACCCCCGCGGGCAACCTCCCCGAGATACCGCTGAATAATGCCGCCCAACCCACGCGGCCCGCAGCCGGGGCGCCCATCCATCGCGGGACAAAAAGGGTGTCAGGAACCGTTTTCTGCTAAAGGGTGTCAGGAACCGTTTTCCGCTTGCGGCCGGCCCACGGCCGTACCGGCGCTGAATCAATCCAGGACGGATCAAGCAGCCCTTGTCTTAAGAATAATGGCAGAACACGTCACGCATGAGGCCGATGAGGCGCAGGGTGCGGGCGTCCTCCACCTTGTAATACACCCGATTGGCGTCTTTGCGCGCCGTCAGGATGCCTTTGTCCCGCAGGATGGCGAGATGCTGGGAGATGTTGCTCTGGGACGTCCCCACCTTCTCGACGATGTCCTGCACGCTGACCTCCTCGTTGCCGAGGGTGCACAGGATCTTCAGCCGCAGGGGATGGGCAATCGCCTTCATGGAGCGCGAGGCCCGCTCGATGTCTTCGTCACGGGTGATGAGAGAGTCTTCAGAGGCCATATCGTCGGTCACGGGCGGTTCCTGATGAGGCCCGGAGGCCCATTCGGGTCGAGATAATGGACGCAGTATCTCTGACCCCTGCGAAGTTTACCAGTATACAATAATAAAATTAATGTCAAAGATTCCGCCGGGGCACACGGCAGGCATCCGAGCCGCCTGCCATGGGCGCGGGCCCGGTCCGAATGGCCAGGTGGCCCCGACACCCGGCGGTCATGCTAATATAGGGCCACTTCGCAACTCGTTTTTGACCTCCGCCACCTCCTCATGCCAGCAAGCCACCGTCCCGTCGTTCTGATCATTCTCGATGGCTGGGGGTTGAGCGAACAGCACGACCACAATGCCATCGCCGCGGCCCACACCCCCAACTGGGACCGCCTGTGGTCGGGTTACCCCCACGCCGCCCTCGACGCCTCGGGGGCCGACGTAGGCCTGCCCGCGGACCAGATGGGGAATTCCGAGGTGGGGCACCTGAACCTGGGCGCGGGGCGGGTGGTGTACCAGGAATTCACCCGCGTCAGCCGCGCCATCCGCACCGGTTCCTTCTTCACCAATGCCACCCTCACCGATGCCGTGGATCTGGCGGTGGCCGGGCAGCGGGCCGTGCACATCCTCGGCCTGCTGTCACCGGGGGGGGTCCACAGCCACGAGGACCACATCCGCGCCTTCGCCGAACTGGCCGCCGACCGCGGAGCCGACAAGCTGTACCTTCACGCCTTCCTGGACGGCCGCGACACCCCCCCCCGCAGCGCCGCCGCGTCCATCCGGCGCATGGAGGACAAGTTCAACGAGGTGGGCCGGGGCCGCTTCGCCTCGGTCATCGGCCGCTACTACGCCATGGACCGCGACCATCGCTGGCCCCGCATCCAGGCCGCCTACGAACTCATCGCCGAGGGCCGTGCCGACTATAATGCCCCCGATGCCCTGTCCGCCCTCGAGGCCGCCTATGAGCGGGGTGAGACCGACGAGTTCGTGAAGGCCACGGCCATTACCGGGCCGGATCGTGACGGCGCCCCTGTGACCCTGGAGGATGGCGACGTGGTGGTGTTCATCAACTACCGCTCCGACCGCGCCCGCCAGATCACCCGGGCCTTCATCGAGCCCAACTTCGATGGCTTTCCCCGCCCGCGGCACATCCGGCTGGGCCGCTTCGTCAGCCTCACCGAATACAACGCGGATTTCGATATCGCCGTCGCCTTTCCGCCGGAACGCCTGCGCAACGTGCTCGGGGAGTATGCCTCCAACATCGGCCTGCGCCAGCTGCGCATCGCGGAGACGGAGAAATACGCCCACGTCACCTTCTTCTTCAACGGCGGCCGCGAGACCCAGTACGAGGGCGAGGATCGGGTGCTGGTCCCCTCCCCCAACGTGGGCACCTACGACGAGGTGCCGGAGATGAGCGCGCCCGAGGTCACGGACCGGCTGGTGGCCGCCATCGAGAGCGGGACCTACGACCTGTGCATCTGCAACTACGCCAATCCGGACATGGTGGGGCACACAGGCAACTTCGAGGCCACGGTACGGGCCATCGAGGCCCTCGACGACTGCCTCGGCCGGGTGGAGGCCGCCGTGCGCGCCGCGGGGGGCGAGCTGGTGATCACGGCGGACCACGGCAACGCCGAGATGATGGTCAACACCGCCATCGACCAGCCCCATACCGCCCATACCCTCAATCCCGTGCCCTTCGTCCACGTCGGCCGCCCCACCTTATCCGCGGAACGCGGGGCGCTGCGGGATATCGCCCCCACCCTGCTCTACCTCCTCGGGGTACCCCAGCCCCCGGAGATGGATGGGCGATCCCTGCTGACCTTCGCTGCCGACGCCCCGACGAAGTGATGGGGACGGGCGGGGCGGCCCGGCGGCCCGGCGTGCGCCGCCTGCTCCGGCCCGTGCTCCGTTACCTGCTGGTCACCGCCGTGGCGGCGATGGCGGCCCCCGCCGGGGCCGATCCCCAGAACACCCAGGCCCTGAAAGAGGCGGAGTTGCGGCTGGTCAAGGAGCGCATCCAGACCCTCAATCAGCGCCTCAAGGAGATGCGCGGCGCCAAGACCCGGACCGAGCAGGAGCTCGAGGAGCATGACCGCCGGGTGGCGCGGCTCGCCCGGGAGGGCGGGCGCACGGAGCGCCAGGTGGAGGCCACCCGCGAACGCCTCGCCGGGCTGCGGCAACAACAGTCCCAACTGCAAGACCGGGATCGGGCCCAGACCGCGGCCCTGGCCCGCCAGATCCGCTCCGCCTTCATCATGAGCCGCCAGAACGCCGTCAAGCTGATGCTCAACCAGAACGACCCGGCTGCGGTGCAACGGGCCCTCACCTACCACGACTACATCAACCGCGAATACCGTTCCGGCATCGAGGCGGTGCGGCGGCGCATCGCCGAGCTGGCGGTGGTGGCCCGCCGCATCGGCGAGGAAGAGGCCCGACTGGCCGCCCTGCACCGGCGGCTGGAACAGGAGCGGCGCGACCTCGAGGCGGAGCAGCGGCGGCGACGGGAGCTGCTCCAGGCCCTGACCCAGGACATCGCCTCCCGTGGCCAGGAACTCGCCCACTTGAACCGCAACCGTCGCGAGCTCGAACGGCTGCTTCAGGAACTCAGCGAGGCCCTGGCGGACATCGCCCCGATGCCCGAGCGGGAACGGGCCTTCGCCGCCATGCGCGGTCGCCTGCCCTGGCCCTTCCAGGGCCCCGCCGTCTACCGTTACGGCAGCACCCGCGGCCTCGGCAACCTGCGCTGGCAGGGGGTGGTGCTGGCGGGCCGCCCCGGCGAGGCCGTGCGCGCCGTCCACCATGGCCGGGTGGCCTTCGCGGATTGGCTGCGGGGCTTCGGTCTCCTCATCATCCTCGACCACGGCGACGGCTACATGAGCCTGTACGGCCACAACCAGACCCTGAACAAGGAGACCGGGGACTGGGTGGACGGTGGCGAGGTGGTGGCCACCGTGGGGGCCAGCGGCGGCATCGAGAGGCCCGGCGTCTATTTCGAGATCCGCAAGAACGCCACGCCCCTGGACCCCGATACCTGGTGCCGCGGCTGAGGGGCGGCCGGGGAAGGCGATCCGACCCCGGCGTTGCCGCCGTACAGATATCAGGGATGCCTTGTACCCGCCGACAGCCGACCGCTATGCTAGTCCACCTGTGTCCGGAGAATGCTTTATGAGACGCCTGGTCCAAATCTTTCCCCTGCTGCTGGTGGGCCTCGCCGCCGGCGCCCTGGTCTCCGTGGGCCAGGACGTACTGGCGAAAAAGGAGGGTTCCAGCGGGCTGCCCCTGGAGGAACTGCAGGCCTTCAGCCAGGTGCTGGAGAAGATCAAGAGCGACTACGTCGAGGAGGTGGACGACAAGACCCTCCTCAACAACGCCATCAAGGGCATGCTGTCGGGGCTCGACCCCCACTCCTCCTATCTCGATGCAGACGACTACAAGGACCTCCAGGCGGGTACCACCGGGGAGTTCGGGGGCCTCGGCATCGAGGTCACCATGGAGGACGGATTCATCAAGGTGGTGGCCCCCATCGATGACACCCCCGCCCAGCGGGCGGGCGTGAAGGCCGGCGACACCATAATCCGCCTGGACGACACCTCCGTGAAGGGCATGTCCCTCGGCGACGCGGTCAAGCTGATGCGTGGCAAGCCGGGCTCGGCCATCACCCTCACCATCATCCGCGAGGGTGCGGAAAAGCCCCTCAAGGTGGACATCGAGCGGGCTATCATCAAGGTGCAGAGCGTCAAGTCCCGCATCCTGGATGACAGCTATGGTTACCTGCGCATCACCCAGTTCCAGTCCCACACCAACGACGACCTGCGGGACGCCGTGGAAGAGCTCAAGCGGGACAGCGGCGGCGAGCTGCGCGGCATGGTGCTGGACCTGCGCAACAACCCCGGCGGGGTGTTGAGCGCGGCGGTGTCGGTCTCCGATGCCTTCATCAAGAAGGGGCTGCTGGTATACACGGAAGGCCGCATCGGCGACTCCCGGCTGAAGTTCAACGCCAAGCCCACGGACATCCTCGACGGCGCGCCCCTGGTGGTACTGGTGAACGGGGGCTCGGCCTCCGCCTCCGAGATCGTGGCCGGCGCCCTCCAGGACCAGGAGCGGGCGGTAATCATGGGCGAACCCACCTTCGGCAAGGGTTCGGTACAGACCATCCTGCCCATGGAGAACGGCTCCGCCCTCAAACTCACCACCGCCCGCTACTACACCCCTTCGGGGCGCTCCATTCAAGCCGAGGGCATCGTGCCCGATATCATCCTGGAGAACGTCAGGGTGGCGGCGGCCGAGGACTCCGAGGTCACCCGGCTCAAGGAGCGGGACCTGGCGCGCCATCTCACCAACGGCGAAGGCGAGCCCGAGGAAGATGATTCATCCACCAAGGGTCAGAATGAAGAAGAATCCACTCCCCTGGCGAGCCGGGATTACGCCCTCTACGAGGCCCTCAACCTCCTCAAGGGTCTGGCCATCATTCGCAACCGTTCCTGACACCGTTGCGGCCGGCGGGCGGGGCCGCCCGCCGGCCTTCGGGCTGTTGCTGGCGGGGCTGTTCTGCCTCGCCCTGGCGCCCCTTACCGCCGTCGCCGATGCCGGCCGCGCCTACATCGCCCTGGTCATGGACGACCTGGGATACCGCCTCAAGGAGGGTCGGGACACGGTGGCCCTGCCGCCGGCCGTCACCCTGAGCTTCCTGCCCCACACCCCCCACGCCCCCGCCCTCGCCGCGGCGGCGGTGGCCGAGGGCCACGAGATCATGCTCCACATGCCCATGGAGGCGCGTAACGGCAAGGCCCTCGGGCCCGGCGGCCTGACGACGGCCATGGGCCGGCGCGAATTGGAGGCGATCTTCCACCAGGCCATCCTCAGCCTGCCCGGCGTGGTGGGGGTGAGCAACCACATGGGGAGCCTGCTCACCAGCCGCGCGGCCGCCATGGGCTGGCTCATGGAGGCCATGGGCGCTTACCCCGGTCTGTACTTCGTGGACAGCCGCACCGCCGGCGGCAGCGTCGCCGCCGCCACGGCCCGGGAACACGGCATACCCCAGTACACCCGCGACGTGTTCCTGGACGACGACCCGTCCCCCGCAGCCATCGACCACCAGCTCACCCGCCTGGAACACAGGGCCCGCACCCAGGGCCTGGCCCTGGGCATCGGCCATCCCTACCCCACCACCCTGGAGGCCCTCAACGCCTGGCTTCCCGCCCTCGAGGAGCGGGATATAGAACTCGTGCCGGTTTCACGCCTCATCGAACTAAGACAACTCCGGCGCCTGGCGAATTTTGAATTTTGAATTCTTAATTTTGAATTGATGCGCTCCGCTACGCTCGCCCGTTGTTTTAAAAGGCGATCGGCCGCGGCTGGATGCGGGGGCACCCGCCACCCCTCCCCACCCAAAGAATTCAAAATTCAAAATTAAGAATTCAAAATTCGACGTCAGTCGTTAGGCCATGCTGCGAGGAGCAGGAACACCCCCAGCCCGCCCAGCACCCAGGTGCCGATGGGGGCGGGGCCCAGCATGGGGGGGGCGTAGCCGTCGAGGCCGAGGAGCACGGCCGCGGACAGCACCAGGCCGGTGCCGATGATGGCGAACACGGTGCGCTCGTGCTGGCGGCGCATCTCCCGCCGCAGCTTGGCCAGCTCCGCGGATTGCCACTGCACCACCAGATTCCCCTCCTGGGCCTTCTTCAGCACGTCGTGGGTCATGGCCGGCAGTCGGGGCAGCATCTCGCCCCACTCCGGGGCCGCGGTGCGCACCCCGCGCACCAGGCCGCGCACCCCGATCTGCTCGCTCATCCAGCGTTCCATGAAGGGCTTGGCGGTGGTCCACAGGTCCAGATCGGGATAGATCTGGCGCCCCAGACCCTCGATGTTCAGCAGGGTCTTCTCCAGCAGCACCAGCTGCGGCTGCACTTCCATGTTGAAGCGCCGGGCGGTCTGGAACAGCCGCACCAGCAGGGTGGCGAAGGAGATATCCTTGAAGGGCCGTTCGAAGATGGGTTCGCAGACGGTGCGGATGGCCGACTCGAACTCGTCCACCCGGGTGTCGGGCGGGATCCAGCCAGACTGCACGTGGAGCTCCGCCACCCGCCGGTAGTCGCGCCGGAAAAAGGCATACAGATTCTCCGCCAGGTAGCGCTGGTCCTCCTGGGTCAGGGTGCCCACGATGCCGAAATCCACCGAGATGTAGTACGGCCGCTGGATGTCGTCGGCATTGATGAACATGTTGCCCGGGTGCATGTCGGCATGGAAGAAATTGTGGCGGAATACCTGGGTGAAGAAGATCTCCACACCCCGTTCCGCCAGCACCTTGAGGTTGACCCCGGCGCGCCGCAACACGGCGAGGTCGGAGATGGGATAGCCCCCCACCCGCTCCATCACCATGACGTTGCGCCGCGTGAGGGGCCAGTGCACCTCGGGGATGTAGAGGAGCTCGGAGTCCTGGAAGTTGCGTCTCAGCTGGGAGGCCGAACCGGCCTCCCGCAGCAGGTCCAGCTCGTCCAGGATGGTCTTCTCGTATTCCGCCACCACCTCCCGCGGCCGCAGCCTCCGGCCCTCGGCCCAGAAACGGTCCGCCAGGGCCGCCATGGTATGCAGAAGGTCCATGTCGCGGCGAATCACCCGCTCGATGCGCGGCCTGAGCACCTTCACCACCACCTCGCGGCCGTCCTTGAGGAGGGCGGCATGGACCTGGGCGATGGAGGCCGAGGCCATGGGGGTCTCGTCGAAGTGGTCGAAGACGTCCTCCAGGGGGTGGCCGTAGGCCTTCTCGATCATGGCCCGGGCCTCGTCGCCCGGATAGGGGGGGACGCGGTCCTGGAGGCCGGCCAGCTCGTCGGCGATGTCGGCGGGCAGCAGGTCGCGACGGGTGGACAGGAGTTGACCGAACTTGACGAAGATGGGCCCCAGGTCCTCCAGGGCCTCGCGGATGCGCTGGCCCCGGGCGGGCAGGTTACGGGGAAACCACTGCCAGGGCCGCACCAGATAGAACATCCACCGCACCGGCCGCAACAGGTGAGTGGCGAGGATGACGTCGTCCAGGCCGTGACGTACCAGCACCAGGTTGATATGGGCCAGTCGCAGGGCCCTGCCGAACCCCATCATGCCCGCAGGCGAGCCGCATCACCGCCCCGTCCGTGCATCGCCCGCGACGGGGAACGCCAGGGGCCGCGGGCCCATGGGTCCTTGGGAAGCACGGTCACGGGGACTCCTCCGCGCCCTCGGCGGCCGCGCGCTCCAGCCGTTCCAGGCGCGCCTCGAGGCGCGCCACGTCGTCCCTCATGATGTCCACCGCGGCGCTGAAGGCCCGCACCTCCTCCTGCCGCACCACCAGCCGCGACTCCTCCTCGAGGAAATCCCGGGTGTCCCGGGCCAGGCTCTCCCGGGCCTGGTCCGACCACCTGCCCAGACCGCGCACGCCGCGCGCCACCTGATGACCCACGGGGTCGCCCACGAGGCGGGTGAGGGGCTCCTCCCAGTCCATGTCCGAGGTGGCGAGGATCCCCCGCAGACGCTCCAGCAGACCGGTGTCTCCCGCCACCTCCACCTCGCCCCGGAACAGGGACTGGTAGGGCTCGGTGCTGGTGAACAGGCGCGCCAGGGCCAGGGGCGGCCCGCTGATGGTGGTGTCGGGGGCCTCGCCATCCTCCCCCGGCCAGGGGGCCAGATGGATGCCGTCGGTAGCGATGAACACCAGCAGCCGCAACCGCAGGCCCCGCACCTCGAGACCGAGGCTGCGCCCCGCCAGCCCCCTGAGGGCCTCGGCGGCCGCCGGGTCCAGCCCTAAGCCGCGGTTGACAAACTCCTCCAGCACCAGCATCCAGGCCATGTCCGGACCTCCCGTGTTCAGACCTTGAAGCCGCGGTGCACGGCCACCACACCCGCAGACAGGTTGTGGTAGTCGCAGCGCCCGAAGCCGGCGGCCTCCATCATGGTCTTGAGGGCCTCCTGGTCCGGATGCATGCGGATGGATTCCGCCAGGTAACGATAGCTCTGGTCGTCCTGGGCCACCAGCCGGCCGAGGCGCGGCAGTACGGAGAAGGAATAGCCGTCGTAGAGGCGCCGCAGCAGACGGCCGCGCACCTGGGAGAACTCCAGCACCAGCAACTTGCCACCGGGGCGCAGCACCCGGTGGATGGCCTGCAGGGCGCGCTCCTTGTGGGTGACGTTGCGCAGGCCGAAGGCCATGGTGACGCAATCGAAGTGATTGTCGGCGAAGGGCAGCACCTCGGCATCGGCGAGGACGTAGTCCACGTTCCCGACGATGCCCCGGTCCACCAGGCGCCGGCGCCCGACCTCCAGCATGGGGGCGTTGATGTCGCTCAGCACCACCCGCCCTTGCGCACCCACCCGGGGGGCCATGAGGGCGGCCAGGTCCCCGGTGCCCCCCGCCAGGTCCAGCACCCGATCCCCCGGCCGCAGCCCCGCGGTGAATATCGTGAAGCGCTTCCACAGGCGGTGTATGCCCAGGGACATGAGGTCGTTCATGAGGTCGTAACGGTCCGCCACGGACTCGAACACCTGGCCCACACGGCCGGCCTTCTCCGCCTCGTCCACCTCCTGATATCCGAAATGGGTCTTGTTGCTGTCCACGCGGCGCCCCCTATGGCGTCATTCCTTTAGGAATCCGTACGGCGGTTGCGGCCCGCCTTTTCCAGGGCCTCCAGGTAGTCCCGCCAGTAGGTCTCGTAGTTGGCACCGAGATCGTACAGGGTATGCCAGGCGTAGATCCCGGTATTGTGCTCGTCGTCGAAGTGCAGGCACACGGCATAATTGCCGACGGGCTCGATCCTGACGATGTTGACGTCCTCCTTGCCCACCTGCAGGGTGCCCTCCCCCGGCCCGTGGCCCCTCACCTCCGCCGAAGGGGAATAGACCCGCAGGTATTCGCAGGGCAGATTGAAGCGTGCGCCGTCGTCGAAGGCAATCTCCAGGGTCTTCGACTTCTGGTGGAGGTTGAGCTCCGTGGGATTGGGTGTCTTGTCACTCATGGTCGTGTCTCGTAATCAGTGGAATAACGCCGGCAGTTTAAAACAGCCCCGGGTACCGCCGGCACCCACCCTTGTCGGGGTATTGCCACTACAGGATGTACTGGCTGAGGTCCTCGTCCCGGGCCAGCTCGGCCAGGTGATCGTCCACGTAGGCCGCATCCACCACCACCGTCTGACCGGCACATTCCGGGGCCTCGAAGGAGATGGTCTCCAGCAGGCGTTCCATCACCGTGTGCAAGCGCCGGGCACCGATGTTCTCGGCCCGTTCGTTGACCTCCCAGGCCACCTCGGCGAGGCGCCTCACGGCATCGTCGGTGAAGGAGAGCCGTACCTCCTCGGTGGCCATCAGGGCCTGGTACTGTTCCATGAGGGAGGCGTCGGGCTCCTTCAGGATGCGCACGAAGTCCTCCACCCCCAGGGCGGCCAGCTCCACGCGGATGGGCAGGCGGCCCTGGAGTTCCGGGATGAGGTCCGAGGGCTTCGCCAGGTGGAAGGCGCCGGAGGCGATGAACAGGATGTGGTCGGTACGCACCGTGCCGTACTTGGTGGAGACGGTGGAGCCCTCCACCAGGGGCAGCAGGTCCCGCTGCACGCCCTCCCGGGAGACATCGGCGCCGCTGGTCTCCGAACGGCTCGCCACCTTGTCCAGCTCGTCGAGGAAGACGATGCCGTTCTGTTCCACGTTGTAGAGGGCGCTGGTCTTGATGTCGTCCTCGTTCACCAGTTTGCCGGCCTCTTCCTCCACCAGCATCTTGAGGGCATGGCGGATCTGCAGCTTGCGGCTCTTGGTGCGGTTGCCGGCCATGTTCTGGAACATGCTCTGGAGCTGGCTGGTCATTTCCTCCATGCCCGGAGGGGCCATGATCTCCACCCCCGGGCCGGCGGCCCGCACCTCGATCTCCACCTCGCGATCGTCCAGGCGGCCCTCCCGCAACATCTTGCGGAATTTCTGGCGGGTATCCGAGCCGTCGGCCGGGGCCTCGTCGTCGCGGGCCCCGTCGTCGCGGGCCTCGAAGCCCTCCCGGGCAGGTCGCAGGAGGGCGTCGAGGAGGCGTTCCTCGGCCAGCTCCTCGGCCCGGGTGCGCACCTTGGCGGTCTCCGCCTCCCGCTGCATGGACACCGCGGAATCCGTGAGGTCGCGGATGATGGACTCCACGTCCCGCCCCACATACCCCACCTCGGTGAACTTGGTGGCCTCCACCTTGATGAAGGGGGCATGGGCGAGGCGGGCGAGGCGCCGGGCGATCTCCGTCTTGCCCACTCCGGTGGGTCCGATCATGAGGATATTCTTGGGCGAGATCTCGCCGCGCAGGGGCTCATCTATCTGGGAGCGGCGCCAGCGGTTGCGCAGGGCGATGGCCACGGCCCGCTTGGCGTCGTCCTGGCCGATGATGTGCTTGTCCAGTTCGTGGACGATCTCTCGGGGGGTCATTTGGGACATAGGTGTTCAAACCGGCTCGGGTGCATGAGGAACATGGGATTGCCGTTGACCGCGAGGGTTCAATCGGCCTCCAGCTCTTCGATGGTGAGGTGGTGATTGGTGTAGACGCAGATATCCCCGGCGATGGACAGGGCGCGCTCCACGATGTCGCGGGCACCGAGGTCCGTATTCCCGAGCAGGGCCCGGGCAGCGGCCTCGGCGTAGGGGCCGCCCGAGCCGATGGCCATGAGGTCGTGTTCGGGCTCGATGACGTCGCCGGTGCCGGAGATGATGAGGGAATCCTTGACATCCGCCACCGTGAGGAGGGCCTCGAGACGCCGCAGGCTGCGGTCGGTGCGCCAGTCCTTCGCCAGTTCCACGGCCGAGCGCACCAGGTTGCCCTGGTGCTTCTCCAGCTTACCCTCGAAGCGTTCGAACAACGTGAAGGCGTCGGCGGTGCCGCCGGCGAAGCCGGCGATGACGCGGCCCTGGAACAACCGCCGCACCTTGCGCGCATTGCCCTTCATGACGGTGTCGCCCATGGAGACCTGGCCGTCCCCGCCGATGGCGACCCGGCCCTCCCGGCGGACCGAGAGGATGGTGGTGCCTCTGAACTGCTGCAAGGGTGTCTCTCCGGAGTCGTCGAATGGGCGACCGATCTTATCATCTTCCGACGCCCGCGCGCCGCCGGCGAACCCCAGGGAAAGTGGGGGTTGCGGCGCGGACCGCGGGCCGCCGCCTCAGGAGGAGGAGCGTTTGCGGGCCCGCGGATGGGCGGCGTCGTAGACCCGGGCGAGGTGCTGGAAATCCAGATGGGTGTAGATCTGGGTGGTGCTGATGTTGGAATGGCCGAGGAGTTCCTGGACCGCCCGCAGGTCGCCGCTGGACTCCAGCAGGTGGCTGGCGAAGGAGTGGCGCAGCATGTGGGGATGCACGGGCCCCTGGCCCACCGCCGCGGCGCGCCGGGCCAGGCGCTGCTGCACCGCCCGGCGCGACAGGCGCCCGCCGCGACGGCTCACGAAGACGGCCGCGACGTCGGCCCGGGCCAGGCCGCCGCGCACCTCGAGCCAGTCCTCCAGGGCGGCCACGGCATGGCGTCCCACCGGCACCACCCGGCGCTTGTTGCCCTTGCCCGTCACCGTCACCAGGGCCTCCGGGAGATCCAGGGCCCCCAGGTCCAGCCCCGTCAGCTCCGCCAGCCGCAGGCCGGAGCCGTACATCAGCTCCCACATGGCGCGGTCCCGCCGCCCCAGCTCATCGGGCTCGCCGCCCCCCACCACCGCCGCCGCCCCGTCCACGTCGAGGACCGCAGGCAGCCGCCGGGCCACCCGCGGTGCCGCCACGCCCCGCCCCGGATTGGCCTCCACCACCCCCTCCCGCATGAGGTAGGCGAAGAGCCCCCGCACCGCCGACAACCGGCGCTGGATGCTGGGGCCGCCGAGCCCACTGCGGTGGCGCCGGGCGGCGTAGGAGCGCACGGTGGCGGCATCCACGGACCCCGCCTCGGCAAGCCCCTGTTCATCGAGGAATGCGAGGAATTCAGCCAGATCCCGGCCATAGGCCGCCGTGGTATGGGGCGACAGGCGGCGCTCCCGGGCCAGGTGATCCAGGTAACGGGGCAGCCAATGGCGCAGAGAAGCGGTCACGGGACGGAGAACTCCTGCGGCCTCAGGGCAGATGGCGCTGGATGATGGCCGCGGCCACGTCGGCGAGCTGGCGTATGAACAGGGTGCCCATGCCCGGCTGGAAGCGCGCGGCATCGCGACTGCCGATGGCCAGCACCCCGAAGTACTCCCGCTGGCCCAGGGGCGCCACCACCGCAGACCCCACCTCGGGCGCCGCGTCACCGAACAGGGAGCCGGCCAGGGGCGGGGCCACGGGGCCGCAGGACGGTGCCCGGGCCCTCAGGAGGTCGCCATAGAGGGCCGCCACCGCCTCGCCGTCGCCGAGGAATTCCGGACGGCCGCGCTCCTCGGCGGGGGGCGCCATGAACAGGCGTACGGCCGCAAAATCCCCGTGGAATCCGGTGCGGATGGCGTCGTCCAGCACGTCGAGGGCCTGGGCCACGTCCTCGCAGGCCAGAAACTCCAGGGTGAGATGATGGAGGCGCTCGATGAGGGCCTCGTTGTCCCGGGCGGTGGCCACCAGGCCATCCAGCTGGCGACGCAAGCGCAGGTTGTGGTCCCGCAACACGCTCACCTGATATTCCACCAGAGACACGGCATCGCCGCAGTCGTGAGGCAGTTGAAGCCCCGCCAGGAGGTGGCTGTGGCGGATGAAAAAGTCGGGATGGCCCTGCAGAAAGGCCGCCACCGCGGCGGCGGACAGGCCGCGGGCCTGACCCTCGGTCCTGTTTTCGGACTCTTCGGCGTTCGGGGGATTCATAGCTCTATCTCACCTTCGAATACTGTAGTGGCGGGCCCTTTCATGATCACGGGGTCGGCGCCGCCGCGCCAATTGACGGACAGCTCGCCCCCGGGCAACTCCACGGCGACGGCATCCCCGAGCACCCCCCAACGGCAGCCGACGGCCACGGCGGCACAGGCCCCCGTGCCGCAGGCCAGGGTCTCCCCGGCACCGCGCTCGTAGACCCGCAGGCGGATGCGGCGAGGCGAAACCACCTCCATGAAACCCACGTTGACCCCGGCGGGAAAGCGCCGGTGGGCACCGAGGGCCGGCCCGAGGGTGGCCACCGGTGCCTTCTCCACGTCGTCCACCCGCATCACCGCATGGGGGTTACCCATGGATACCGCGCCGATTTCCGCCACCCCGGCAGGCCCCTCGAGAGCATACGTGACGGCCTCGCCGTCGGCCACGAAAGGCAGCGCGGCGGGGGCGAAATCGGGCACGCCCATGTCCACGCTCACCAGCCCCTGGGCATCCATATCCAGGCGCAAGACACCCCCCAGGGTCTCCACCCGCACGCTTCGCGAGGGGGTCAGGCCCTTGTCCAGCACGAAGCGCAGAAAACAGCGGGCGCCATTGCCGCACTGCTCCACCTCGCCGCCGTCCCGGTTGAAGATGCGGTAGCGGAAATCGGCATCGTGCCGTGGCCGCTCCACCAGCAACACCTGGTCGCAACCGACGCCGTAGCGCCGATCGGCGAGGCGGCGCACGAGATCCGGCGCCGGCTCGATGGCCTGACCAATGCCGTCGATGACCACGAAATCGTTACCCAGGCCATGCATTTTCGTAAAACTCAGCCTCACATCGCCCCCCCTGGCCCGCCGCCTGTGATCCGCCGGCGGATTTTGACTACGATAACACTGGGCTGGAAACGCCACGTAGCGTCTGCCGGCCCGCCCCCACTCCCGGGAGGTCCCCGTGTTGAAAGCCCTTCAGACCCTCGGCCTGTTGTTACTGATGCTCCCCGGGACCGTGTCCGCGGAGCCGGTCTATGGCTGGGTCGACGAACATGGCCGGACTCACTTCGCCGACAGGCCGGACCATGACGATGCCGAGCCGGTCACGGTGGACCCCGTGCCCCCGGCGTCCACCGGGCCCCAGCACCAGGAGCGCCTGGAACGGCGCGCGCGCATCCGCCATATGTTCGAGCGCGAGCGGCAAAAGGCCGCCGCCGCGAGGGCCCACGCCGCCCGCCAGGCCGCGGCGCGGGACGCCAACTGCGCCACTGCGCGGGAGCACCTCCAAAACCTGAGCCGTGCCTCGGCCATCTACCATGTCGACGCGGACGGCGAACGGGTATATTTTTCCGCCCAGCGCAGGGCCGCCGAAATCCGCCGGGCACGGGAAACCGTGGACACCTGGTGCCGGTGACCGAAGGCCGCCTCCCGGGCCCGCAATCGACGACGAAGGCCCGCAAACAGCCTTACCTTTTTATTGTAATTTCAGCTAACTATAGCCTATAGTTAGCGAACAATCACAGGTTCAGGGGGGTGTGGTGAAGAGGGCGTTCTGGAAAACGGACTGGTTCGCCGGCGTGGCCATCACCGTGGTCTTTCTGCTGGCATCCGGCAGCACTTATCTGCAGGGTCTCGAACGTTTCGCCTATGACGTGGGGGTCAGGGCGAGTGATCGCACGCCCAGCGAACAGGTGGCCATCATCGCCATCGACGACGAGAGCATCGCCAACATCGGACGCTGGCCCTGGTCCCGCGACATCCACGCCGAACTCATTCGCATGCTCGACGCCGGGGGCGCCAAGGTCGTCGGCCACACGGTGTTCTTCCTCGAACCCCAGATCGACCCGGGGCTGGCCTTCATCAGGGACATCAGCAATTTCTTCGCCGACTCCAGTATCGTCAGGGAGGCACCCGGCGACCTGGACCTGCTGGGTGCCCTCATCAGCGATGCCGTGGGCGGTGCATCCCAGGCGGGGGCGGGAGAGGACACCCCCCAGCCCTCCGAATCCCTTCTCACCATCGCCGACTTCTACGCCCAGTCCAGTCTCTCGGGGCGTCTCCTGGATGACCTCGGCACCCTGGGCCAGCGACTGGTGGAGGCCGAGGCCGCCCTCAATACCGACCGCATCCTGGCGGAACAGGTCGCCAACGCCGGCAACGTGGTGCTCAGCATGCCCCTGGTGTTGGGCCAGCCCCAGGGCAACCCCGATTCCGATCTCCCGGCCTACGTCAGCCGCAACGCCCTGCTGAGCGTAGGAGACCGCATAGGTGCGGCCGAAGCCGGTCTGTTCCCCCTGCCCACGGTGGCGGCCATTCCGCCCATCCCCGAGGTGGGTGAGCCGGCGGCCGCCATCGGCCATCTCAACAGTATCCCCGACGTGGACGGCGGCATCCGCACCGAGCCCCTGGTGCTGCTCCACTACGACACCTACCTGCCCTCCCTGGCGCTGCAGGTGGCGGCCCGCTACCTCAATCTGTCCGCCGACGATATTCAGGTGCATCTGGGGGAAGGGGTGCAGCTCAAGAACCTCGTCATCAACACCGACCCCAACCTGTTGATGAACACCTTCTTCTATGGTGACCGGGAGGACGGCCGGCCCGCCTTCGCTGTCGACTCCTTCTTCGATGTCATCTCCGGCAAGATTCCGGTGGACAAGTACCGCAACAAGATCGTCCTCATCGGTGCCACGGCGGTGGGGGTGGGCAGCCCCCAGGTGACCCCCGTATCGCCGGCCATGGCCCCGGTGCTCACCCTGGCCCACTCGGTCTCCAGCATCCTCAACGAGGATTTCTTCGTGCGCCCGGAATGGGCCGGCATGGCCGAATGGGGCATCTTCCTGGTAATCGCCGTCTATCTCATCGCCCTGTTGCCCAAGCTCAAGGCGGGCATGGGCGCCGCCATTACCCTGGTGCTGCTCCTCACCCTGCTGATCACCCACATGGCCATGATGGTCACCCAGGCCATGTGGCTGCAACTCGTAATCCCCGCCACCCTGCTGGTGGTGGGTCATCTGCTGCTCACCACCAAGCGCTTCCTGGTGACCGAGAAGGCGAAGGAACGGACGGATACCCTGTCCGCGGAGAGCAACCGCATGCTGGGCCTGCAGTTCCAGGGTCAGGGGCAACTGGACATGGCCTTCGATGCCTTCCGCAAGGTGCCCCTGGACAACCAGGTCATGGACAACCTCTATAACCTGGCGCTGGACTTCGAACGCAAGCGCCAATACAACAAGGCCAGCTCCGTCTACCAGTACATGGCCACCTTCGACCCCAACTTCCGCGACCTCAAGGACCGCATGAACCGCACCAAGGCCATGGAGGAGACCGTCATGTTCGGCGGTGGCGGCACTTCCGCGGCCGGCACCCTCATCATGGACGGCAGCGGCGGCATGTCGAAGCCCATGCTCGGACGTTACGAGGTGGAGAAGGAGCTGGGCAAGGGCGCCATGGGCGTGGTGTACCTGGGCAAGGACCCCAAGATCAACCGCGTGGTGGCCATCAAGACCATGGCCCTGTCCCAGGAATTCGAGGCGGATGAACTGGAAGACGTGAAGGCCCGTTTCTTCCGCGAGGCCGAGACCGCCGGCCGCCTCACCCACCCCAACATCGTCACCATATTCGACGCCGGCGAGGAACACGACCTGGCCTACATCGCCATGGAGTTCCTCAAGGGCAAGGATCTGGTGCCCTTCACCAAGAAGGATGCCCTGCTCCCCATCGCCACCTCCATGGACCTGGTGGCCAAGGCGGCGGATGCCCTGTCCTACGCCCACGCCCAAAACGTGGTACATCGCGACATCAAGCCCGCCAACATCATGTACGAACCGCAATCGGGCAGCATGAAGATCACCGACTTCGGCATCGCCCGCATCACCGACTCCAGCCGCACCAAGACCGGCATGGTCCTGGGCACGCCCTCCTACATGTCCCCGGAGCAGCTCTCCGGCAAAAAGGTGGATGGCCGCTCCGACCTGTTCTCCCTGGGGGTGATGCTGTACCAGATGGTGACCGGCACCCTGCCCTTCACGGGTGATTCCATGGCCACTCTGATGTACAAGATCGCCAACGACCCCCACCCCGACATCACCACCGTAAATGCCGATGTACCGCCGTGCCTGAAGGCGGTGTTGGACAAGGCGCTGGCCAAGAATGCCGATGAGCGCTACCAGACGGGCACTGAATTCGCGCAGGCTCTGCGGGAATGTGCGGCCCAACTGGTGGTATGACCGTCCAGCGGCTTGGAACCGACATGGGCTTGCAGGACAAATTGACACTGGTGGGCCGTTCCGATGTGGGCCTGCGGCGCGACCACAACGAGGACAGCATCGCCCTCGATCCCAATCTCGGGCTCGTGGTGCTGGCCGATGGCATGGGGGGCTACAAGGCCGGCGAGGTGGCGAGCGCCATCGCCGTCAACGTGGTAATGGAGGAGGTGCGTAACAGCCTCCGTCAGGACGTGCCGCAGGCCCTGGACCGCGAGAGTGGATACTGTCGCGGCACCCTGTTCGTACGCGAGGCGGTGGCGAAGGCCAACGACGCCATCTACACCACCGCCCAGGCACAGCCCCAATGCCAGGGCATGGGCACCACCATCGTGGTGGCCCTCTTTTATAACGATCGCATCACCATCGCCCACGTCGGGGACTCCCGGCTCTACCGCCTGCGGGGAGGCCAGCTGGAGCAGCTGACGGTCGACCATTCCCTGTTGCAGGAGTTGATTGAGAAGGGCTTCTATACCAAGGAGGAGGCGCGGAGCTCCAACCAGAAGAATCTCGTCACCCGCGCCATGGGCGTGGAGGCCGCGGTCGAGACGTCGCTGCAGGAAGAACCGGTGGAAACCGACGATATCTACCTGCTGTGCTCCGATGGCCTGAGCGACCTGGTGTCTGACGAGGACATACACTTAACCCTTGAAGAATACAGTGCTAATCTTGATCAGGCAGCGGACGCATTGATCCAGAAGGCGAACCGGGGCGGCGGCTCGGACAACGTCTCCGTCCTCCTGGTCAAGCCAACCAAGCCTTTCCCCGCGCGCGTGGGCAGCACCTGGTATTCGAAAGTCATCAACTGGTTTAACTGAATCACACAGCGGACGGGTTACGAGAATGACGGCAAAACTGGTTCTAAGTCTGAACAGCTCGGTGCTCCGCGAGTACCCCCTGACCAAGGAACGGCTCACCATCGGCCGTAAACCGTCGAACGACATTCACGTTGACAACCTGGCGGTAAGCGGACAACACGCGCTGATCATCACCATACTCAACGACTCGTTCCTCGAGGACCTGGGCAGCACCAACGGCACCTACGTCAACGGCAAGCTGATCAAGAAGCATGCGTTGCAGAACGGTGACGTCATCGGTGTCGGCAAGCATGAGCTCAGATACATCAATGAGCAGGCCTCCTCGTCAGAATCCGATTTCGAAAAAACCATGATAATCCGCCCGGGCATGACGGACCAGGCACCGGCGGACGTGGCCGAATCCGCCCAGAAGGCCGCACAGGTCGCGGCCGCCCAGGAAAGCACCTCATCCTCCGGCAACACCATCGAGGAGGAACTGCCCCTCGGCAAGGTCTACGTGCTGAACGGCCCGGCCCAGGGCAAGGAGATGGAACTCAAGAAGGCCTTGACCACCCTCGGCAAACCGGGGGTCCAGGTGGCCGTCATCACCCGCCGCCCCCAGGGTTATTTCATCACCCCCGTGGAGGGCAAGCACCCCATCGTCAACGGCGAAGCCATCGGGGCCCAGGCCCATCCGTTGCACAACAACGACGTGGTGGAACTGGCGGGCGTGCGCATGGAGTTCTTCGTCAACCGCTAGGGGGCATCCACAGGGCTGTTTTCGACCACCGAAATATGTTTGGGAGTCTTGTTTTTTCAACTACGAAAGACGCGAAAGGCGCGAAAGTAAAAGAATACAGTCAGGCATACCAGCTTAATCTCCAACACCCCAGGCTTCTTGGGGCCGTCGCCGTTACCGCACTCCTGACCCCCACCGTTTCGCGTATTTCGCGCCTTTCGTAGTTACCGCTTTTGCTGTTTCTTTTTCACCGTGAAACCCGCCGTAGCCGCGACGGTGAAGATGGTGCCATTCATCCCCCCGGCGGCCCCAATCATTTCGTTTGTTTCGCGTCCTTCGTGGTTGGCACCTTTCGCCTTTGCCGTTCCCTTTCAGCTCAAAGCTCGAAGATCTGCCCCGTCTCCAGGCGGTGGACCTCGCGGCCGCCGGCCACTTCTTGCACCTGCTCCATGATCAGATCCTCCTCCCGCGGCTTGAGGTGGGTGATATAGAGGGGCGCCGTGTTGGCGTACCGGGCAAGCTCGGCGCCCAGCATGCTGGGGCACAGGTGTTTGGATGCCTCGGCGATGGCCTTCTCGTTCTCGCTGAAGGCGGTCTCGATGATCAGGTACTTCAAATCCTTGATGGCATTGACCGCCTCCCAGAAGGCCGGGCAGCGCGTGGTGTCGCCGCTGAACACCAGGGTTCCGTTATCACCACTCACGGCGTAGCCGACGGCCGGTACGGTGTGATTCACCGGCAATGCCCGAATGGTTCTGCCCTGGCCTACGTCCAAGCACTCACCTTGTTCCAGCACCTCCGCCGTGAGGAAGGGCGACCGGACATCCGGGATACGGAAGAAGTCCGGCCAGATATGCCAGTTGAAGATATGGGCCCGCAACGTGGCGAGGCCGGTGCAGGAGGCGTGGAGCACGATAGGCGTGGAGCGCATGGCGCCGACCGTGTCCACCAGGAGGGGCAGAGCGGCGATGTGGTCCAGGTGGGTATGGGTAAGGAAGATCCGGCCCACCCGCACCAGCTCATCCACTTCCATATTCATGACGCCGGTGCCGGCATCTATGAGGATATCGTCGTCGACGAGAAAGGAGGTGGTGCGGCGAGCGCCCCCGATACCACCGCTGCAACCCAGCACCGTTATCTGCATGGCCTACCGCCCGCCGCCACGCCCACCGGCGCCGCTGTCATTTCGTCTTGAAGGTGAATACGCCATCCCAATCGGCCCCCGGCGGCTGGTCGCGGAACAACAAGATACGCTCCGCGTAGATCTTATAGACGGCCCGGAACGGCGCCATGTGCTGCAGATTCACAAACTGCAACTCCGCCATATCCCAGTTCTGGCTGCGATAGAGTTTCAGGGCCTGCTCATAAATGGCCAGCTCATCCCGGGTGGCCTTGTCCAGTTTACCGCGTAATCCGACGGGCTCGAATATGGCCACGGGCTTGTCCTTGCCCTTTACCCGCACCCGGTCGAGCTCGCGGTAGACATATTCGGGCACGGCGTCCCGGGTGCTCTCGCTGACGATGATGTCGACGCCGTACTGGCGCGTCAGCCCTTCGAGGCGCGAGCCCAGATTCACCGCATCGCCAAGCACGGTGTAGGCCATGCGAAACTCGGAGCCCATGTTGCCCACGCTCATGGAGCCGGTATTGAGCCCCACACCGATACGCACCTCCGGCCAGCCCTTGGCGCGAAAATCGGGCTGCATGGCATCCAGCTTCGCCACCATCTCCATGGCGGCCACCAGGGCGTGGCGGGCGTGGTCGGGCTCCGGCAGGGGCGCGCCCCAGAAGGCCATGATGGCATCCCCCATGTACTTGTCGATGGTGCCACGGTGCTGGTGGATGACCTGGGTCAGGGGGGTCAGGAAATGATTCATGAGGTCCGACAACTCCCTGGGCTCCAGGCCCTCGGAGATGGTGGTGAAACCCCGCACGTCGGAGAACAGCACCGTGAGCTCGCGGCTCTCGGCCTCCAGGGTGTAGCGGTCGGGATCGTCACTCATCTCGTCCACCAGTTCGGGTGGCACGTACTGCCCGAACAGGCCGGCGAGCTGGCGCTTTCCGCGGGACTCCACGAAGAAGCCGTAGGACATGTTCACCAGGTAGAGCGCGGCGATCATCAGCAAACCCGCGGCGATGGGGAGTACCAGGTTGCCCTGGATCCACACCATGGCATTGATGGCGATCACCGTCGCCGCCAGCATGGCGGTCACCAGGGTCGCGCGCCCCGGCCCCATGAGGGCGAAGGTGAGAGACATCAGGATGCCGGCGAGGATGACGATGACGAACTCCGCCCCGAGGGTATAGGCGGGCTTCTCCTTCAACATGTTGTCGATGATGCCGGCGATGAGGTTGGCGTGGATCTCCACCCCGGGATAGACCTCCTGCACGGGTGTGGAGCGCAGGTCCAGCAGGCCGGGGGCGGACGTACCCACCAGGGCGATGGTGCCCTGCAGTTGCGCCGGGTCCACCCGGCCCTCCAGCACGTCCACCGCCGAGACGTAGGGAAAGCTGCCCTTGGGTCCCCGGTAGGGCACCAGGGCCCTGACCTCGGCGTCCACCGGGATCATGCGGTTGCCCACCCGCAGCCATTCGAGGCCGGTATAGCTCTCACTGCCCAGGGTGTCGCCGGCATAGACCGGCTCCACCTGCGCCACGCCGAGCACGGCCCGCGCCATGGCCAGGGACAGGGCCTCGTAGTAGTCGCCCTCGAATTCATAAAGCATGGGCACGCGCCGGACGAGACCGTCCCGGTCGGTGGTGGGGTTGAAGTGTCCGGCACCGGCGGCGGCCTCCTGGAGCTCCGGCAGATTGGCGCCGTAACCGTCGGCCACCGGGAAGGGGATGTTGCGGCCGCGGAAGAAGCCCTCCTCGAAGGTGGGCGGGGGCAGCTGCCCCGTCCTCAGGGCATCGTCCTTGCCGGTCTTCACGCTGAAGTAGTAGCCGAGTATGACGGGCCGGTCGGCGAGGCTGGCCGCGAAGCGCTTATCGTAGTTGAGTTCCGGACGGACCCTCTCCAGGGCCGTCAGATAGGTTTCATTATCCTTGAGTTCATGCTCCGCAAGGTCCTCCAGGACCTTCAGGCCGGAGCTTTCATCGGGTTCGGCGAACACCACGTCGAACCCCACCAGGGCGACATCATATGGCCCGAACAACTGTTCAACCATGCGCGCCATGGTGATGCGGGGCCAGGGCCAGCGTCCTACCTCGGCGAGGCTTTTCTCGTCGATGTCGACGATGACGATACGTTCGTCCTTGGTATGGGGCATGGTGAGCAGCAGCCTCACGTCATAGGCCAGATTCTCCATGCGCTCGATGAAACCGAAGGATATGTAGCCGCTGACGTGCACGAGGAAGAACGCCACCACCACCACGTTGAGGACACTGCGAACCCAATGCTTCCTCAGCTGCTCGACGAAATCTTTCACCCACCCATCCCGGTTATTTGTTTTTCCCGGCTCCGGCGCGCGCCAGACCGGCCAGGTCCGTGGCAAAACCGGACGCGACGTTATTCAAGGCCTTCTCGAAGGCCCTCACCGTATCGGTCATGGTCTCCCCCACCACGTCGACGTTCTCAGTATAGCGTCTGATGAGGGCCGGTCGATCCTCTCCCGGGGGCGTCACCGTCAATTCCAGGTCCACCATGACGGCCCGCCGCCCGCCTTCCAGGCGCTGTTCGAAGGCGAGGAGATCCCCGCTCACCCGATGGTCCGTGTAGCCGTCCCCGTAGCTCCGCACCACGCGGGACGCACTGGCGCCACGCCGCAGGAACGTCACCAGATAATCCTGCACCAGCCTCGCCGGGGGCGCCAGCCAGTGCCGGTAGTGATACTGGCGCAATTCCCGATGATGGTGCCCCCGACTGTAGATCAGGGCGCGCTCGTTGTGGATGCCCTCCGCTCTCGGTATCTGGACCACCAGTTGCCCCGGCAGGGTAGCGGCGGCCGGGGCCACATCCACGGGGTCGTGGAGGCGAAAGAAACGCTCCGGTGGCACCGGCGGCGCCGCACAGCCGCTGAGGGCGAGCATTGCCACGAGCACCAGCAGGGGTTTCATTCGGCCACCTCGCCGGCCTCCGCAGGCGGTTTGCCGCCGAGCAGCATGCCGGGATTCTGGCGGATCTGACGGCTGAACTCATGCATGTTGCGGGTGGTGCCTTTGAGGTAGTAGGTGACCTGATCCACGTTCCGGGCGGTGATGTCGAGGGTGCGGCGCAGGTCCTTGAGGGCGGCCTCGATGTTGCCGCGGTTGTCGTTCACCACCCCCTGCAGTTCCGCCAGCAGCCCATCCACCCGAGAGCGGGTACGGGCCACATCGGTGGCCAGACGGTTCAACTCGGCCACCAACAGGACGCCGTCGGCGGAGAGCTCCCGCGCATTTTCGCTGGCCACCCGGGCGTTTTCGATGATGGCCTCCACCTCCCGCCGGTTGCCATCGCTGAGGAGGGCGTCGAGTTGTCCGGCGCTGTCATGGAGGCGCTCCAGCAGTTCGCCACTGCGGGAAAGCAACCGCGGCCCGTGGGTATCGAACTCCTCGGCGAGGCGCCCGAGTTGGACATCGATGTTGTGGAGCAGCGGCCTGAGGCTGGTTTGGGCGAGGTCGTTGAGATCGGTGGCCACGGTGTGGAGCACCGTGAACAGGTCGCCGCCGGCCTCGCCCCGGAGTTCCTCACCGGGACTCAGCAGGTGCGTACTCGTGCCCTGGATGATATTGATGGACAGCGCCGACAGCAGGCCGGTGGCGGTCATCCGGGCCACGCTGTCCCGCGGGATGGGCCAGCCGCGGCTGACGCTGAGTTCCACTTGGTAATGGAGCCCCGGAGTGGCCCCGGCGACCGGTTCCACCTCCTCCACCTGGCCCACGCGGTAACCCTCGAAGTAGACCGGTGTGCCGAACTTGATGCCGGTGACATGGGGATAGGTGACATAGTAGGGATCGGTGGGCCCGCTGCGCCCCGTTATGAAGTAAAGGCCCACCAACAGCGCGCCCAGCATGGCGAGGACGAACATGCCCACCAGCAGGTAATTGACATTGTCCCGTTTCAACCCCCTCACCCCTTGCCCGTCAGCCGTGCCAGATACTCATCGGCATCCATCTCCAGGGTCCGGGGACGGCGCTCGAGGAGGTCCTGTATACGTTCATTGTCACTGTGCCTGATCTCTTCCACCGTGCCCGTCTGCAGCACCCGGCCCTCGTCGAGAACCATGATACGGTCCGCGATCTTGAAGGCGCTGTCCAGTTCGTGAGTCACCACCACGATGCTCATGTTCATGACCTTGCGCAGGCGCAGGATGAGTTCGTCCAGCTCGGCGGAGACCACCGGATCGAGACCGGCCGAAGGTTCGTCGAAGAACAACAACTTGGGGTCCATGACGATGGCCCGCGCCAGGGCCACCCGCTTGACCATACCCCCCGAGAGCTGGGACGGCATGAGGTGATCGAAGCCACCCATATTCACCACCTCAAGCTTCATGCGGGCCATGATGGCCATGGTGCGTTCATCGAGGCTGGTGTGCTCACGCAGGGGCAGCATGACGTTCTCCGCCACGGTCATGGAGTTGAACAGGGCACCGCCCTGAAAGGACACGCCCATGTTCTTGCGCAGATCCTGCATCTCCCGCGCGCCGGCCCGCGCCATGTCCGTGCCCAGCAACACGATACGGCCGGCGGTGGGGCGGTTGAGGCCCAGCAGGTGACGCAACAGGGTGCTCTTACCCGAGCCGCTTCCCCCCATCACCACCATGATCTCCCCCCGATACAGCCGCATATGGATGCCGTCGAGCACCCGGTGGGCACCGTAGTGGGCCACCAGATCGGTGACCTCGATGACCACGGGGGGGTGGGGTGAGGCGGCGGCGGGATTCACCGGGCTGCCGGCGGGTGGCTCAGCGGGTGAGAAAGAAGGTGAACAGCATGTCCGCCACCACGATGTAGGCGATGGACAGCACCACCGCCCGGGTGGTGGCCCGACCCACCCCTTCGGCCCCGCCCTCCACCGCGAAGCCGTTGGTGACCGCCACCAGGGTGATGATGATGGCGAACACCACGCTCTTCACCAGGCCCTGGCGGACGTCATCCCACTGCAGGATGGCGGCGGTGCGGTCCAGATAGGCGTGGATGCTGAGGTCCATGGCCAGGGCGGTGTACACCGCCCCGCCCAGCAGCCCCATGAGGTCCGCCAGGATGGTGAGGGCCGGCACCATCACCAGCATCGCCAGCAGGGCGGGGGCCACCAGATAACGCAGGGGGTTGATACCCATCACCCGCAGGGCATCGATCTCCTGGGATATCTGCTTGGTGCCGATCTCCGCGGTGAGGGCGGAACCGGAGCGGCCCGCCACCAGCACGCCGGTGATCATGGGCCCGAACTCCCGGGTCACCGACAGGGCGATGCCCACCACCACCTGGGATTCGGCACCGAACACCTTGAGGGTGTGGATCCCCTGGATGGCGAGCATGACACCGATGGAAAAGGTCAGCACCGCCAGGATGGGCACGGCCTGGACACCGATGGTCATCATGCGCGCCGCCACCGCTGCCGGACGCACCGGTTGCCGGTGGAAGTGTCCGGCGAGGACCCAGTAGAGGGTTTCCAGGAGCAGGGCGAAGGCGTAACCCCACTCTTCCACGCCCCTGACCGTTGCCCGGCCGAGGCGCTCCACCGCGCCGCCTATGCCGTTGCCGGAAGTCTCCTCAACCGCCATCCGCCGTCAACTCGCCCAGGGTCGCGGCGAGGGGGAAGACCTTGTCCAGGCGCGCGAGCTCGAGGACGCCCATCACCGACTCGCTGGCCCCCACCAGGGTGAAGGGCAGCCCCCGGGACTTGGCGGTCTGATAGCCCTCCACCAGGCTCGCCACCCCGGAACTGTCGATGTAGGTGACCTCCCCGAGTTCTATGGCCACCGGCGCACCGGCCTCCAGGCTGGCGAGGATGGCCTGGCGCACCGCCGGCGAGGTGGACAGATCCACTTCGCCCTTGAGGGTGACGACATCGAAGGCGGCCTCCTTACGGACATCACACTGCATCGCGCGCTACCTCGTGATTGCTGAGTCTTTTTCTCATGACCAGTAGATTCCCCGTCCCATGTTCCGGCACCCGATAGTCCACCTCATCCATGATCTCCCTGATGAAGTGGGTGCCCAGCCCCCCCGGCCGGATATCCGTCAAATCCCGCGGCTTGATGCGCGCCGCATCGACACGCTGCGCCGAATCCTCCACCCGGAATTCCAGTATCCCGTCATTATTGAGTATCTGCAGGGTGATTGCATCCCGGGTGTCGCCGCCGTAGCCATGCTGAATTATGTTCATGCAGGCCTCGTTGACCGCCAGCACCAGCTGGTCCCGCAACCGCTCCGCACAGGTCATGGTGCGCAGGACACCGTCCACGTAGACCCGCAACCCCTCGAGATTCTCCGCCCGTGCCTCGAAGGTGTAACGATGGGCCGTTTCCCCGGGGCTCTCGATCACCATCAGGGTGATGTCATCCCGGCGCAGGGCCTCGCGGGCGGCCAGCTCCGCCACCACCCGTTCCAGGCGCTCGCGGGCCGGCAGGGCGCCGTGGGCGGCCAATTCGGCGCGCAGCCCCTCCACTCCCAGGTCTCCACCTGAGGGACCGGGGGCCTCGGTGACGCCGTCGGTGAACAGATACAGACGCCGGCCCTCGAGGCGCACCCGCTGCTCCGGAAACTCCACCTCCCCCAGGATCCCCAGGGGCGGGGCGGTGGCGGGCAGCTCCGTCATGGCGCCCGCGACATCCAGCAGCATGGGGGGCTGATGACCGGCATTGGCCAGGCAGACCTCGTCATGGGCGGGGTCGTAGATGCCCGCCACCAGGGTCACGAACATGCCCCGGGTGACGGACTCGCAGACCTCGCGGTTGACCTGGGCCAGCAGTTCGGAGGGCCGGGTGATGCCCTTGCCCAGACAGTGGAGAAGGCTGGAGGTCTTGGCCATGAGCAGGGCCGCATTCATGCCCTTGCCGGACACATCGCCGAGGCTGAAGGCCATGCGGCCGTCCGCCAGCCGGTAGTAGTCATAGAAATCCCCCGACACCTCGCGGGCGGGGATGTTGACCCCGACGATGGGGTCCGCGGGGTTGCCCCGTCCGGGCAGCAGGGTGGCCTGGATCTCCCGCGCCAGTTCCAGCTCCTTGCGGATGCGCTCCTGCTCCACCAGTTCCACCGCCCTGCGGGCGTTGCGGATCACCAGCGCCGCGGAGGAGGCCAGCACCTGCAGCAGATGGCGGTCGCTGGCATCGAACAGGCCATCCCCCTCGCCCTTGTTGAGCACCTCCATGGCGCCCAGGCAATGGCCCCGCAGCAGCAGCGGGGCGCACAGTACCGAGCGCGTCTCGAAGCCCGTGGTGGCATCGACGAACCCCGCGAAATCGGGGTCCTCCCCCACGTCACGGATGAACTGCACCTGGCCACTGGCGACGGATTTGCCGACGATGCCCTGGTCGGCCTCGAGGCGCAGCCCCACCACATCCACCGGTCCCGCCGAGGCCTTGCACACCAGCTCGCTGTCGTCGTTCTCCAGCAGGAACAGCGAGGCCGCCTCGGCGTGCATGTAATGGGAGATCTGGGCCACCGTGTTCTCCAGGGTCTCATCCAGGTCCAGGGAGGTGGCGAAGGCCTGGCTGACGTCGGCCAGCAGGCCCAGGGGGTCCCGGAGCTCGTCGGCCAGGACCCTGAGGCTGGCCTCCCGCCCGTGGTCGTCGCCGGCCTTCAAGCCAACCCTCTCATGCACTCCAGCAACTGCGCCTCATCAGGGGGCCCGCCCCGGGACTGGGCCTCCCACAGGACGGCGGCCAGACAGTCCATGACGGCATGCTCCAGGGCGTGGGGATCGGTGATGCGGGTCGCCAGGGCGGCGTAGACGTCCCGCATCCCCGGCGGCCGGTCCGCGGCCACCTGCTCCCGCAGGGCCACGTGGAGACCCAGGTGCACGAAGGGGTTGGTACCGCCCGTATCTTCGTGGAAGTCGCGGTCACTCACCCCCTCCTCCACCAGCAGCCCGTGGTATTCCGGGTGGTGCCCGATGACATCCACCAGGATGGCCTCCAGGGGTTCCAGGGGCCGCCCCTCCAGGTGCTTGCGCCAGGCCCGGACATAGACGTCCCGCAGGCCCCGGCGCTGGTCGTGCAATTCCGATTCGTTGGTCATGCCACCTCCTTGCCACGGTATTCGCACAGGTCATGGACCACGCAGTCTCCGCAGCGGGGACGGCGCGCGGTACAGGTATAGCGGCCATGGAGGATCAGCCAGTGGTGCGCATCCTGCCGGAAAGGGGCAGGCACCGCCTTCTCCAGGGCCTTCTCCACCGCCAGCGGCGTCTTGCCCGTAGCCAGGCCGGTGCGGTTGGCGACGCGGAAGATGTGGGTGTCCACGGCGATGGTGGGCTCGCCGAAGGCGGTATTGAGGATTACGTTGGCCGTCTTGCGCCCCACTCCCGGCAGGGCCTCCAGGGCGGCGCGGTCCCGCGGCACCTCGCCGCCGTGCTCCTCTTCCAGCCTGCGGCAGGCGGCGATGATGTTCCTGGCCTTGGCGTTGAACAGGCCGATGGTCTTGATATAGGACTTCAGGCCCTCCTCGCCGAGGTCCAGGATCGCCCGCGGCGTGGCGGCCACCGGGAACAGCAGTGCCGTGGCCTTGTTGACCCCCTTGTCCGTGGCCTGGGCAGACAGCACCACCGCCACCAGCAACTCGAAGGGGGTGCGGTATACCAGCTCCGTGGTGGGCCGCGGATTGGCCTCCCGCAGACGCTCGAAGAAGGCGGTGCGCCTGGCCTTGTTCATGGCCCCGCGCCGCCCCCGCGGCCCCGCCTCAAGGAACGGCGCCCTGGCCATCGAGGGCGGGAGCGGAGGCCGCCACGGCGGCCTTGCGGCGCCCGCGGGTGCGGGCATCCACCACGTTCTTCACGGCGATGATGAGCCCCATGCCGAGGAAGGCACCGGGGGGCAGGATGGCCACCAGCACGCCGCCGTAGTCCTCCACCAGGGTCACCGTGAGCCAGTCGGTGCCGCTGCCGAACATCAGATGGGCCTGCCGGAACAGGGTGCCGTAGCCGACGGCCTCGCGCATCATCCCCAGGATGACGAGTACCGCCGTGAAGCCCGTCCCCATGGCCAGCCCGTCCACCAGGGCGGGCAGCGGCGCGTTGCGCGAGGCGAAGGACTCGGCACGCCCGATGATGGCGCAGTTGGTGACGATGAGGGGGATGAATATGCCGAGAATGGTGTGCAGATCATGGAACCAGGCCTTCATGACCAGTTCCACCGCCGTGACCGCCGAGGCGATTACCAGCACGAACACCGGGATGCGGATCTCCGGTCGCACCAGATGGCGCACCAGAGACACGGTGACGTTGGAGATCAACAGCACCACGGTGGTGGCCAGGCCGAGACCGAGGCCATTGATGGCCGTGCCCGTCACCGCCAGCAGGGGACACAGCCCCAGCAGCTGCACCAGGGCCGGGTTGTTGCGCCACAGGCCCTCGCGCCAGATGTCGCCGTATGCCGTGTCGGTCATTGCTTCATCGCCTCCGTCGGGGGCTCCTCGGCGGCAAAGAGCCACTGCTCGTTCTTTTCCACGTATTTCAGGGTCCGCCGCACCGCCCCCACCACCGCCCGCGGCGTGATGGTGGCGCCGGTGAACTGGTCGAACACCCCGCCGTCGCGCTTCACCCGCCAGCGGCTGGCCGGAGGGTTGCCCAGGGAGCGTCCGCGGAAATCGCGGATCCAGTCGGAACGCTCCACCTCGATGGCATCGCCGAGGCCGGGGGTCTCGGCATGGGACAGCACCCGCACCGCCGATACGCGCCCATCGGGACGCACCCCCACCAACAGCCTGATGCGCCCGTTGTAGCCGTCCGGCGCCACCGGCGTCAACACGACGGCGGTGACGCGCCCCCCCTTGCGCGCCCGGTAGACAGTCACCGGCCGCTCCGTGCCCAGCAGCTGCGGCGAGTGCACCTCGACGACATCCGCGAACAAGTCGTTATCGTAACTCACCTCGGGGATCACCTGATGGAGCCGTTTCAGCAGGGCCTCCCGTTCGTTGGCCTCGATGCGCTCACGGGTCAGCATATAGCTGCCGGCCACCAGAACGGTGCCCACCACCGCGAACACCCCCAGGATGAGGGCGGCCCGGCTGATGGAGCGCAACAGGGTGCCGTCAGCCCCGGCCATGATCATGGCCGGGGCCATGGCCGAAGACCCGCGGCTTCGTATAGTAGTCGATGGTGGGCACCATCATGTTCATCAGCAGCACGGCGAAGGCGACGCCATCGGGATAGCCGCCCCAGGTGCGGATGACGAAGGTCAGGATGCCGATGCCGGCGCCGTAGATGAGCCGGCCGCGGGGCGAGGTTGCGGCACTCACCGGGTCCGTGGCGATGAAGAAGGCCCCGATCATGGCCCCCCCGCTGAAGAGGTGGAACAGGGGGCTGGGGTGGCTGCCCGGGTCGATGGCGGCGAACACCAGGGACATGAGAAACAGGCTCCCCAGCATGGCCACGGGGATATGCCAGGTGATGACCTTCTTGTACAGGAGCCAAAGGCCCCCCAGGAAAAAGGCGTTCGCCAGCCATTCCCAGCCCTTGCCGCCGAAATCCCCGAACACGGGGTGGGCGGCGATCTCGGGTACCACCTGGTTGAGCCCGAGTTGGGTCTTCATGAGGTCCAGGGGGGTGGCACCGGTGATGGCATCCCAGGAGGCCACGCCGTCGGGACCGAGGAAGATGATGGCGGCACTCATCAGGGGCCCGGGATATTCACCGCTCACGGTAAACGCCACCGGCCAGGTGGTCATGGGCAGGGGGAAGGACACCAGCAACAGCACGTAGCCCGCCATGGCGGGGTTGAAGGGATTGTTGCCGAGGCCGCCGTAGAGGTGCTTGGCCACCACGATGGCGAACAACACGCCGATCACGGTGATCCACCAGGGCGCCAGGGGCGGCAGGGCGAAGCACAGCAGCACGGCGGTGACCGGCGCGCTGCCATCGCTGACGAAGGGACGCACCGGCCGACCCCGCAGCCACAGCATGAGGGCCTCGGCGGCCACGGCCACCACCACCGCCAGCACCATGTGGATGAGGATGCCGAAGCCGAAGAAGCCGATATAGACCAGCAGCGCCGGCACCAGGGCGTAGAGCACCCGCACCATGACGCCCCGCACCGAATGATCGCCGTGCACCAGGGGCGCGATGGGCCGGTTCAGCGCCATGGCGGTCTCACTGCCGCTTCTCCGTGCCCTCGGTCCCGCTCTCCAGGCCCTCCTTGCGGGCCTGGGCGCGCTTCAGGGCCTCCTGCACCACGGCCTTCTTGGGGTCCGCCGGCTCCGCCGCGTCCGCCGGCTCCTTCAACCTCGCCTTCTTGCGGCGATGGCGCTCCTGACGTTCCCGCTCCTCCTGCTCCTTGCGGGCCAGGTTGAACTCATGGCGCTCCCGGGCCCGATCGGCGCGCAGCCGCTCCCTCTCCTGGGCCCAGATCTCGTTCTTGGCGAAGCGGAAATAGGAGGCCAGGGGGATATGGCTGGGGCACACGAAGTTGCAGCAGCCACATTCGATGCAATCGAACAGGCTGTAGTCCTGTACCTTGTCGAAATCCCGGGACTTGGCATACCAGTAGAGCTGCTGAGGCAGCAGCAGTTGCGGGCACACCTCCACGCAGGCGCCGCAGCGGATACAGGGCATCTGGGGCTGGTCCGCGTCATCGACCGCCAGGTCCACCAGCAGGCAGTTGGTGGTCTTGACCACCGGCGACGCCACGTCGTCAATGGCGAAACCCATCATGGACCCGCCCACCACCACCGCCCCCACCGCCGCCGGGTCGGCCCCGCAATGCCTCAGCACATCCGCCATGGGGGTCCCCAGCCGCACCTCCAGATTACGGGGCTCGGCCACGCCGGGGCCGGTTACCGTCACCACCCTGGACATCAGGGGCCGCCCCTCGCCGACGGCCTGGTAGATGGCCGCGGCGGTGGCCACGTTCTGCACCACCACCCCCGCATTGAGGGGCAGGCCGTCACTCGGCACTTCGCGCCCGGTGAGGATCTTGATGAGCTGTTTCTCGCCCCCGGCGGGGTAGCGGGTGACCACCGTCTGTACCGTGACCCCGTCGCGGGCCGCGGCCCGCAGGGCCGCCGCGGCCTGGGGCTTGTTGTCCTCCACGCCGATGATGCAGCGCCCCGCACCCACGGCGTGGCGGATAACCACGGCACCGCCGACGACATCCGCCGCCCGCTCCTGCATGAGGCGATCATCGCAGGTGATGTAGGGCTCGCATTCCGCACCGTTGAGCACCACGGTGTCGATGTTGCCCTGGGGGCCCGGGTTGAGCTTGATGAAGGTGGGAAAGCCCGCCCCCCCCATGCCCACGATGCCCGCCTCGCGGATGCGGTTGCGCAGGGCACTGAGATCCATGGCATCAAAGTCGCCCGGGGCCTCGAAGGACGCCTCACGGTCCTCGCCGTCGGCCTCCACCACGATGCACTCGGCATGAAGCCCCGACGGGTGGGGTACGGGGCGCTTGTCGATGGCCGTCACGCGCCCCGAGGTGGAGGCATGAACGGGGGCGCTGACATAGTCGCCGGCCTGGGCGATGAGCTGGCCGGCGAGGACCCGCTCCCCCACCTCCACCACCGGCACCGCCGGCTCGCCGATGTGCTGATGGAGGGGAAACACCAGCACGGGCGGCACCGGCATGGCCTCCACCGCCCGCCCACTGGACAGGGCCTTGTGGCCGTCGAGGTGCAGGCCGCCGGGAAAATCGCCTGTCCTGGTGCTCATCCGTGTCTTTCCAGCGGCTCCCCGGGGAAGGGCCAGACCCATTCGCCGATGGCCGTCTCCACCGGCTTCATGTGGATACAGTCCACCGGACAGGGCGGCAGGCACAGCTCACAGCCCGTGCACTCGTCGGCGATGACCGTATGCATCTGCTTGGCCGCGCCCACGATGGCATCCACGGGACAGGCCTGGATGCACAGGGTGCAGCCGATGCACCACGGTTCGTCGATGACTGCCACCGTGCGCTCGGCCTTGGCCTCCCCTACTTCCGCGTCCAGGGGTATGGGGTCCTTGCCCAGCAGGTCGGCGAGGGCCCCGATGGTCCCCTCCCCCCCCGGTGGACAGCGGTTGATCTCCACCTCGCCGGCGGCCATGGCCTCGGCATAGGGGCGGCAGCCGGCGAAGCCGCACTGCCCGCACTGGGTCTGGGGCAGCAGGGCGTCGATCTTGTCCACCACCGGGTCCCCCTCCACCCGAAAGCGCACGGCGGCGAAGCCCAGCAGGGAGCCGAAGATGGCGGCCAGCCCACCGATGGCAAGGACGGCGGCGAGCATCCCTCAGCCCTTCACCAGGCCGGCGAAGCCCATGAAGGCCAGGGACATCATGCCCGCCGTGATCATGGAGATGGAGGCCCCCTGGAAAGGCACCGGCACGTCCGCCGCGGCGATGCGCTCGCGCATGGCGGCGAACAATATGAGCACCATGGAGAAGCCCATGGCGGCGCCGAAGCCATAGATGGCGGACTCCACGAAGCCATGGTCCTGCTGGACGTTGAGCAGGGCCACGCCGAGCACCGCGCAGTTGGTGGTGATGAGGGGCAGGAAGATACCCAGCACCCGATAGAGCAGCGGGCTGGTCCTGTGCACCACCATCTCCGTGAACTGCACCACCACCGCGATCACCAGGATGAAGGCGATGGTGCGCAGATACTCGATGCCGAGGGGCGACAGCACGTAGGTGTTGACCAGGTAGCTGCACACCGAGGACAGGGTGAGGACGAAGGTGGTGGCGAGCCCCATGCCGGTGGCCGTCTCCAGCTTGCGCGACACCCCCATGAAGGGGCACAAACCCAGGAACTTCACCAGCACGAAGTTGTTCACCAGGATGGTGCTGACGAGGATGAGGAGGATCTCGGACATGGGGCTTTCTAGGGAATAGGGAACAGGGAATAGGGAATAGCCAGGAGGCGTCCTATCACGGCCATGGGTCTAACAGAACGCAACAATCCCCGCACTCTGGATAATTCGCTCATCGATCAATCATCCTCCGCCCCGACTATCGGTATTCTATTCCCTATTCCCTATTCCCTATTCCCTGCTATTTAATCCTCATCCCCGGCTCCGCCCCCTCGTCCGGGGACAGGATCCACAGGTCGGCGCCGCCGGGGCCGGCGGCCAGCACCATGCCCTCGGACACGCCGAAGCGCATCTTGCGGGGCGCCAGGTTGGCCACCATCACCGTGAGGCGGCCCTCCAGGTCCTGGGGGTTATAGGCCCCGCGGATCCCGGCGAACACGTTGCGGGTCTCGCCACCGATGTCGAGGGTGAGACGCAGCAGCTTGTCGGCACCCTCCACCAGGCTCGCCGCCTCGATGCGGGCCACCCGCAGGTCCACCTTGGCGAAATCCTGGAAGGCGATCTCCGCCCCGATGGGGTCCTCCACCAGAGGGCCCGTGGGCGCCGGGGCGGCTTCCGGCTCTTTGGCGTCTTCCACCATCTGTTCCACCTTGTCCATGTCGATGCGTGTGAGCAGGGGCTCGAAGGGTTTGATGGCGCGCCCCGTCAGGGGTTCGCCGATGGCCCGCCAGTCCAGGGGACCGGCATCCAGGAAGGCCTCGGCGCGGGCGGCGGTGGCGGGCAGCACCGGTTTCAGATAGGTCATGAGCACCCTGAACAGGTTGAGCCCCATGGTGCATACCGCCTGGACCTCCGCCTCGCGCCCGGTCTCTTTGGCCATCACCCACGGCTTCTTCTCGTCGATGTACTGGTTGGCCACGTCGGCCAGGGCCATCACCTCGCGAATGGCACGCCCGTACTCGCGGCCCTCGAAGGCCGGGGCCACCACCTCCTCGCCACGGCCGAGGAAGCGGGCGTAGAGCTCGGGCTCGGACAGCGCCCCAGACAGTTTGCCGCCCCCCAGGCGGTGGATGAAACCCGCACATCGTGAGGCTATGTTCACCAGCTTGCCCACCAGGTCGGCGTTCACCCGCTGCACGAAATCCGCCAGGCTGAGGTCGATGTCGTCGATGCCCGCCCCCAGCTTGGCGGCGAAGTAGTAGCGCAGGTATTCGGGACCGAGGTGGTCGAGATAATTGCGGGCGCTGATGAAGGTGCCCCGGGACTTGGACATCTTGAGGCCGTCCACCGTCAGGAAGCCATGACAGAAGACCGCCGTGGGCAGCCGGAATCCGCCGGCGTGCAACTGAGCCGGCCAGAACAGGGTATGGAAGTAGGCGATGTCCTTGCCTATGAAATGATAGAGCTCGGCCTCGCTGTCGGGCCCCCAGAAAGCCTCGAAGTCCAGGTCCTCCCGCCGTGCGCACAGGTTCATGAAGCTCGCCATGTAGCCGATGGGGGCATCCAGCCACACATAAAAATATTTGTCCTTCTGCCCGGGTATGGGAAAACCGAAGTAGGGGGCATCCCGGGAGATATCCCAGTCCTGCAGGCCGGCGGTGAACCACTCGTCCAGCTTGTGGGCGATCTCGTCCTGCACATGGCCCGCTCGCGTCCATTGCCGCAGCATGGGTTCGAAATCGCCGAGCTTGACGAAGAAGTGCTCGGTCTCCCGCTCCACCGGCGGGTCACCGGAGAGGGCGGAGACGGGATTCACCAGCTCCGTGGGGCTGTAGGTGGCGCCACAGGCCTCGCAGCTGTCACCGTACTGGTCCGGCGCCCCGCAGCGGGGGCAGCCGCCGCGCACGAAGCGATCGGGCAGGAACATACCCTTCTTCTCGTCGAAGGCCTGGCGTATGGTGCGGGTGGCGATATGGCCCCCCGCCTGCAGGCGCTCGTAGATGAGCCCCGCCAGGGTCTTGTTCTCCGGGGAGTGGGTGCTGTAGTAGCTGTCGAAGTGGATGCCGAAGTCGGCGAAATCCCGCTGATGGTCCTCGGCCATGCGTGCGATCAACGCATCCGGGCTGACCCCTTCCCGCTCGGCCCGCAGCATGATGGGGGTGCCGTGGGCATCATCCGCGCAGACGTAGATGCAGCGGTGGCCCCGCAGGCGCTGAAAGCGGGCCCAGATGTCCGTCTGGATGTATTCCACCAGGTGGCCGATATGAATAGGCCCGTTGGCGTAAGGCAGGGCGCTGGTGACGAGGATCTGACGATCGTTTACGGTCATGGGGCTCGGGGGGAAATAAAAAGGCTAAAGCTATCACCTCGGAGGATGAGCCGCCACTTGAGCCTGGGCTTGATGGCGCGGGCCCGCGGCGCCATCT
>JAABTG010000027.1 GCA_011389995.1 Thiotrichales bacterium
CTCGGCCTCGAGGGTGGGCATGAGCACCCGCTTCTCGGGGTTGAGGATCTTGGCGGTCTCGCCCATGAACCGCACCCCCGCCACCACCAGGGTGGAGGCCGGATGATCGTGGCCGAAGCGGGCCATCTCCAGGGAGTCCGAAACGTAACCCCCCGTCTCCTCCGCCAGCCGCTGCAGTTCCTCGTCGGTGTAGTAGTGGGCCACCAGCACGGCGTCCCGGGCCTTCAGCAGGGCCTTGATGCGATCCCGCAGGGACGCCTTTTCGGCATCGGAATAGGCGGGCACCGGCACACTGCCGGGCAGGGGATAATCGGCCCGATGGATGGTGGTCTCGCCCGAATCGGATTGCGTGGTGGTCATGGTATCCGGCCCTCAGCCTCAGGATCATTGGCCGTCCCAGGCCAGAATCAGCACGGAAAGCGAAAACGTGGTTTTCGCCTTCCTTCATCTTCAACGGCTCACAGCGTCGAAAATGGCGGGCCCTCCCGGCCCGCGCGGGAAACACCGCATAAAGCCGTCCCGGCCTTCGCGGCCGCCATCCAGGGTGAACACGTCACCGCATATGGACACCGATAGTATGCGGCGGGCGGGCCCATGGACACCACCCGTGGCGTGGGTGATTGCCGCGGTGGAGGCACCGCCGGTGGGCGTACCATCCCGCGGTTGATTTTATAATGTAATGTTATAACAATTAAAAAATGGGCAACGCCCTGGTGTACCGCTCGCCGCCCCTGGACGGCAGCGGCCACACCCGCGTCCTGCTATGTCTCGATTGCTGACCGGACCTCGCGAGGGCAGGATCCCCTCACCCCATTCCCATCCTGTGGAAGACCGCCCATGTACAAAGCCCTCCTGACCCGCCTGTCCATTGCCCTCCTGACGACCCTCCCGGCCCTGGCGCCGGCCGGTGCCCAGGAGCACCGCGGGCACGGCGCCCATGTCCATGGCCTGGCCGCCCTCAACGTGGCCGTGGAAGGCGACGAGGTGCATATGGAACTGCGCAGTCCGGCGGCCAATATGGTGGGTTTCGAGCACCCGCCCGCCTCGGCCGCCGAGCATGAGGCCGTGAGGCGGGCCGTGCATCGCCTCGGGGACGGCGAGGCCCTGTTCAGGTTACCTGCCCCCGCCGGGTGCCGGCTCGAGGACACCCGGGTGGATACCCCGTTGAGTACCACCGACGATCATCATGATGGGACCGAGGGCGCTCCGGCCGGCGAGGGCCATGACCACCATGGCCACGACCATGACGGCCACCACGAAGAGGAGGCCCGCCACCAGCCGAAGTCCGGGACCGACACCCACACGGACATCACCGCCGTGTACCGCTTCCGTTGCGAAAGGCCGGCCCGCCTCGCCGGCCTGGAAGTGACCCTGTTCGAGGCCTTTCCCGCCACCCAAAGGCTGCGGGTGCAGTACATCACCGCCGAAGGCCAGGGGGCCGCGGACCTCACCGCCGCCAGGCCTGCCCTCGATTTCTGACCCGGACGGCACCGCCAGGCCCGTCATGCCGGGCCCTCAAGCCCCGTCATTTGAGGGCTGAGCCGCCTCGACCCTGATGCGTCATGGCGGCCCGTCACCCATGACACAATGGCGCAGGCTGCGGTCCAGCTCGGCCCCATCGAGGTGGCTGCCGAAGGCAATGACCTCCAGGCGGCTGTCGAGGGCGCCGGCGGCCGGCACCATCTGCAGGACCCCGTCGGCCAGATTCACCTCCAGCCACCCGGCATCCGTCGCCACCACCCCCTTCACCCGGTGGGCCACCAGGCCCGCGAGCCACGCCTCGAGCCTGGCGCGCCGAAACCGAACGGAGTCAGGGATACGCCATCCCACGCTATGGGTGTCCGCCGCCACGCCCTCGACCCACAACCACCCGTCTTCACCTTCGCCCGCGCCCGCAGGCCCGACGCGGTGAGCGGCCGCCCCTTCGCCGTGATGATGATCATGGGCGTCGGGGAAACGACCCTGGCGTACCCGGCGCGGGGCATCCAGCAGTTCCAGGGGAAAACGTCCCTGTTCCACCATGGTCACCGCCTCCTTCGGTGGGTCGAAGGCCCGGGCCATATCCATGAAGCGGTGGCGGTCGGCGGCGGTATAGCCGTCCAGCTTGTTGCCCACCACCACATCCGCCTCCTCCAGCTGGTCGGTGAACGCCGGATGCCCGGTGTAACGGGGATCGGCGAGCTTGCGGGCGTCCACCAGGGTAATGCTGGCCCGCAGCTCGAGGGCGGTGGCGAAATCGGCGCCCGTCAGCTGGTGGATCACCTGGGTGGGATGACCGATACCACTGGGCTCGATGAGCACGCGGTGGGGCCGGTGCTGGCGCAGGAGTTGCACCAGGCCGGCAGCGAAGGCCGCGGAACTGACGCAGCACAGACACCCGCCCGGCACCTGTTTCACGGCGACGCCACCACCGGCCACCAGTTGTTCGTCGATGCCCACCTGACCGAACTCGTTCACCAGCACCGCCCAGCGCTCCGCGGTCGGGTGACGCGCCAGCAAACCGCGAATGGCGGTGGTCTTACCCACACCGAGGAAGCCCATGATCAGGTTGGCCGGGACGGGTTTAGCCACGGACGGGCCGCCGTGAGGCAGGGAGTTTGAGACGCAATGAGGGCCGGCGACCATCCATGAACGCCATGGTACCCACCTCGGGGCCCGGGGTTAAGGACGACGCGCCCGGTTCTCGGATAGGTTGATTTATTCGCGAGGTGCTGGCCCTGCCCGGCATCGACTCCCTGGACGTCACCGGTCAGGACACCTCGCCGGAGGAGAAGATCGCCCGGGACTACGTCCAGGCCGGCGAGGCGGAACTCATGATCAACATCGTCGACGCCTCCCATCTGGAGCACAGTCTCTGTCTTTCGGCCCAACTGGTGGATATGCGCAAGCCCCTGCTGATGGCCCTGAACAGGATGGACGTGGCCGGGACCCTCGGCATGGACATTGACATGGCGCGGCTGGCGGCCGGCCTCGGCTGTCCGGTGGTGCCCCTGGTGGCGAAAGACGGCACCGGCGTCGCCCTGCTCAAGGCCGCCCTTGCCGAGGCGGTGGCCTATCCCCCCGTCCCCGCGGCCGCACTCCCTCACGAGGCGAGCCTGGAAAGGGCCATGGCCGCCCTGCTGCCGGACATGAAGGCCCCTGCCCGCGCCGCCGGAATCGATGGGCGCTGGCTGGCGGCCCGCCTGCTGGCCGGTGACGACCTGGCCCGGCGTATCGCCGCCGGTGCCGTCACCGACGCCCGCCTGGGGGCCCTGAGGGGCGCCCTTACCGACGATGTGGACATCCTGCTGGCCAACGGCCATTACGGCTTCGTCAACACCCTCGTCCGGCAGGCGGTGAGACAGCGCACCCTGTATCCCGCCGCCGCCCGCAGCGTCTCCACCGCCTGATACCGGGCGCATCCTCCTCTTTCACAGACCCCGCTATCGCGGCAGGCGCAATCCGCCATCAGCCGCAAGCCCTCGTAGCGCTCCGCCCGAACCTCGGCCTCCACTCCCCGCGTCTCGGCCTCGCCCATCTGCCTGAGGCATCCTTGAAGGTGTACTACTGCAAATCCACCCGTTTATTGAGCCAGATCGTGGCCGAGTCATTTCCTTGCGCGTAATATGGATATTTTTTGCAAACCGAAAGGTGGGAGGATCGGCAATGACAGACAAGGACACCGCGACCATGAAGGAGGTTACCGGCGAAGTACTCGGGATGCCGAGCCTCACCGAGATAGGGGTGGACGAGGACCAGCTCCACCGCCAGGCCGAGGCCTACTATCCCTACAAGGAGAAGATGCGACAGGGGGACTACGAGTCCGCCAAGTACAAGCTCCAGATCGAGATCCTGAAGATGCAGAACTGGGTCAAGGACACCGGCCAGCGTCTCGTCATCCTGTTCGAGGGGCGTGACGCCGCCGGCAAGGGCGGCACCATCAAGCGCATGATGGAGCACATGAACCCCCGCGGTGCGCGGGTGGTGGCCCTGGAAAAGCCCACCGAGACGGAGATGGGACAGTGGTACTTCCAGCGCTACATCCGCCACCTGCCCACCAGCGGCGAGATCGTGCTGTTCGACCGTTCCTGGTACAACCGCAGCGGCGTGGAGAAGGTCATGAGCTTCTGCTCCGCGGCGGAGTACCGCGAGTTCCTGCGCCAGGTGCCCCAGCTGGAGCGCATGCTGGTGAACAGCGGCATTCGCCTGTTCAAGTTCTGGTTCTCGGTCACCCGCAAGGAGCAGCTCCGGCGCTTCAAGTCCCGCGAAGGCGATCCTCTGAAGCAGTGGAAGCTTAGTCCGATGGACCTGGCCTCCCTCGCCCGCTGGGACGAGTACACCGACGCCAAGGAGAACATGTTCTTCCACACCCATATTGCCGACGCACCGTGGACGGTGATCAAATCGGACGACAAGAAACGGGCCCGACTGAATGCCATGCGGGTGCTGCTGCACAGCCTGCCCTACGCCAACAAGGACCCTCAGGTGGCCCGCGCCCCGGATCCCAAGATCGTGGTCAAGCCCCAGATCGACCATATCCGTGCCACCGATATCTAGCCCCAAGGAACCCATCCATGAGCGAGCATTTCGACAAGGTCGCCGACCGCGTTGTGGCGGCATTCAAGCAGATCCTGGAACCGGAGGCCGTCACGGCCGTGGGCGAAGATGGCTTCAACCAGCTCTCGATCCTGGTGGAGGCCTACATCACCGACGAGGTGCTGGAGCATCTGGAGAAGGTGGCCGACAGCGTCCAGGAAGTGGCCGAGTCCATCCGCAAGGATGCGGAACACTTCCGAAACTGAGGCCCCGGACAAAGGCCGGTGGGCGCCCCCCCGGCGACGAGCCCGCGCCGGCAGGAGCAGCCGCCGAGGTGCCGGGGTCGCCGCCCCGCGGGTACCCGCCGTGGGCCAGCTCATCCACCTGCTGAAGGCCCCGGGCCGTGGCGCGATGGCCTTCCTAACACCGGACACGAATACTATTCTCGAATCATGAACCAGCGCCTTTACAATGACCCGCTTCCCGGCTCCATCGCCGGCTTCGAGCTTTCCACCCTGGAGCGCGACGCCCACCCCATCTGCGCCCTGTCGGCAGACCTCGTCTTCGTCTACTTCAACCCCGCGTGGTTCGATTTCGCCCGCGACAACCACGGCGAGCCGGCCATCTCCGCCCAGTTCGGTGTCGGTACCCTCCTCACCACGGTGCTGCCGCAGGTGCTGTGTGACTTCTACGTCTCGGCCTACCAGTGGGCCCTGGATACGGGCGAGACCTGGCACCACGACTACGAGTGCTCGAGCCCGCAGTTATATCGGCTGTATCACCAGACGGTCTATCCCTTCCATGACAGCGCCGGCCTGCTGGTGGTGAACAGCCTGTGTGAAGAACGGCGGCATATCCCCGATTACCGACCGCCCCACCCGCCCGATGCGGCCCGCTACCGTTCACAGCAAACCGGCCTCATAAAGCAGTGCTGCAATTGCCGGCGGGTCCAGCGGCCAGCGGAGCCCGCGCGCTGGGACTGGGTTCCTGCCTGGGTCGCCACCATGCCGCCCGAGACCACCAGCGGGCTGTGCCCCATCTGCTCCGAGTATTACTGGAAATACCGGCCCGCCTGAGACCGGTGGGGCTCATAGGTGCGCCGTTCCCTGGGGGTAATGGCATGGGCCTCCAGGCAAAATAGAAGTTTCTGTCATGGCGTCTTGGCCATGGATGTCAGAGCTGTTCTTCAGCCCTTGGAAAGCGCTCTTGAAGTCTATGATAAGCGGTTTCTTTCCCGCTACCGATGCCTGCAGGAGCATTCGAGGCACAGGTGGCGGATGACATCCTTGGTATCCCTGTCGAGGCATCTCATCCCTTCCACCCGCAACAGTCCCGCTTCCATCAGGGCCCGCACGTGGCTGGAAGCAAGCTCCACCCTGACCTTGGGATCAGTCCCCTGCTCCCTTGTCCCTTTCCTTTTTCCCTCTCTGCAGGCTAATGCCCCCGCGTAGCCTCCCCCCGAAAACCCCATTGGAGCACCTCCGCCATCGCCATGCCTTTATTGATAATGATACGTATTCGCGTTACTTGTCAACGCCCATGCAACCCGGCCGGAGGGTCTGGCCGGCGGGCACTGGCCGGCGCCATATATGCCTGCTCAAGCCGGGCCCTGCTATGCGCATGCTATTGCGAATGATTCGTATTTGACTTTACGGGAAGGCCCGTTAAACTCGACTCAAAGTCTTGAAGGTCCGATTCCATCAGCAGGAACGCCGTAGCGGGGAAACCAGCCATGTGTCAGTCACCACCAGCCATCTCCATGCCCACAGGCCCCATCCAGCCGGAAACTGGTCCACGAAGCCCTTCCCCCGAGGCGACCACCAGGCGGAAATCCCGACGCAAGTTGTGGGACCTGGCGCGCAATCTCCATTGCCCGGTCATCGGTACCTGCCTGGATGTGGAGGAGTTGCGCCGCCTGGCCCGCAAGGCCCGCGCGCGCTTCGACGCCCCCCTCGGTGATTACGACATCCATGTATGCTTCGTCTCCAACGCCCAAGACAAGAACCCCCTTTCGGTAGCCGCCCACAAGGCCCTGGATCGTAAGTTCGCCTCTCATCTCCGGCGCTTCGCCGCCGCCCGCAGCAGCGACGAGCTGGCCGTCCTGTGGGGCGAGGCATGCGCCCGCGGTGAGGTGCCCGGAGCCATGTGGGCCACCCTGACCCATGCCGCCTGCGACGAGGCCCTGCGCATCCGCGTCTATGAAGAGATACACATGCTGTCCCATCAGATAGGGGCGGGTCAGCGGGCCGATCTGAAGGCCCTGACCGCCGCCCACGCGGAGTTGGAGAAGCTCAGACGGGATTTCGACGCCCTCCATGCCCGCACCCGTACCCAGTTGCAGGAGCGGGACCAGCGCATCCTGGAACTCGAGAACGCCCTGCGGGAATCTGAAGCGGAGCGCCGGCGTGGAGAGGGTCGGGGGCGGGCCCTGCAGGCCGAGATGGACGAGTTGCGGACCTCCGCCAGCCACCAGGCAGTCGTCGAGGCCCGCCGCACGGCGGCGCACGCCACCAGCCGTCTGGCACGGGCCGAGCGGGACCGTGACCACTGGCAGCGGGCCTGGGCTGCCGTCACCGGGGACCACGGCGGTGCCGGAGGCCGCCACGGAGACGGCCATGACGATGCCCCGGGGCAGTGGCCGGCCGAGGCCATGGCGGCCTGCGAGGGCTGCACCGCTGAGGGCTGTGCCCTCGCCCCCGATCTGGGCGGGCGCCGTATCCTGTGCGTGGGGGGGCGGGTCAAGCTGGTGGAGCAGTATCGGGCCGTGGTGACGGGGCTCAACGGGCGCTTCGAGCACCACGACGGCGGCCTGGAAGAGCGACGCCAGCGCCTGGAGGCCCTGCTCTCATCGGCGGATGCCGTGGTCTGTGCCACCGACTGTGTCAGCCACGACGCCTACTACCGCCTGAAGCGCTTTTGCAAGGCCCACAGCAAGCCCCATGTATTCCTGCAGTCCTCCGGGCTCACCAGCTTCACCCGGGCGGTGGAAGCCATGGCGCAATAAGGGGTCACCATGAAGCCGATGCCGTCGGATCCCTTCGCCGGATTCCCCTCAGAGGATCCCTTGGACAACCCGTCGAAAGGCCTGCCCCCCAAGGCGGAACGTTGTGGCTCGGCCCGTCCGGAGCAACGCCTGAGTGACATCGCCACCGGCCGCGATGTCAGGATCAGAAGTACACGGGACGAGACGGCCCGGCGCCGGATGAGCCTGTATGGCCTCATCGAGGGTGCCGAGGTGAAGGTGGAGAAGCGGGGGGGCAGCGGCGACCTCATCGTCCGTTTCGGGGCCGCGCGTTATTTCATCCCCGCCAACCTCGCCCATGCCATAGGTGTCACGGCATGCCGGTGATGGGCCTTCCCGGGGTCACCGGCCCCCTGCCGTCGGCGTATGACCCCGTCCCCATCGTGAAGCCGGCGGTTGAAGGCAGCGGATGCTTCATCACCGGCGCAGGCCCGCATTGAAGGCCATGGCCAGGCGGACGCCCCGGCCTCGGTGGGGCGTGACCTCGTGTTCCCAGTGGGGTGGAAAAAACACCAGCAGCCCCGGTTGCGGGGCCACGACACGGCGCCCGGCGGGGGTGGCCACCACGAGGTCCCCGGAGGCCCGGGGTACCGTCAGGTAGTACACGCCGGACAGACGCTCGTCGTCCACGTCATGGCGGTGGGCCAGGGTGGCGTCACCGGGGGCCATGACATTGAACCAGACATTGAAGGACAGGTCCTGGCCGGCGCCGACCTTCAGTATCGTCATGGCGTGGCGGCGGATCTCGGCGAGGACGGCGTTGGCTTCGGCCATGTCGCCCAGATCCGGGTAGATGTTTTCGTAACGCCCGGCGACAAAGTGGCTGCGACGGGTGGACGGGGCCGCCGTCAGCCGCCAGAAGGCCCGCACCAGGGGCGGGTTCCATTGACGCCAGCGGGGCAGGCGCACAATGGCCACGTCTCCCGGGTCGGCGGCCCACGTCCCGCCCGCCGCAGGCCCGGTGTTCTCCATGGTATCCCGCTCATGGTCGCCGTATAGTCCCACCCTTAAAGGTCCTCCCACAGATCGGCGCCCCAGCGAGATATGAGCCGGAGCAAAGCAACATCCACCCCACCCCGAAGCCTTCAGGATTCCGGTGCAAAGCCCAGGCTATTGTTGTTCAACAAACCCTTCGGCGTCATGTGCCAGTTTACCGACCGCGACGGCCGTCCCACCCTCGGCGACTTCATCCATGTCACGGGCGTCTACCCCGCCGGACGGTTGGATCGGGACAGCGAGGGTCTCCTGCTGCTCACCGATGATGGCGCCCTCCAGCATCGCATCAGCCATCCCGCCGCCAAGCTGGAAAAGCGTTACTGGGTGCAGGTGGAAGGCGTCCCCGACTCCTCCCAACTGGAGCGACTCACCACCGGTGTGATGCTGAAGGACGGCCCTGCCCGCGCCACCCACGCCCGCTCCATTCCGGAGCCGCCCCTGTGGCCACGGCAGCCGCCCGTGCGCTATCGCCGCCATATCCCCACCGGCTGGCTCGAGCTGGGTCTGACGGAGGGCCGCAACCGCCAGGTGCGGCGCATGACTGCCGCCGTGGGCCTGCCCACCCTGCGCCTGGTGCGCCATCGCATCGGACCCTGGAGGCTCGCGGGACTGCAACCGGGCCAATGGGCCATCATACCCATTCAAAGCGGGTTGTCGCCCGGCAGGTTGTCGGACTGAAGTCCGCCCTACAACCGAGCTACGAAGACAAGGCACCGACCGTTCCCAGGGGCTCGGATGTAGGCCGGGATTTCCGACATCCCTTAGCCCCATGCGCCCGCCCAACATCCCCTCATCCTGTCCTTCTCCCCAAGGGAGAAGGGACCTTCCAATGACGTCGAAGCGCGCAGCAACGTAGGGTGGGTCAAGCGCAACGGACCCACCAGCGCCCGCAAAGCGCCGAGTTTCCGTCCGCTGCCAAGAGCAGCCGACCTACGCCTCTGTCCTTCTCCCTTTTCGCGTCATTTCGCGTCTTTCGCGGTTACGCTTTTTGTAGGTCGGGTTTCAGCCCGACATAAAAAAACCCGCCGCGGGCCGAGCCACGGCGGGTTTTGTCGTCGACTTGGGAACAATCAGACCTTGATGATCTCCTTGCGACGGTAGGGATCTTCCGGATTGACGTTGGGGAACACCTGCAGGCCGCCGATGGCCTCGGCCGTCTCCCGGACGCCGTCGGTATACATCAGTTCCTTCTGCACCTTTTCGCCATTGAGGCTGTTGATGAAGTCCGTCTTGCCCTGCAGCACCGTCTTCTTGAGCTGCTCCACCACCCGCACCGTGTTGTCGCGATACTGGTAGGGATTGACGCTCCAGCGGCGACCGTTCCAGTCGGGGTTCTGAATGGCGCCGGTGCCGTTGGGTCCGTAGGTCTCCAGATCGTACTTCATCATGGCGCGCTTGATGACCTTGGAGGGGAACGGCAGGTACTTGGCGCCGTCCTTGGACATCACTTCCGCCGCCTTCTCGGTATTGTTCAGGGCCCACAGTTCGGCCTTGACGATAGCGTTGATGACCTTGTGGGAGTACTCCTTGTTCTCCACCTCATCCTCGTGCATCACCGCCACACAGCAGGGGTGATCCTTCCACACGTCACCGGTGAAGCGGATGACCTTGCCCCGGGCGAGAACCTCGCCCACCGCGTTGAACGGCTCTGCCACGATGTAACCGTCGATGGCACCGCTGGCCAGCGCCGTGGGCATATCCGGCGGCTGCATGACGAACAGGTTGCACTGCTTCTTGCTCAGGGGCGCGGTACGGCTCTGGATCACCGGCTCGATGCCGTATTCCGTCAGGATCATCTGCTGGATGACATTGTGCATCGAATACCAGTAGGGCACGGCGATCTGCTTGCCGCCGAGATCCGCCTGGCTGTTGATACCGCTCTTCGCACCTACCGTGAGAGCGGAGCCGTTGGTGTGGTCCCAGGCCACCACCTTGACGGGATAGCCCAGGCCGAAACGCATATAGATGGGGATGGGCAGCAACAGATGGGTCAGGTTGAAACGCCTGGCCATGAAGGCCTCGGCGATGGGTGACCAGCCACGGATCAGTACGGGGCGCTCCGATTCCAGGCCTTCGTCGGCAAAGAAACCCTGTTCGTGCGCTATCAGGATAGGCGTGGCGTCGGTGATGGGCAGATAGCAGGATTTGACCACCGGGAATTGCGCAGCCCCGGCATATTTGATGTTGATGTAAGGAAAGCCGGTTACACCGGCCCCCATGCCCAGCGCAGCGGCCCCCAGGAAACGGCGGCGGCTGCCGGACGCTTCGGGCTTCTGGCCTTCGGTGACTTTTTTGCCCTTATATCTCATTAGTTATCCTCCTCACCAAAACGAAACATTCAGTGCCCGGCGAAGGCAGCCCCGATTCAGCCAGGGGCCCTCCCCCGCCAGGCGGGTCTTACCACGCGTCAGTTACTCTCTGGATGCCGGGCATCACACTTACATCAACCAAACACATGGATTTGCGACACGCTCTCGCCCGCCAAGACGAGCCCTACATCCCTTAATCCAACCTCACCGCACCTCCTTACGGCGAAACCATTCCGGCGCGACCGCCAATCCCTTTCGGGCCGCCGCGCCGAAAAACGGGCCTTAAAATCGGACCCGAAATCAAGGCCCGAGTTCAAGCTTCATGTTAGTCAGCCCCACCCTCCCATTCAATACCGATACGCCCCCGCCATGACGGGAATCATGCACCGGAAACGGGCGATATGGCTCACTTCTGCGCCGAAAGTGTGCGGATGTATTCCACGATGGCGAGGATCTGCTCGTCACTGAGAAAGGGGCCCCATGACGGCATGGAGGCATCCAGCGGGATGTTGTTCTTATCCAGGCCCACCTTGATGGCGCGGAACAACACCTGGGTCGGCAGCTGGCTTACCGCATCACCCGTCAGATCCCGGGGCTGGCTTCCCCGCAAGGTGTAGGCCAGCGCTCCGTCGCCCTTGCCCCCGGGACCATGGCAGGCGCTGCAATAATCGAAATACATCTTCTCCCCCGGCTTGCCGCTGGGGGGGATGCCCATATCCACGGTGGTGCCATTGGCGATGGCCATGACATAGGCCGTCAGGTCCGCGACCTGCTGCTGCTCCAGACGGAAGCCCCACGCCCGCATATGGGGTGACAGACGATGGGCCGCGCCGCCCTTGCTGATGACGCTGTAAACGGACTCATGGGTATGCTTCTCCGCGAAAGTCGGGCTCGCGAACACCGTGGGTCTGTCCGGCAGCTGGGCGGCGTAGGGACCGTCGCCCTTGCCGCCGGCACCGTGGCAGACCATGCAGTTGCCGAGGAACAGGCGCATGCCGCTGGCCGCGTCGCCCGTGATCTTCGGCTCCCCATCGGCGGCCGATGCCGGCGACGTGCCCGCCGCGATAGCCATCAGCACCGCGGCCATGAGGGACCTGTAGATTGCTTTTCTCATGCATCTCTCCGAACTTGACATCAGGTTTAGACGATAAGATCCAGTTCATCCTCCATGAGGCTGGAGTAGAGACCGATGATCTGGTCGCGCATCTCCGCGAACGCATCGTCCGTACGCTTGACCTTCTCATGGCGTGGCCGGGGCAGTTTGTTGTCGAGAACGGCCTTGACCCGGCCCGGATTGATGTCCATGACCGTGATGCGATCGGAGATGAAGATGGCCTCGTCCACATCATGGGTAACGAAGAAGATGGTCTTCTTGGTCTTTTCCCAGGTCTTGAGGATTTCCACCTGCATCTCGGCCTTGCTGAGGGCATCGAGGGCATCGAAGGGCTCGTCCATGAGAAGGATCTTCGGTCTGTTGGCCAGGGCCCGGGCGATGGCCACCCGCTGGCGCGCCCCCATGGAGATGTCGTGAATGGACAGGTTGGCCGCCTCCAGGAGCCCCACGTTCTCAAGCTGCTCGAGGGCCATGGCATGGCGTTCGGCCTTGGAGAAGCCTGCGAGCTCGAGGCCGAACTCCACGTTCTCCACCACCGTGCGCCAGGGCAACAGGGCGTACTCCTGGAAGATCATGCCCTTGTGGGCACCCGGGCCCTTCTCCGGCTTGCCGTCCAGGATGATCTCGCCCGCCGTCTGCTCGTAGAGGCCGGCGACGATGTTGAGGGTCACCGACTTGCCACAACCCGTGGGCCCGAGAATGCACATGAACTCGCCGTCGTTGACCGACAGGTTGACGTCCTGCAGGGCCAGGAAGTCCTCCCCTTCCTTGGTGAACACCTTGAACACGTTGCGCAGTTCCAGCAACGGGCGATCCTTGCGCTTGCGGTCCTCACTGGAGGAATTGAGCATCACGTCCAGGACGTTCTCACGGACCACCGCCGCCTTGCGGGTGAACTCGGGAGACGTCGCTATCTTGCCCATGCGCGGATAGGGCAGGGGATTATCGATGATATCCGCGACCTCACCACTGCTGTTGAGCACCAGGATTCGCTGGCCCAGCTTGACCGCCTCGTCCAGCTCCGAAGTGACGAAGAGGATGGTGGTGTCTTCGCGTTCCCAGATATCCAGGATCTCGGTCTGCAGGGTCATCTTGGTCTTGGCATCCAGGGCGTTGAAGGCCCCGTCCATGAGCAGGATCTCCGGCGTCATGGCCAGGATCATGGCCAGGGAAGCGCGGCGTTTCATGCCGCCGGAGCATTCCCACGGGTTCTTGTGCTTGGCGTAGCCCAGCCCCACCAGGTCCACGAACTTCTTGGCGGTCTCGGCGCGCTGTTCGCTGGCCGTGCCGTCGAACTCCATACCCAGCTCGATGTTCTGGCCCAGGTTGCGCCACGGCAGCAGGGAATACTCCTGGAAGATCATGCCCCGGTCACGGCCGGGGCCCTTGATGGGCTGCCCGTGGAGCGACAATTCCCCCATGGAGGGCTTATCCAGGCCCGCCAGCATGCGCAGGATGGTGGATTTGCCGCTGCCCGTGGGCCCCACGATGCACAGGAACTCGTGCTTGTAGATGTCGAGGTCGATCCCCTTGAGGGCGGTTACGTATTCGCCGTCCTTTTCGTAGAACTTGTAGACATCCCTGAAGCTCGCCAGCACCTCGCGATTTTCGTTTGAACTCATTGCTTTTGCCTCCGTCGTTCGCCCGTCCATCGATCAGATCTTCCACGCAAAGCGGCGGATCAGCATGCGCATGACGGTATCCAGCAGATAGCCGATGGCGCCGATGGTCACGATGGTGGCCATCAACTGGTCGTAGCGGAAACGGTCCCGGGTATCCAGGATGTAATAGCCGAGGCCATCGGACACGCCCAGCATCTCTGCCGGCACGAGGATGATCCAGCTGATGCCCACCGCCAGGCGCAGGCCCGTGAGCATGTCGGGGATGGCCGCCGGGATGATGATCTTCCACATGATGCCCCTGTCCGTGGCGCCCATGGTCTTGGCCATGTTGATCCACAACTGGCTGACGCGGCCCGCGCCGGCCGCGGTATTGAGGATGAGGGGCCAGATGGCCACCAGCCACAGCAGGAAGTACACGGCCTTGTCACCCACGCCGAAGATGATGATGGCGATGGGCATCCAGGCGAGGGGGGAAACCATGCGCAGGAACTGGAAGGCGATGTAGGTCATCTGCTCCAGCACCTTGAAATAGCCGATCAGAATGCCGATGGGGATGGCCACGATGACGGCGGTGCCGAGGCCCACCGCGACCCGTCTCAGGCTGGGAATTGTGTGGTGCATCAGGTCGCCCGTCTCCACCATCTCGACTAAGGCCTTGAAGGTGGCCACCGGGGTGAAGGATTCACTGAAGTTCTCCCCCAGGGCCCCCATCGCCATCGCCACCTGCCAGATGACCAGGATGATGAACAGACCGATGAAGTAGAACTTATAGTCGTGGTACCACTTGACCATCTGGCCGGTGAAACCCTGGATCTCCTGCTCCTTGCGATGCTGGGCGAGAACCTCCTCAGCCGTAGGTGCGGATGAATTCTGATTTGCACTCATAGTTACCCCTCACGGAAATGTTGTATTGCACACATACTTCTATGTTGGACTCAAGATAGCACCTTGCGCAGACGGCCCGGTACCGGACGACTGGAGACCGCGACAGGGAATGTCTTTCCGCTCCCCCTTGAAGCCCGGGGGCAATGCGGCCTGCGTCACGCCCCTGTACGGCGATCCGGTCGATTATTTTTATAATGCAAAGATTGCATGAAAGGGTGTGGCGGGCCTCGTTGCCTGCTTCTGCGTCAGGCGTGCCATCCTGCCACCGTGAACCATCGGGAATGGCCGGCCGCCTTCAGGCGGTCAACCCATTCCTGACGCGTCCCTGCTGTCGAATCAAGGCCGGACGAAGGGTCCGCACCAGAAAAACCGGATGGTTGTTTTGCGGTTACGCCCGACACCACTCCGGTTCGGGCCACCTGCTTTCCTACGTACTCTTGTGGTTCTGGACAATATCTCCACGCCGCGTACGGCAATGGAGCAACCGGGTGAGGGTCGGGGAGATGGATGGCGGCGTCTGCCCTGGCACGGCCGTAAGGCCCAGGGCCTGTGGGGGGCCCAGGGACCCCACCGGGTCCTGCCGCCCGTGACAACGGGCCATCAACAGCTGAACTACTCTCCGAACCGGCGGTCCCTTTTTGGCCAGGGACTCATCTCACAATGGTTATTTTTTCCTCAAATCTGGCCCGGATTATATCCATGCCCATGGCAGGTGACAAACAATAACTCGTGATTGGCCGCCACCTTCTTTCTCTGGGAACGTCGACGCCGTTCCGCCTCGCGCCGTGGCGCGGGCACCGCTATTTATATATAAGTTTTTCAGTATTTTTATATATCGCAATAAACAACCGCCGATGCCGGAGTGCCCGCGTGCCGAAAAGCCATCGGGCTGCTAGTGTTCTGTCCCGTAAGAATGTTCGAGAAGTCGCGCCGGGCGCAGTGCGCCAGGCAAGGCAAGAGGAGGAGGCATAGCGCCGCTATGGCGACGACGAATAACGCCCCATGGCGAGCTGCGAACAAGCGAGAATCGAATGATTCTTGCGGGACAGGGCACTAGATAGGTGATCCGAATTCTGCTCCACGCTACCAGCAGGTGGCCGGTGCTCCCTGGAGGGACCGTCAAATTCAGGGATGAATTTGAACGAGCGTACAGGGATGTATTCACAGCGATGTCCCGGAAGGGAGTACCGGTTATCTGCGAACGCCTCCTAAACCTCCAGTGATCGACATTTCGGAACAGGTATCTAGACGATGAAGGGCATCTCAAAGCGGGTGGTGGTGGGCCTGTCCGGTGGCGTCGATTCCAGCGTCGCGGCCCTCCTGCTGGGGCGCGACGGCGGGGATGTCTCGGGCCTGTTCATGAAGAACTGGGAAGAGGACGACCGGGACGGCCATTGTGCCGCCGCCACGGACCTGGCCGATGCCGCGGCCGTGGCCCGGCAACTGGCCATCCCGCTTCACACCGTGAACTTCGCGGCCGAGTATTGGGAGCGGGTATTCCAACACTTTCTCGCCGAGCACGCCGCCGGCAGGACTCCCAATCCCGATGTCCTGTGCAACAGCGAAATCAAATTTCGCGCCTTCCTGGAGCACGCCAGGGGCCTCGGTGCCCAGCGTATCGCCACCGGACACTATGCCCGTACCCGGACCACCGCCGCGGGTATCGCGCTGCTCAAGGGTCGGGACCCGGAGAAAGACCAGTCCTATTTTCTCCATCGCCTCGACCAGCAGCAACTCGCCGCGGTGGATTTTCCCCTCGGCGGGTTGACCAAGGCCCAGGTGCGGGCCCTGGCCCGCGAGGCGGGGCTGGTCACCGGCGACAAGAAGGACAGCACGGGTATCTGTTTCATCGGCGAACGGCCCTTTGGTGAATTCCTCGCCCGCTTCCTGCCGGCCAGCCCGGGGGACATACGCGACACCGAGGGCGCCGTCCTCGGCCGACATCGGGGGCTGATGTTCCACACCCTGGGCCAGCGCAAAGGCCTCGGCATCGGCGGCCGCGCCGGCGCCGGTGAGGCACCGTGGTACGTGGTGGACAAACGCCCGGCGGACAACGTCCTGACGGTGGCCCAGGACCCCCGGCATCCCCTGCTCATGAGCACGGCGGTGGAAGTGGCGGAACCCCACTGGATGGGCCCGCGGCCGGTCCTGCCGATGGAATGCGCCTGCAAGATCCGCTACCGCCAGCCGGATCAGGCGGTGCGGCTGAGGGCTGCGCCCGAGGGCCGCGTGCGGGTGGAATTCGCCACCCCCCAGCGTGCCGCCACCCCCGGTCAGTACGCGGTGTTCTATCAGGGTGACGTGTGCCTCGGGGGTGGCGTCATCGACACCCTGGTGCGTGCCCCCTGAGGCCCTGGCCGGGGCTCGGGTATATTCATCCGGCGCCGGGTTGGTTATTGTTGCCCCATGGGCCGCACCCTCCCGGGCCTTGCCCGCCGAGGTCGGTAACGCCTGAGGAAGCGCTGATAACTGACACCATGAAGACCCACTCCGCCGATCAAGTCATCGCCCTCGCGGGCGTGCTGCAGGCCACCGCCCTGGTGGACCAGGTGGCCCGTACGGGATTGATCGACGTGGAGCCCATGGCGGTGAGTCTGAAGAGCCTGGTGGTCTTCGATGCCCCCGCCACCGACGCCATCTACGGGGGGATCTCGGGCCTGGAGCACGGCCTGCGGCTGTTGCACAAGCTGTTGGAGAGCCCCACCGCCCTCGCCGCCCAGCCGGCGGGGGTCTACGGTATGGCCGTCCTCAAGCTGGAACGGCGCCTGTCCCGCAACCCCGGCACCCTGGAATCCCTCGGACATCAGCTGCGGGCCTTCGCCGCGGGCATGGAGGAACCCATCACCGGCGAGGACAACGTGACGGAGCTGGCGCGCATCTACAGCGACAACCTCAGCGGCCTGCCGCCGCGGGTCATCGTCAACGGCGAGCCTCAACTTCTGCAACGGCGGGATATCGCGGAACGCATACGCGCCCTGTTGCTGGCGGCGGTGCGCGGGGCGGTATTGTGGCGCCAGAAAGGCGGCCGACCCTATAAGCTCATCTTCAGCCGGCGGCCCCTTTACGACACCAGCGAGCAACTGCTGCGCGAGGCCGTGGTGGCCAATGTCGGGGAGCAGGACAGGCACCAGTTGCCCTGAGCCGGGCCGAGCGTCCGGGATGCTGCTGCCTCAGCCCTCGCTCGCCACGGGGATTCGCAATTCCTGTCCCACCCGGATGCGGTCACTCTTGAGGTCATTGGTGGCCCGCAGCAGGTCCACGCTGACCTTGTAATGCTGGGCCACCTCCGACAGCGTCTCGCCCCGGGTGATGACGTGCTTGCGGGCGGCCAGTATGGTGCCGGGGGGCGGATGCTCGCCGAAGTATCGTCGCAGTCCGTCCACCAGGGCGCGGGCGATGGCCAGACGGTGACGGCTCTGCATCAGGCGCTCCTCCTCGGAGGGGTTGGAGATGAAGCCCGTCTCCACCAGCAGCGAGGGGATATCCGGTGACTTGAGCACCACGAAGCCGGCCTGCTGGACCCGGGTCTTGTGGAGCTTGCCCAGCCGCCCGAGGCCCTTGAGCATGTATTCCCCCGCCCCCAGGCTGGCCTCGATGGTGGCGGTCTGGGACAGGTCCAGCAATACCGAGGCCAGCAGGTTGTCCTTGTCCTCGAGGGAGACACCGCCGATGAGGTCCGAGGCGTTCTCCCGTTTAGCCAGCCAGCGCGCGGCCTCACTGGTGGCGCCCCGCTGGGACAGGGCATAGACCGAGGCCCCGCGGACGCGGCGATCACGGAAGGCATCGGCGTGGATGGAGATGAAGAAATCCGCCTGATGCTGGCGGGCCCGCTCTATACGCTTGCGCAGGCTGAGGAAATAATCGCCGGTACGGGTCAGCACGGGCCTCATGCCCCGTTCCGCCGCGATGGCCCGCTCCAGTTCCCGGGCGATCTCGAACACCACGTCCTTCTCCCGCGTCCCCCGGGGGCCGATGGCCCCGGGATCCACGCCACCGTGGCCCGCATCGATGGCGATGACCACGTCCCGCAGGACCTGGGCCGGCTCCACGCGCTTCACCGCCGAGGTGCCGGCTACGGCACCGTCACCGGGATAAAGGTCGAGCACCAGACGGTGCCCATGACCGTTGCCGGGTTGGAGCAGGAAGGTCTTGGGCCGCATCTTGGCCTTGAGGTCCAGCACGATGCGCAGGTCCCCCTTCTTACGCACGGCACTGCGGATGCGCTGCAGGGAGCGGTCATCGGCGGCGGGCTGCTCCAGGGGTTTGGCGAGGGTGGCCCCGGCGAGATCCACCACCACGCGGTGGGGATCGGCCAGGGTGAACACGCGATGCTCCAGGGGCGCGCTGATATCGAATACCAGCCGCGCGCGCTCGGGGGAGGGCCACATGCGCAGGCCTTCCACCCGGGTCGTCGCCTGGGCGAGCGAGGCGGTCAGCAACAGCAGGATGCAGAGAACTCGCATGGCACTTCGACGGGTATGGTCCTGAACCCATTCTTGACCCAACCGCGACATAATTCAAGTTTTTCTATAAATTTTATGCAGATAGGGGTCGTATCTCATCTTTTTAATTAAGATTCAACGACGCTCCGTCGCACCCCGCCCAGGGCACAATCCTTTTGCCGTCATAGGTTTAAGGAAGCGCTGAGCTATTCAGCGCTTCCCGTGCGGCCCAAGGGTGAGCCGGACTGGGGACAAGGTTCGGTGGACCTTGTCCCCGGCGAACGGGCAAGCCATGGAAGGCTTGCCTCGGTCTCGCCCGCGGTGCAGGACAGCACCGCGTGGTGAGGGCCGCCACGCCAGTCGCGTAAGCGACTGATAGCGCGTGAGGTTGTGCGGACATGTGCCGCACAACCGTCACTGAGCAAAGCCAGGGAGGGCTTTGTTCTGCGTTTTCTTAAGGACCCGCGCGGTCTGCAGCAGCGCTGCCATGACCGTCACCGGCGATCCCCGCAACCACCGCCGCACCACGCGCCGTCGCCGCGGCGATGACGGCCCCGCGGCGCTCACCCCGGTATTCCAGGCGCACCTCGATATCCGGCGGCGGCAGCCCGCCCGCCCCCCGCTCCGGCCATTCCACGAAACACAGGGTGTCCGCGGCGATGTAATCGCGGAATCCCATGAACTCCAGTTCACCCGGATCCGCGAGGCGGTAGAGATCGAAATGGAACACCATTTGGGAGTTGATCTCGTAGGGCTCCACCAGCGTAAATGTAGGACTTTTGACCGAACCCTGGTGACCCATATGTCTCAGCGCGCCCCTGACCAGCGTGGTTTTCCCCGTCCCCAGATCACCCGCCAGGAAGACCAGCCCGCGGCCCCCGAGGGCATCCACAACGCGGGCGCCCAACGCCTCCATAGCCTCGGGGTTCCTCAACTCGAGATGCTGTTTCTCTACCATGACGCCATTTCATCACGGAATGATGGCGACGGGTATGCCCTTTCCATGACCAACGGCGGCATTCGGGAGGACCGCGACCGCCTGCCGTGACGGCACCCACCGCCCTGCTGTGGTGCCGGCGGGACCTGCGTCTCGCCGACAACCCGGCCCTGATGTGGGCCCTGGCGCAGCAGCGTACGGTGATCCCCGTGTACATACACTCCGGGGCCGAGGATTACCACGACACCCCCGGGGCGGCCTCCCGGTGGTGGCTGCACCACAGCCTCATGGCGCTGGACGAGGACCTGCGCCGCCTCGGCTCCCGCCTTCAGGTGGTCGAAGGTCCGGCCGAGGAGCGGCTGCCGGCCCTCGCCCGCCACCTCAAGGCCAGCATGGTGACGTGGAACCGTCTCTACGAACCCGCCCTGGCAGAGCGCGACGCCGCAGTGGAGGCCGCCCTGGTGCGGCAGGGCGTCACCGTAAGCCATCACCCCGGCGCCCTGCTGGCGGAGCCCACGGCGCTGCACACCGCCGGCGGCGGCCCTTACCGGGTCTATACCCCCTACTGGAAGGCCCACCGCCGGACCGTCGGTCAACCCGCACCCCTGGCGGCCCCCACGGCCCTGCCGCCGCCGCCGGACCTGCCGGATGCGATCCCCGTGGAGCACCTCGGGCTGCTGCCCGCCGTACCCTGGTACGGCGGCTTGGCCGACCGCTGGAAGCCCGGCGAGCGGGGGGCCCACGAGGCCCTCGCCGCCTTCGACGGGGGTGCCGTCAGCCGCTATGGGGAGGACCGGGACCGTCCGGACAGGATCGGCACCTCCCGCCTGTCGCCTCATCTGCACTTCGGCGAGATCACCCCGGGTCAGGTGGCCCTGGCGGTGCAGGGCGCGGCCGGCAACGACGCCGATCCCTTCCTGCGCCAGCTGGTGTGGCGGGACTTCGCCCATCACCTGCTGCACCACTTCCCCCATACCGTGACGGAGCCCTTCAACCCGCGCTTCGCCGCCTTCCCCTGGCGCCGCGACCCCGGCACCGACCTCACCCGCTGGCAGCAGGGCCGCACCGGCATTCCCCTGGTGGACGCCGGCATGCGCGAGCTGTGGCACAACGGCTGGATGCACAACCGCGTGCGCATGGCCGTGGCCTCCCTGCTCACCAAGAACCTGCTCATCCACTGGCGGGCGGGCGAGGCCTGGTTCCGCGACACCCTGGTGGATGCCGACGTGGCCAACAACGTCATGGGCTGGCAGTGGACCGCCGGCTGCGGCGCCGATGCCGCGCCCTACTTCCGCATATTCAACCCCGTACGCCAGGGCCAGCGCTTCGACCCCGAGGGCGCCTATGTGCGCCGCTGGGTGCCGGAACTGGGGGGACTGCCCGACCGTTACATCCATTGTCCCTGGGAGGCCCCCGCGGCGGTCCTGCAGGAGGCCGGCATCACCCTCGGCCGGGATTACCCCGAGCCCATGGTGGACCTCAAGGCGACCCGGGAGCGGGCGCTGGCGGCCTATGGGGAGGTGAAAGGGGGTGCATAAGGGCAGGGAATAAGGGCAGGAAAAGGGGAATAGGGAATAGGGAATAGGGAATAGCATGAGCTAAGGTGGTGCCGGCGCCGGTACCGTGGACAGTTACCAGTGGACCAGAGCACCGTCCCTTTGACTCCCTACGGCCCAAGCCAGCCATTCCCTATTCCCTAATGCCCATCGGGATGGCGGCGGAAACGGTGCCTCAGCAGGGTGATGGCGACGATGACGGGCAGGCGGCCGACCGCCGACACGGGTGGCGGGTCATGTCGAAGAAGCCGCCGCCGGCGTCGCGGGCCGGCTTACCAGCGAGCCCGCGCGTTCCAGCAACTTGGCGTTGATGGCGACCAGTACCGTGCTGGCCGACATCAGGGCGGCGCCGACGGCGGGAGACAGGACGATACCCCACGGTGATGCGATGCCGGCGGCCAGCGGGATGGCAACCACGTTATACCCGGTCGCCAGCACGAAATTCTGGACCATCTTGCGGTAGGTGGCGCCGGACAACCGCAGGATCGCCACCACGTCGCGCGGGTCGCTCCTGACCAGCACGATGTCCGCAGACTGCACGGCGACGTCGGTCCCCGCACCGATGGCGATGCCGAGATCGGCCTCCACCAGGGCCGGGGCATCGTTGATGCCATCGCCCACCATGGCGACGGTGCCGCCCTCCTGCTTGACCCTCTTGACCGTTTCCGCCTTCCTGTCCGGCAAGACCTCGGCGAAATACTCATCGAGGCCCAGTTCCCCGGCCACGCTCCTGGCCACCGCCTCGGAATCGCCGGTGAGCATCATGCACCGGATACCCATCTGCTTGAGTGAGTCCACGGCCTCACGGGATTCCTCCCGCACGACGTCGGCCAGGGCGATGGCACCCGTCACCTCGCCGTCCACAAGCACGTAGACCACGGTCTTGCCCTCGCCGGTGGCCCGATCGATCGATTCGTCGGTGACGGAAAGGTCGTTTTCCTCAAGGTAACCCGGGCTCACCACCTTGACGTCCCGGCCGTCGACGGTGGCCTTGGCGCCCTGGCCCTTGAGGGCCTCGAAACCCTCGGCGGAGGGTATTTCCAGGTCACGCGAGCCCGCGGCATCGGTGATGCCGCGGGCGATGGGGTGCTCGGACCGGCCTTCCAGGGCGGCGGCTATGGCCAGGACCTCGTCCTCCGAACGCTCGCCCAGCGTGAAGACCTCGCTGACCCCGAATCGCCCTTCGGTCAGGGTCCCCGTCTTGTCGAAGATGACCGCGTCGACGCTGCGGGCCCGCTCGAAACCGCCGCGATCCCGAACCAGCAGGCCGCTCTGCGCGCTGAGGCTGGTGCTGACCGCCACCACCAGCGGCACGGCCAGCCCGAGGGCGTGGGGACAGGTGATGACCATGACCGTGACCATGCGGGCCAGCGAGAAGGTGAACGTTTCGCCCACCGCCAGCCACACGCCCAGGGTGATGAACCCCACCGTGATGGAGATATAGGTGAGCCAGCCGGCGGCGCGGTCGGCCATGTTCTGACTCCGGGAACGGGATTCCTGGGCCTGTCGAACCATGGCGACGACCTGGGACAGATAGGTGTCCTCTCCGGTCTTTCCCACCTCCACCGTGATGGCGGCGTCGCCGTTTACCGAACCGCCCACCACCTCATCGCCGACATTCTTCTCCACCGGCTTCGACTCGCCGGTCAGCATGGATTCGTCCATGCTCGTGCGTCCTTCGAGGATGTTGCCGTCGGTGGGGACCTTTTCCCCCGGCCGGATCAGGATGCGGTCTTGGGAATTCAGTTCCGCCACCGGCACTTCTTCGGTCTCACCGCCTTCCTGGAGGCGGTTTGCGGTGTCGGGCATCAGCCGTACCAGCTCTTCCAGTGCCCCCGAGGCCCCCATGACCGAGCGCATCTCGATCCAGTGACCGAGCAGCATGACGTCGATCAGGGTCGCCAGCTCCCAGAAGAAGACCTCCCCCGGGAGACCGAACACCACCGCCGCGGAATAGAGATAGGCCACACTGATGGCCAGCCCGATCAGCGTCATCATGCCCGGTTGCGCCTCCCGGACCTCGCTGACCAGACCGGTCAGGAACGGCCAGCCGCCATAGAGGAACACCACCGTGCTGAGGGCCCAATGGACGTAGGCATCGCCGGGGAAGACGAAGGCGTCCTCGAGACCCACGAAGCCGCGCAGGAGCGGGGACAGGACGAGGATGGGCACGGTCAGGATCAGGGAGACCCAGAAACGTCTCTTGAAGTCCGCCACCATCGCCGCGTGATGGGCCTGGTGGTCGTGATTCCCGTTATGGCCGTCGGGTTGCTGCGGCTCTTCGTCGTCCGCCGGCTGTTCCTTCGCCTGTTCGCCATGGGATTGATTCACTCTTCACCCCCTTAGACAGGAATGATGGCGCTCCGCTGTCGACCCCGTGCCGGGGCCTGCAGCGAAACCAACGCCAGCCTAAGGACTTTGGCGCAAGGCGCCACTGAGAAGCGTCAATGACCTTGGCGACGATGAAGTGAGAAAGGGCAATGGAAAAAGCCGGCACCCGGGGATATGGCCCAACGAGACCCCATCGGTTTCGGCCCGGCCGCCCCGCGGCCCGCCGCTGCACCACGGGTGCGGGGCCGCCCCCCTGCTTAGATGGTGTTCCTCAGCATCAACTCATCCGGATGGGGCATCAGATAGAACTGGCTCTCGACGTAGGGGTCGGGATGGCGGCGGAAATGGTGCCTCAGCAGGGTGATGGGGACGATGAGGGGCAGGCGGCCGGCGCGGTAGGTCTCGAAGGCGTCCAGCAACTCGGCCTTGTCGCCAGGGTCCAGGTGGTCCTTCAGATAGCCCATGAGGTGGAGCAGCACGTTGAGGTGCTGGCCGCGGCTCACCTTCTTCCTGAAGGCCACCATGAGGCTGGAGATGTACTGGTCGGCCAGCTCGTCGAGGGGTCGGGAGCCGGCCGCGGCCACCAGCCGGCCCAGTTCGCGGTAGGCCTCCTGGCTGTGGGCCATGAGCATCAGCTTGTGGGCTGTGTGGAAGCGCACCAGGGCCTTGGGAGTAAGGCCCTCGGCCACCACGCGCTGCCAGCGGTTGAACAGGAACACCCGCTCGATGAAGTTCTCCCGCAACACCGGGTCGCCGAGGCGGCCCTCCTCCTCCACCGGCAACAGGGGGAGCTCCGCCATGAGGGCGGCGGCGAACAGGCCGCTGCCGTCATGGGTGGGGTGGCCGTTCTCGCGGTACACCTTGACCCGCTCCATGCCACAGCTCGGCGACGCCCGCTTGAGGATGAAGCCGGCGAAACCGGCGGCCTGCTCCGCCACGCTCCTGCCATAGGCGATGAGGTCTTCGGTGGGGTCGATGGTGGGGTCCTTGACGCCGCGGGCCCGCACTCCGCCCTCGTGGTGGACGAGGCGGATGGGGGGCCGCGGGGTCCCCAGCCCCACCGCCACCTCGGGACAGAAGGGCACGAACTCGAAATAGCGACCCAGGGTGCCCGTGACGTAGGAATCGTGCTTGTGGCCGCCGTCGAACCGCACCTCCTCGCCCATCAGGCAGGCGCTGATGCCCACCCGGATGGGATGGCCCGCCGTCACTCCCGCCACCTCATGCGCCATAGCCGTTCACCTCCCCTCGTATGCCGGCCAGCAGATCCGTGGCCACCATGCCCCGCTCGCCCCGCTGCGCCTCCCGGTCTGCGGCGGCGCCGTGCACCCATACCCCGGCGCGGGCGGCATCGGGCGGCGCCAGGCCCTGGGCCATGAGCCCGGCGATGATGCCCGTGAGCAGGTCCCCCATGCCACCGCTGGCCATACCCGGATTGCCGGCATCGCACACGCCCGGGGGTCCCTCGGGACCGCCCACCAGGGTGCCGCAGCCCTTCAATACCACCGTGCCCCCGTAGCGCCGGCGCAATTCCTCCAGCGCCGCGAAGCGATCCGCCTGCACGGCCCCGGCGGAGATGCCCAGCAGGCGCCCGGCCTCGCCGGGATGGGGCGTGAGGACCCAGTCCTCCCGGTTGGCGCCCTCGACGGCCAGCAGGTTGAGGGCATCGGCGTCCACCACCAGGGGTCGTTCCCCCTGCAGGCAGGCCCCCAGCATCTCCCGGCCCCAGGAATCGGTGCCGAGCCCCGGCCCCAGGGCCACCACCGTGGCCCGTTTCAGCAGGGGCTGCAATTCCCGGGCGCCGGCCACGCCGTGGACCATGAGCTCGGGTTCCGGGGGCGCCGGGGCCCCGGGCACCGTGGCCACCGACACCAGGCCGGCCCCGGTGCGCAGGGCCGCCGCACCGGCCATGCGCACCGCCCCGGCCATGCCCGTGTTGCCGCCCACCACCAGCACGTGGCCGAAGTGGCCCTTGTGGGCATTGCGTCCGCGGCGGGGCAGCAGGGGCGTCCCCTTCACGGCACCGAGGCGCAGGGCCGTCGGTGCCACGGCGCGCCGCACCGCCTCCGGCAGCCCCAGGTCGTCGTAGGCGAAGGTGCCCCCGTACTGCGGCCCGTCACCGGTGAACAGGCCCTGCTTGAGGCCGATGAAGCTCACCGTGAGGTCGGCCTTCACCGCCCGGCCCAGGACTTTTCCGCTGTCGGCGTGGAGGCCCGAGGGTATATCCACCGCCAGCCGCGGCACGCCGGCGCCGTTCACGGCATCGATGATCTCCCCGTAGGCGCCCTCCACGGCACGGTCCAGACCGGTGCCCAGCAGGGCGTCCACGATGACGTCGGGGCGCTCCGCCAACCGCCCCTCCCAGGCGCCCATGGACACCCCGGCGGCCTGCGCCTCCTCCTGGGCGGACGCCGCGTCTCCCCGCAGCCGGGCCGCATCCGTGGCGGCCAGCACGGTCACTGTCAACCCCCGTTGCCGGGCCAGAGTGGCCACCACATAGCCGTCGCCGCCGTTGTTGCCCCCGCCGCAGCACACCAGCACCCGCCGGGCCTCGGGCCAGCGGCTCATGAGGGTGGAGAACACGGCGTCACCGGCGCGCTTCATCAGGGTCAGGCCCGCGATGCCGTGGTCTTCCATGGCCAGGGCGTCCAGCCGCCGCACGTCGTCGGCACGATAGAGCTCCCGGGGCAGGCGTGTGGAGGCGTTGGACATGGGGCCCTCAGACCGTGAACAGTTCCTGGCGGTAGAAGCGCAGTTCCTCCACCGACTCGCGGATGTCATCGAGGGCGCGGTGGGCGGATTTCTTGTGGAGCCGGTCCAGGATCTGGGGTTTCCAGCGCGCCGCCAGTTCCTTCAGGGTGCTCACGTCCAGGTTGCGGTAGTGGAAATAGCCCTCCAGCTCCGGCATCAGGCGGGCCATGAAACGGCGATCCTGGCAGATGCTGTTGCCGCACATGGGGGATTCCCCCGGCGGCACGTGCTGGTGGAGGAAATCCAGGGTCATGAGTTCGGCATCGCGGTCGCGGATGTCACTCTGCTGGACCCGCCGGATGAGGCCTGAGGCGCCGTGATGTTCGGTATTCCACTGGTCCATGGCGGCGACGACGGCGGGGGGCTGATGGATGGCCAGCACCGGGCCCTCGGCGAGGATATTGAGTTGGGCATCGGTGACGATGGTGGCCACCTCGATGATAAAATCCCGGGCCGGGTCGAGGCCCGTCATCTCCAGGTCGATCCAGATGAGGTTGTTGGGGTCCGCTGCCATGGCGCATCATGTCCTTGAACTCGTAGTGATGATTTCATTCTAACAAATGGCGGCCGGTCCGCGGTCGCGCCACCCAGATCGCATCCATGAATACCCTGACCGTACTATTTCTTATCTTTCTCCTGGCCTCCCTGGCCGTCCGCCAATGGCTGCTCCACCGCCACCTCGGCCATGTCCTCGGCCACCGTGACGCGGTGCCCGAGGACTTCCGGGACCGCATCTCCCTGGCGGACCATCGCAAGGCGGCCGACTACACCGCCACCAAGCTCCGCTTCCATCGCTGGGACCTGGTGGTGGAGGCCCTCATACTGCTCACCTGGACCCTGGGCGGCGGCCTCGACCTGCTGGACGGCGCCTGGCGCGCCCTGGACATGGGCTCCCTGCACACCGGCGTGGCCGTGCTGCTCTCCATCGCCCTCATCGGCATGCTCATCGACCTGCCGGTGTCCGCCTACCAGACCTTCGTCATCGAGGAGCAGTTCGGCTTCAATCGCACCACGCCGAAGGTCTTCCTGGCGGACCACGCCAAGCAGGTGCTGTTGCTGGTGGCCCTGATGGCACCCCTGCTCTACGCCGTGCTGTGGGTGCTGGACAACGCCGGCCCCCTGTGGTGGCTCTACGCCTGGCTCATATGGCTCGGTTTCAGTCTTACCCTGGTATGGGCCTACCCGGTCTTCATCGCCCCCCTGTTCAACCGCTTCGAGCCCCTGAACGAGGGCGAGGTACGCACGCGGGTGGAGGATCTGCTGTCCCGCAACGACCTGGCCAGCGACGGCATCTTCGTCATGGACGGCTCCCGGCGCTCGGGCCACGGCAACGCCTACTTCACCGGCTTCGGCCGGCACAAACGCATCGTCTTTTTCGATACCCTGCTGAAGAGCCTGGCGCCCGAAGAGGTGGAGGCGGTACTGGCTCACGAGGTGGGCCACTTCAAGCGGCGCCACGTCATCAAGCGCATCGCGGTATCCGCCGTCACCAGCCTCGCCGGCCTGGCCCTGGTGGGCTGGCTCATGAACCAGGCCTGGTTCTACCACGGCCTGGGGGTCACCGAGCCCAGCGGTTATGCCGCCCTGGCCCTGTTCTTCCTGGTCTTGCCGGTGTTCACCTTCGTCCTCCAGCCCCTGGGTGCCTGGCTGTCCCGGCGCCACGAGTTCGAGGCCGACGAATTCGCCGCCCGCCAGGCCGACGGCGGCGCCCTCATCAATGCCCTGGTGAAGCTGTACCAGGAGAACGCCTCTACCCTCACCCCGGACCCCCTCTACTCGGCCTTTCATGACAGCCATCCCCCGGCGCCCATCCGGGTGGCCCATCTGAAGGCCCTGGGGCAGGCGGCCCGATGAACGGGGCCGGGGGGGTCCTCCCCGCCCCGGGGCCGAGAGACCCCATGGATAAGGCGTTCTTTACCGCCCCGGGTTGGTGGCACCGTAGAATCGAACCGCACCGCCGGACGGGATTCCCCTGCCCGGCGGTCGTCTTGCGGGCCGCCGGGGCCCCTGCCCCGTATGCCTGCCGTGGCACGCATCAAATCTTGGAGACGCCATCATGAACAAGCACCTCGGTTTCGCCCTGTCGGGCGCCCTGCTCACCGCCACCATCGTCCCTGCCGCCGGGGCCGCCGACGGCGAGGCGCTGCACAACGCCAACTGCATGTCCTGTCATGAGTCCATGACGGGCGGCAAACCCAACACCATCTATACCCGGGATGATCGCAAGATCAGCAGCCTCGACGGCCTGGAGGCCCAGGTGCGGCGCTGCGAGCACAGTCTCGGCCTTCAATGGTTCGACGATCAGGTGGCCGCCGTCACGGATTATCTGAACCAGAACTTCTACAAGTTCGAACAGTGATACGGGCGGCGAGGATGGCGCGCTGACCCGGCCATCCCGCGGCCCCGGGCCACAGCGCCCCGTTACCGCCCAGGCCGGAGAACTGGAAGGCCGGGTGCTCTCCAACCATGGCCATATCAGCCGGGTGGAGGCCGCGGACGGGCGCGTCCATCGCTGCACCACGGTGCACCGTCACGAGCGCCCGGTATGCGGCGACCGGGTGCGCTGGGCCCTCAGCGGCAACGGTCAGGGCCGCATCACGGCCATCGCGCCCCGCACCAGCCTGCTGGCCCGGCCCGATTTCCAGCGCCGCTCCCGGCCCATGGCCGCCAATATCGACCGCGTCTACGTGGTCATCGCCACGGCGCCGTCTTTCCAGCCCCCCCTCCTCGACCGCTATCTGGTGGCCATCGAGCACCTGGGTCTCGCCGGCTCCGTGGTGCTGAACAAGGTGGATCTGCCGGAGCCGGAGGCCCTGGCCGCCCTCGACCGGGAACTGTCCCTGTACCAGGACCTGGGCTACCCGCTGCTGCGTACGAGCACGGCTACGGACCACGGCCTCGACGCGTTGAAGGCGGCCCTGGCCGGCACCACGGGGATCCTCGTGGGCCAGTCCGGGGTCGGCAAATCCTCCATCACCCGGCGCCTTATCCCGGACCTCGACATCCCCGTGGGTGAGTTGGGAGTGGATTCCATGGGCCGTCACACCACCACCGCCACCGCCCTCTACTCCCTGCCCGGCGGCGGTGCCATCATCGACTCCCCGGGGGTCCGGGACTTCGGCCTCTGGCACATCCCCGCCGGCGACGTGGCCTGGGGCTTCGTGGAGTTCAGACCCCATATCCCGGACTGCCGCTTCCGCGACTGCCGCCACCGCGACGAGCCCGGCTGCGCCGTGACCGCGGCCGTCGCCCGCGGCCACATCGCACCGCGGCGCCTTCGGAGCTATCGGGAAGTACTGGAGGGGCTGGAGAGGCAGGGGGAGGGGGTTAAAGGACAGGGAATAGCGAATAGGGAATAGGGAATAGGGAATGGTTAAAGCCTACCGCGGCATAATGGGGTAACACACGATGAAGGCCGAAGGCCCCGGGTTCCTCTTGCCCCCTGCGGACCACGCTCCCGCTATTCCCTATTCCCTATTCCCTATTCCCTAGTCCCTAGTCGCCATTCACCCACTTTTCACACTTCCTGCCTCCCGCTGAAGGCGTGGGACAGGGTGCCGCTGTCCACGTATTCCAGCTCGCCGCCCATGGGCACGCCGTGGGCGATGCGGGTGGCCCGCACGCCACATTCGCGGGCGTATTCACTGATGTAGTGGGCGGTGGCCTCGCCCTCCACCGTGGGATTGGTGGCGAGGATGATCTCGCGGATACTGCCGTCGGCGAGCCGCGCCTCCAGGCGGTCGAGGCCAAGGTCCTCGGGACCGATGCCGTCGAGGGGGGAGAGATGACCCATGAGGACGAAGTAGCGGCCACGGAAATCCGTGGCCTGCTCGATGGCGGCCACATCCGCGGGGGACTCCACCACACACAGCAGGGCACCGTCCCGTCGGGGATCGCTGCACAGGGTGCACACCTCCTGTTCCGACAGGGTGCGGCAGACGCTGCAGTGACCGATATGATCCATGGCCGCGGCCAGGGCGCTCGCCAGCCGGCGCCCGCCCTCACGGTTGTGCTGCAGCAGATAGTAGCTCATGCGCTGGGCCGATTTGGGCCCCACCCCGGGCAGGCAGCGCAGGGCCTCCACCAGCCGGTCCAGCAGGGGGCTGCCGCTCATGGGCGGGACCACGCCATGACGACACCCGAAGCGCTGTCGCGGTACGCGGGGCGGTGATGCCCCTCGCGGGAGGCGAACCCTGCAGGTGTTCGAACCTTCGTACGCCGACCCGGCCCTGGGTCGGGCCGGGCGCGATGGAAGAGACAGGACACTTTCTAGAACGGCAGCTTCATTCCCGGTGGCAGGTTGAGGCCGGAGGTGACCTCGGACATATGATCCTGCACCGCCGTCTCCACCTTGCGCACGGCATCGTTCACCGCCGCCGCCACCAGGTCCTCCAGCATCTCCTTGTCTTCCCCCACCAGGGCGGGATCGATGGTCACGCGCTTGACGTCATGGCGGCCGTTCATCACCACCGCCACCATGCCGCCACCGGATTCCCCCGTGACCTCCACGTTCACCAGTTCCTCCTGGGCCTTCTGCAGGTTCTCCTGCATCTGCTGGGCCTGCTTCATCAGGTTGCCCAATCCGCCTTTCATTGCTCACCTCGTGGGCGGTCAGTCCGCCGGTTTGATTGAGTCATTCACCACCACGGCACCCAGGGCCTCCTGCATGTGCCTGATGTTGGGGTCGCGCTGGATGGTCTGTTCGGCGCTGCGCTGGCGCTCGCCGGCGCGGCGACTGCGCACCGAAGCGGGAGTCTCACCGTCGGGGGTGCCGAATTCCACCATCAGCCGCAGGGGGCGTCCGAGCCAGTCGCCCAGGGCCCGGGCCACCTGGCCCTCGCGCTCCTTGCTGTGAAGGTGGCCGTGGCCGTGGTCCAGCAGCACGCGCAGCGTATCGCCCTCCATGGCCTTGAACTGCATGTTGTACATCATCTCGCGGGCCAGGCCCTTGACCCTCAAGGCCGCCACGGTATCGGCCCAGGTGGCGGCAGTCAGCTCGGCCCCGGGGGCATCGGCCGCCGCCGTCGCGACGGGCGCAGCCGCGGGCGGCGCGGTGGGAGGCGGGGATGACGCGCCCCGCGCGGGTGCCGGCGGGTTGGTGCGATCCGCCCCGGGGGCGGCGACAGGCCCGTGGCCCGCGGACCCCGGCAGGGCCACCGCCTCGGCCGGCCGGAAGGCCAGCATGCGCAGCAGCGCCATCTCCATGCCCGCCCGATGGTCGGGTGCGTAGGGCAGGTCGCGACGACCGTGGATGGCCACCTGATACCACAACTGGACATCCTCCCGACTCAAGGTCCCGGCCAGGGCGGTCATGCGCTCCTGCTCCAGGTCCTCGGCCACCGCTTCGGCCCCCACCACCTGGATCACGGCGATGCGCTGCAGCACCGTGGCGAGTTCCGCCATGGCGCCATCGAGATCCTGGCCCATGGCGGTCATCTCCCCCACCTGGTGGAGTACGTCCGCGCCATCCCCGGCCGCGAGGGCCTCCAATACGTTGAGCACCCGGCCGCGATCCAGGGTACCGAGCATCTCCCTCACATCCGCCTCCAGCAGGCGGCCGTGGCCGAAGGCGATGGCCTGGTCCAGCAGGGACAGGGCGTCGCGCACGCTGCCGTCCGCCGCCACCGCCAGCAAGCGGGCCGCCCCCGGCTCGGCCTCGATGCCCTCGGAGTGGACGATACGCTCCACCTGCTGGGCGATCTCGGTGGCGGCCAGCCCCTTGAGATTGAACTGCAGGCAGCGGGACAGGATGGTCACCGGCACCTTCTGGGGATCGGTGGTGGCCAGCAGGAACTTGGCGTGGGGCGGCGGCTCCTCCAGGGTCTTCAGCAGGGCGTTGAAGCTGTGGTTGGAGAACATGTGTACCTCGTCGATGAGATACACCTTGTAGCGGCCCGCCGCCGGGGCATAGGGCACGTTGTCCAGCAGTTCCCGGGTCTCGTCCACCTTGGTGCGGGAGGCCGCGTCCACTTCGATGAGGTCCACGAAACGGCCCTCGTCGATGCTGCGGCAGGCCTCGCATTCGCCGCAGGGCCGGGAGGTGACGCCACCCAGGCAATTGAGGCACTTGGCGAGGATACGGGCGATGGTGGTCTTCCCCACCCCGCGGGTGCCGGTGAACAGATAGGCGTGGTGCAGCCGGCCGCTGTCCAGGGCATTGGTGAGGGCACGCACCACGTGCCCCTGCCCCACCAGCTCATGGAAGGCGCGGGGCCGCCATTTGCGGGCCAGGACCTGATAGGTCATGGGGACGGAGTCATGCCGGGGACATTATGCATGGGACGGGCCTCGTATGCCGGTACGCCGGTGGCGAGTCGGGAGGCGTGATTCTAACCGTTGCGGCAGGGATGAGAAATCCGCGATCCGGACCTCGAATAGGGAGGTGACCCACGCCAGCCACACCCCGGCACACGCATCGACCGCTGCCGCTGCTCCCTTCCGGGCCTGACGGGGTTCACGATCTAGCATTGCGAGGGGACCAACGCGGGCCACCATCGAAGCCCGGGATATTACCACAGCTCATGGCCCGCGGGCCCGCCTGGAAACCGTTTCCATGCCCGCCCTGAATTACCCCCCTGGCGGAGATACCCTGGCCCCCGACCCCCAAACCCTAACCGGACATCCCGCCGGCCGCGGATGGCCCCCTACGGGCCTTGTGTCCTGTCCCGCAAGAATCATTCGATTCTCGCTTGTTCGCAGCACGCCATGGGGCGTTATTCGTCGTCGCCATAGCGGTGCTATGCCTCCTCCTCTTGCCTTCCCTGGCGCACTGCGCCCGGCGCGACTTCTCGAACATTCTTACGGGACAGAACACTAGGTATTCGCGTCCGCGGGCGTCGCGGCTGGGGCGGCGGTTCCGGCGGTGAGGTGGAGGATACGGCCCAGGCGGGCCTCGAGGTCGGCGGGATTGTCGGCCCGCAGGGTGACATGACCCACCTTGCGCCCGGGCCGCGGCACCTTGCCGTAGTCGTGCATATGAGCACCGGGCACCGCCAGCACGGAGGCCAGGGCGGGCAGCTCGCCGATGCAGTTCACCATGGCCGTCAGCCCCAACGCCTGAGTACTCCCCACGCTGAAGCCGGCCACCGCCCGCAGGTGGTTCTCGAACTGGCTGGTCTCGGCACCCTCTATGGTCCAGTGGCCGGAATTATGGACCCGGGGCGCGAACTCGTTGGCCAGCAGGGAGTCACCCACCTGAAACAGCTCCAGGGCCAGCACGCCCACGTAGTCGAAGTGCTCCATCAGGCGCCGCGCGTAGTCTTCCGCGAGGGGCTGCATGGGGTCGCCGGGCCGGCTCATCGCCACCCTCAGGATCCCCGCCTCGTGGGTGTTTTCCGACAGGGGGTAGAAGGACAACCCGCCGCCGGCGTCCCGTACGGCGATGATGGAGACCTCCCGTTCGAAGGCCACGAAGGCCTCCGCCAGCGCCGGCCCGCCGCCGATGCGTTCCAGGGCCCCCGCGCCATCGGCCGCCGCCTTGAGGAACACCTGGCCCTTGCCGTCGTACCCCTCGCGCCGGGTCTTCAGCAGGACGGGAGGCCCGAGCACGGACAGGGCCCGGGCCACATCCGCCTCCCCTTCCACGACATGGAAATCGGCCGTGGGGATATCGAGGGCACGAAACAGCGTCTTCTCCGCGAGCCGATCCTGCCCCGCGGCCAGGGCGCGCGGCGAGGGCTGCACCGCCACCCGGCCGTCCAGGAACCGGAGGCTCTCCAGGGGCACGTTCTCGAACTCGTAGGTCACCACATCCATACCGTGGGCCAACTCCCCCAGCAGTCGCTGGTCGATGAGGGAACCACGCAGATGGCGGGTGACGGCGGCGGCGGTGGCGTCCTCCACGGGACACAGCACCGTGGTTTCGATACCCAGCGGATGGGCGGCGAGGGCCAGCATGCGCGCGAGCTGACCGCCCCCCAGGATCCCCACCTTCATGAATCCCCGCTCCGCGGATCGGGGCGGGCAAGCACCGCCTCCGTCTGCTCGGCCCGATAGGCCTTCAGGGCGTCGAGTACCCGGGGCTCGAGATGGCCGATGATGGCCGTCGCCAGCAGCGCGGCGTTGATGGCCCCCGCCCGGCCGATGGCCAGGGTGCCCACGGGCACGCCGGCGGGCATCTGGGCGATGGAGAGCAGGGAATCCATGCCCTGGAGGGCCTTGGACTGCACGGGGACCCCCAGCACCGGCACCACGGTCTTGGCCGCCGCCATGCCCGGCAGATGGGCGGCACCACCGGCGCCGGCGATGATCACCTTCAGGCCGCGGGCCTCCGCGCCGGCCGCGTAGTCGAACAGCTTGTCCGGTGTGCGATGGGCGGAGACCACCTCCACCTCATGGGAGACCCCCAGACGTTCCAGCATCCGGGCGGCATGACGCATGGTCTCCCAGTCGGAGACGGACCCCATAATGATGCCAACCTTTGGTTCCATGGATCTCACCCCCTCAATGGACACCCACAATCCCATCGCCCGTCGCCGCTGCGGCGAAAAGCAAAAAAGGCCCCGTAGGGCCTTGAAGTGCTCTGGCGGGCCGCCATGATGGCCCCCAGGCGCCGCCGACAGTCCATGGCGGCGGGAAACAGTAAGCGACGGAGTTTAATCCCTCCGCGACACCAAGGAAACCCGCCCTTGACGCCCGGACAAGAGGGGGGCGGCCCTCAACGCCCGGCGCAACGCAGACACTCCATTCAACGCTTCCTCACCCCGCTGTGGGCCCCGAACTCGTTCTCCGTGTCGGCGGCCCGTTCCGCCTCCCACTGCGCATGGCATTCCAGGCCGCAGAAATACAGCACGTACTCGTCACCCTCCGGACTGATGGCCTCGTCACCCGGCAACCACTCGCCGCAGTAATTGCAGCGCACCTCGTCCTTTTCCGCATCCTGGTCTGTCTGGCTCATAATCGTTTCCCCATAGCCTCGCGCGAACCCCGCGAACCGCCGAATCCGGGCCCCACAGGCCACCTTCAGGATTCGGGATCCGCTCCTATACTTCCAATTATAGCCCTGTCATGCCATTCCACTGACTCGCGCCCCTCGCCCCTCCTGTCCATCACCCGTCACGGCCGGCGGCCTCGAAGGGGGCGATGCGGCTCCAACCGGGTAGCCGGGCGGGGATCCTGGCTTCTGCCCGGCGGAGTATTCAGGATGGTTACACGCGTGTCGCAGATGCGGCGGAGGAATCTCCCATGAAAGACGGCTACATCCTATCCATAGACCAGGGCACCACCGGCTCCACCGTCCTCGTCTTCGACCATGACGGGCAGGTGCGGTGTCGCGCCTACTCCGAGTTCACCCAGCATTACCCCAGGCCGGGCCAGGTGGAGCACGATGCCGAGGAGATCTTCACGGTGACCATGAAGGTCATCGCCGAGGCCCTGCGGTCCGGCGGCATCCAGGCCAATGACATCCGGGCCATCGGCATCACCAACCAGCGGGAGACCGCCGTGGTGTGGGACCGCGCCACCGGCAGGCCCGTGGGCCACGCCATCGTGTGGCAGGACCGGCGTACCGCACGTTACTGCGACGAGTTGAAGGCCGCCGGCCACGAGGACATGGTGCGCGAGCGCACCGGCCTGGTGATCGACCCCTATTTTTCCGGCACCAAGGTGCGCTGGATGCTGGAGAACACCCCCGGCCTGCGCCCCCGCGCCGAGGCCGGGGACATCGCCTTCGGCACCATCGATTCGTGGCTGGTCTACCGCCTCAGCGGCGGGCAGGTCCACGTCACCGATTACTCCAACGCCTCCCGCACCCTGCTCTACAACATCCGCGAGCTGCGCTGGGACCCGGAACTGCTGGCCCTGCTGGATATCCCGCCGGCCATGCTGCCCGAGGTCAGGCCCTCCTCCGCGGTCTACGGCCACACGGATCCGGGCATGTTCTTCGGCACCCGCCCCATCCCCATCGCCGGTATTGCCGGCGACCAGCAGGCGGCCCTGTTCGGCCAGGCCTGCCACCGGCCGGGCATGGCCAAGAACACCTACGGCACCGGCTCCTTCGTGCTCATGAACACGGGCAACGAGGCGGTGGCGAGCCGCGAGAAGCTGCTGACAACCATCGCCTGGGGGGTGGGCGACGAGCCCGTGACCTATGCCCTGGAGGGCGCCATCTTCGTCACCGGCTCCGCCGTGCAGTGGCTGCGGGACGGGCTGGGCATCATCGCCGGGGCCGGCGAAACCAGGGAGCTGGCGCGCTCGGTGCCCGACAACGAAGGGGTGTACTTCGTGCCCGCCCTGGTGGGCCTCGGCGCGCCCCACTGGGACCCCTATGCCCGCGGCCTCCTCATCGGCATCACCCGGGGCACCACCCGCGCCCACGTGGTGCGGGCGGTGCTGGAGAGCATGGCCTACCAGACCCGGGACGTCATCGAGGCCATGGAGCGGGATTCCGGCATCACCCTGAAGGAGCTGCGCTGCGATGGCGGGGCCGCGGTCAACAGCGTCCTCATGCAGTTCCAGTCGGACATCCTCGGCGTACCGGTGGAGGTGCCCAGCATCGTGGAGACCACCGCCCTGGGGGCCGCCTATCTGGCCGGGCTGGCGGTGGGCTACTGGGAGAGCCAGGACGAGATCGCCGACAAGTGGGCCCTGGATGTCCGTTACCGTCCGCGCTTCGACGAGGCCCGTCGCGAACGCCTGTTCAAACGCTGGCACAAGGCCGTGGAACTGTCCAAGGGCTGGGCCCTGGAGGACGAGCAATGACCCTCACCCTGCGCGAGAACAATATCCAGCGGCTGCCCCGCGGCACCTTCGACGTCCTCATCATCGGCGGTGGCATCAACGGCGCCGTGGCCGCCGCGGCCCTGGCCGGCAAGGGCGCCCGGGTGGCCCTCATCGACCAGCGAGACTTCGCCGGCTTCACCAGCCAGCACTCCTCCAACCTGGCCTGGGGCGGCATCAAGTACCTGGAGAGCCATGACTATCGCCTGGTACGCAAGCTGTGCCTGTCCCGCAACCGCCTCATCCGCAGCTATCCCAGCCGGGTCAGGGAGATCCGCTTCCTGGCCACCATCGAGAAGGGCTTCCGCTATGCGCCGTGGTTCCTGTGGCTGGGCACCTGGGTCTACTGGCTGTTCGGCAACGGCTTCACCCGCACCCCGCGGCTGCTCGGCCGCGGCCGCATCAACGCCGAGGAGGCGGTGGTGGACACCCGCTGTGCCCGGGGCGGCTTCGAGTATTCGGATGCCTATCTCCACGACAACGATTCGCGCTTCGTCTTCCAGTTCATCCGCTCGGCCATGGACCGCGGCTGCATCGCCGCCAACTACGTGGAGGCCCTGGGGGCGCGCCGCGAGGACGGCCAGTGGATTACCGATGCCCGGGACGTGCGCTCCGGCGCGACCCTGGAGATCCGCTCGCGGGTGCTCATCAACGCCGCCGGCCCCTTCGTGGACGAACTCAACACCCGGACCGGGGAGCACACCACCCACCACCACGTGTTCTCCAAGGGCATCCACCTCATCGTGCCCCGTATCACGCCCAATGTGCGGATCCTCACCTTCTTCGCCGACGACGGGCGCCTGTTCTTCGTCATCCCCATGGGCATGCGCACCTGCATCGGCACCACGGACACCCGGGTGGCGGATCCTCACACCGGGGTCACGGACGAGGACCGCGACTTCGTGCTGGACAACATCAACAAGCGCCTCAGCCTCGACAAACCCCTGGACCGCGGCGACATCATCGCCGAGCGCTGCGGGGTACGGCCGCTGGTGGTGAAAAAACAGGCCGAGGGCCAGGCCCGGGACTGGATGCAGCTGTCCCGCAAGCACGCCGTCGACGTGGATCGCGAGCACGCCCACCTGTCCATCTTCGGCGGCAAGCTCACGGACTGCGTCAACGTCGGCGACGAGGTGTCGGAGCAGGTGGCGGGGCTCGGCGTCCACCTGGCCCACCCCCACTATCACTGGTACGGCGAACCCCACCCCTCGGTACGCGAGGAATACATGCACCAGGCGACCCTCATGGGGCTCGACGACTACACCGCCGCCGAATCCATCGAGCCCCTGTCCGGCCGCCTGTGGCGACGCTATGACAAGGATGCCTTCCAGTTGCTGGACGAGATCCGCGAGGACCCGCGCCAGGCCGAGGTGCTCATCAAGGGCACCGACTACACCCGCTGCGAGATCCGCCTCGCCCGCCGCCGCGAGATGATCGTCACCCTGGAGGACTTCCTGCGCCGGCGCTCCAAGATCGCCCAGGTGGTGCGCCACGACGACATCCGCCACGCCGATGGGCTGATGGAGGCCTGCGAGATCCTGTTCGGCGACCAGGCCCGCGACCGCTACCATGAGTACTTCGCGGCCACCGGGGCTTCGACATGAACCCGGCCCCCTCCGGCCTGGCCCGGCCCCGCCAGACACCGTGCCGGGGGGGCGCGCAAAGGCCTCAGCGCATCAGGGCCAGGCGCATGGCGGGCACCAGCAGGGCTTCGGCGGCGCGTTTCGGCACGCCGTCGAGGTTCAGTACCCGCAGCAGCATGCGGGCCGCCTGGCCGTAGGGAAAGTGGCGGTGGAAGATGGGGCGGATGCGCGCCTTCATGGCCCGGTACTGGGCCGCCGTGGGCTCGCGGCCGTGGCGGTGGCGGTGGATGTGCTTGAAGGCGTACCACACGTCGTCGTCCTCCACCTCGCCGAAGCGCCGGCGCAGGGCCTTGACGATGGCCAGCCGGCCCCGGCCCTCCTGGCCGTTGTAGAGCTCGAAATACTGGCGGAAATGGTGGTAGTGGCGCACCTCGTCCTGGCCGATGAGGGTGGCGATACGGCCCAGCACCGGCTCCGGCGAGTAATCCGCCAGCATGCGATAGAAGGTGGCGGTGCCCGTCTCCACCACGCAGCGGGCGGCCATCTCCAGGGCCCGGCTGCCCTCCAGTTCGTCGGCGGAACAGGCGGCGGCGTAGTCGGCGTGGAAGTCGTCGTAGGCCGCCTGCCAGGGGAAGTGGGGCCAGGCCCTGAGGGCGTAGTCCCGCAGCACCTCGCCGTGGCGCATCTCCTCCGGCTCCCAGTGGCCGGCGAGCCACGCCACCACCTCGTCCCGGCCGGCGCAATGGTCCACCAGGTTGCGGGTGTAGTGCTCGGCGGAGATCTCCACGAAGGAGGCCCCCACCACCAGGTCGAAGAGCAACGGGTGATCCCCCAGGGCGCCATGGTCGATGGCGTCCAGAGGGATGTCGCGGGGGTGCCAGGCCGCGGCGAGGCCGGGCGAGCCCTGCCGCCGTGCTGCGTCGGTACCATTCATGAACCCCTCCTGAATCCAGGCCGTGAAACCTTCTCAGCCAACACGGATTGTTGCGGTTCACGGAAGATAACAAACCCGTGCTCGAGGACGCATTGAGGAATCGAGGGTCTCCCTCCGGTTCAGGGACGGACTGCCCTCCCCGGACCCTTCCCTCACGCCTTGCATTACGAGCGTTCTCTCCTCTACCTCCGTGCCTCCGTCGCGCGCGTTCCTGCCCCCTTCCGGGGGGTGGGGCCCGGAGGAAGAGGGAGACCCGGGTGGAAGGCGGCGACGGAAGCCCGCGCCCCGCGTCGAAGGGCCGTCTTTAGCGTGGTCTGGAGAAACTGCCGGCGTCGTTTCCCCCTCCCGACCTCCCCCACGAGTGGGGGAGGAGAAGTCGCTTCCACGGCCTCCCTGGCCGGGTTGGCAAATCCTGCGACCGAGAGGATGGAGCGCCCCTTTCTCCCTCCCCACTTGTGGGGAGGGCCGGGGTGGGGAAACCATGCCGGCGAGCCCCTCCAAGCGCTTCTCTCTCCCCGAAGAGAGCGGCCGATCCTGCTCCTGCAGGCCGTCTTTAACTTTCAAGGAGACCGGGTGGCGGTAACGTCCAGCCGCTGCCCGCTGTGGGCGTCGAACAGATGAAGGTGGTCCGCATCCACGGCCAGGCACACCGGCGCGCCGACCGTAACCGCCAAGGCGGGGGCCACCCTCGCCACCAGACGATGGTGGGCATGATCCCCGGAGCCCGCCACCTCGAAGTGCACAAACCCGTCGGCCCCCAGCCACTCCACCCGCTCCACCCGCGCCTCGAAGACCCGCTCTCTGGCGACATGCTCGTCTTCGGCCACCCGCACGAAGGCCTCCGGGCGCAGGCCCACCGTCACGGGCCGTCCCTCTTCCAGGAGACCCGCGGCCGCCGGCAGGGGCAGTTCCACCATCGGCAACACCAGGACGCCCCCCCGCACCACGCCCGGCAGGAGGTTCATGGTGGGCGCCCCCATGAAACCGGCCACGAACAGATTGGCGGGGGCCTCGTAGAGGGTCCGCGGGCTGTCCACCTGCTGCACCCGTCCCTCCCGCAGCACCGCCACCCGCTGGCCCAGGGTCATGGCCTCGGTCTGGTCGTGGGTGACGTACACCATGGTGGTGCCGAGGCGCCGGTGCAGCCGCGCCAGTTCGTCCCGCATCTGCACCCGCAGGCGGGCATCGAGATTGGACAGGGGCTCGTCCAGCAGGAAGGCCACGGGCTCGCGCACCATGGCCCGCGCCATGGCCACCCGCTGGCGCTGGCCGCCCGAGAGCTCGGCGGGCCGGCGGCCCAGCAGGTCGTCGAGTTCCAGCATCTTCGCCGCCGCCGCCACCCGCGGCTCCATTTCCCTCTTGTCGAGGCCGGCCATGCGCAGGGGAAAGGCGATGTTCTCCGCCACCGTCATGTGGGGGTAGAGGGCATAGTTCTGGAACACCATGGCCATGTTGCGCGCCCGCGGGTCGAGGCCCGTGACCGCCCGCCCATCCACCCGCACCTCCCCCGCGGTGGGCGCCGTGAGCCCCACCATGATGTTCAGCAGGGTGGACTTGCCGCAGCCCGACGGCCCCACCAAAATGAAGAACTCGCCGTCCTCGATGGTGAGGCGGGTGGGGTGCACCGCCACCGTGCCGTCGGGGTAATGCTTGCTGATGTCGTCCAGTTCAATCCTGGCCATGGTCGAGCCGCCAATATCCGTCGTCCCGAAGAGATGCCCTCGCGGCGGCGCGGGAACGAAGCGCTGCGGCCGGCCCGTGACGCCGCCGCGATGGTACCGTGCCCTGCCGCGGCCCGCGCCGGGATGAACAATCCGTATACCGGCCCCGGGCCCGGGTTGCAACGGGCGCCGGGGTACCCGCCCCAGGCCCCCATCCCGGCGACCATGGGTCGCACCCCGGGGCCGCACCACGATTCAACAGGGGTCGCGCCCCTTAGGATCGCCAGCCTCCATGTCTCGCCTTTGACGGCCCTGGGCAAACTCGCTAACTTCAGCCCCCGTTTCCGACGCCGGTCCCGCCCTGCGCGCGCCCTTACTGAAGAGGTAGACCCCATGAAGTCCATGCCCACCCTCAAGCACCTGCTCCTGCTCATGGTGCTGGCCGTCACCACCCCGGGCGCCGCGGCGGCGACCGTGGATATTCCGCCCCCCGGGCCCGATGCCCGCTGCCCGGTGTGCGGCATGCACCCCGCCCGCTTTCCCGACTGGGTGGCCGCGGTGCGCTTCGAGGACGGCCAGGTCCACTACTTCGACGGCCCCCGGGAGCTGTTCAAGTTCCTGAACGACGTCCCCCGCTACGCCCCCGACAAGGCCCGCGGGGATGTGGCGGCGGTGGCGGTCACCGAGCACTACGGCGGCCGCCTGGTGGATGCCCGCAAGGCGCATTTCGTGGTGGGCTCCGACCTCATGAGCCCCATGGGCCACGACGCCGTGCCGGTGGCCACCGCGAATGCCGCGCGGCTGTTCATGGCCAACCACGGCGGCGTCGCCGTCCTGGGTCTGGAGGACTTCGACCAGCGGCGGGTGGCCCTCCTGGAAGACGGCGACATCGAAGGCCTGGCGACGGCCGCCCCGGACACCGCGGCCCCGGCCGGGACCGCCGCCGCGGACATCGAGGTGCCGGAGGCCTACATCTACGAGTTGCCGCCGGTGCAGAAGAACAGCGCCGCCTACCTCACCCTGGTGAACCATGGCGACGGCGACCGGGCCCTGGTGGGGGCCCGCACGCCGGTGGCGCGCAAGGCGGAACTCCACACCCATATCAACGACGACGGCGTGATGCGCATGCGCCAGGTGGAACGCATCCACGTGCCCGCCGGCGGCACCACCCGGCTGGAGCCGGGCGGCCTGCACATGATGCTGTTCGGCCTCACCCGCGGACTGACCGCCGGCGACGATGTGGAGCTCGAACTCCATTTCGAGGATGGCTCCACCGCCGACGTGGTGGCCGCAGTGCGCAAGCGCGGTGGTGGTGGCGGTGGCGGTGGCGACGGCGATCACCAGCACCATCATCACCACTAGATAAGCCGCTTTCGCGGGCAAGCCCGCTCCTACGGGAACAGGGGAAATCCCCCAAGGCCGGGGATACCCCGGCCCCCCAAACCATAACCGGAAATCCCCAGGCCGGGGATGGCCCCCCTGTAGGAGCGCCCTTGGGCGCGAACAGACCACGGCGGCCCGTTCGAAGCCCGGCGTTTGCGGGCAAGCCCGCTCCTACGGGAACAGGGAAATCCCCCAAAGCCGGGGATACCCCGGCCCCCCAAACCATAACCGGAAATCCCCAGGCCGGGGATGGCCCCCCTGTAGGAGCGCCCTT
>JAABTG010000194.1 GCA_011389995.1 Thiotrichales bacterium
GCGGTGATCACGTCCTGTACCGTCATCTCGTTGCGGGTCAGGGTGCCGGTCTTGTCCGAGCAGATCACCGTCACCGAGCCCAGGGCCTCCACCGCCGGCAGGCGGCGGATGATGGCGTGGCGCCGGGCCATGGCCTGCACGCCGATGGCGAGGGTGATGGTCATGATGGCGGGCAGGCCCTCGGGGATGGCCGCCACGGCCAGCCCCACGGCGGCCAGGAACATCTCGCTGGCCGAGTAACCGCGCAACAGGGTACCGAAGGCGAAGGCGAGGGCGGCCAGGGCGAGGATCGCCCCGGTGAGCCAGTGGCCGAACACCGCCAACTGGCGCAGCAGGGGCGTCGTGAGCGTCTGGACCTCCGACAGCATGCTGCTGATACGGCCGATCTCGGTGGTCGCGCCGGTGGCCACCACCACGCCGGTGGCCTGGCCGTAATTCACCAGGGTGCCGGACCACGCCATGGAGGCCCGGTCTCCGAGGGGGGCCGATTCGTCCACCGGCGCCATCTGCTTCTCCACCGCCTGGGACTCGCCCGTCAGGATGGCCTCTTCGATGCGCAGGCTCTTGGCCTCCAGCAGCCGCAGATCCGCCGGCACCCGATCGCCGGACACCAGCAGCACGATATCCCCCGGCACCAGTTCGGTGGCCTCGATCTCGCGCCGCCGGCCATCGCGCAGCACCTGGGCATGGGGCGACAGCATGTCCCGTATGGCCTCCAGGGCGCGCTCCGCCTTGCCCTCCTGGATGAACCCGATGATGGCGTTGATGACCACCACCCCGAGGATGACGCCGGTGTCGATCCAGTGGCCCAGCAGGGCGGTGATGAAGGCGGCGCCGATGAGGACGTAGATGAGGACGTTGTGGAACTGCAGCATGAAGCGCGTCAGGGCCCCCCGCTTGGGGGGTTCCGGCAGCCGGTTGGGCCCATGGCTGGCGAGGCGTTCCCGGGCGTCGTCGTCGGTGAGGCCGGTAGGGGTGGCGTCGAGGCGCGAGAGGGTGTCGTCCTTGGATAGATGGTGCCAGCCTTGAGCGTCATTCATGGGCATACTCGTTTGCGTGATGGGAATAGCAGTGGCGCCGGGGACGGTCGGCGCCGCGCCCGGTCACCCCGGGTCGCGGCTTAGAACCCCCGGCGTCGAGGATGGAACGGGGCGCATTGCCGGGCCTCGGCGCTGCCCCCCATCCATGTTCGTATCGTTGCTCCTTAATAGCGTATCAATCAGCCGCCCAGCCATGCCAGCAGCAGCCCCAGCACCAGGCTTGCCATCACCGCCGTAGGCCAGCGCCCCAGGGCCCCCTCCAACCATACCGCCAGCCGTCCCGGCGCGGGGCTGGCCCGCAACCGCCGACCCATGGCCGCCACGCTCCCGAGAGGCCACTGGCGGCCCGGGAGGGCGAGGTGCAGTACCTGGCGCCACGCCACCGGCAGGGCGTGGCCCAGGGGGACCACCCGATCGCCGGGGCGCAGGGCGGGGAGGTGGGGAGTGAGGAAGCGCCGGGCCAGCAGGGCCGCCGCCAGGGCGGCGGGCACCACGAGCCACACGGCCGCGCCCACCACCGCTCCGCCTGCCACCGCCCGGTAGGCCGCGGCCGCCAGGGCCAGCATCGCCATGAGGGCCGCGGGCACGGTGGAGCCATCGCTCCCGGTGCGAGCCGATGGCTGCACAGCGGGGGCAGGAGGGCGCAACATCGCAGAGGCGGCGAGAAAGCCGAGGATGCCCATGGCCCAGACCGCCGTGGCCGCGGGCACTGGCCCCGGGACCATGGCCGCCAGGGCGCCGGGGGCCGCGGCCAGGAGCGCCACGGCCGACCAGCCCGCCACCGTCGCCACGATATGGGCGCGGGGGCCCGATGGGGCGGTGCCCGGGATGAGCAGCAGCGCCGCCAGGGCGAAGATGGCCTGCACCAGCATCGTGCCCAGGGGCCCGGCCACCAGCGACCAGGTACCGGGGTGTTGCAGTTGGCTGCCGAGGACGGCGAGCCACAGCCCGCCGAGGGCCATGGTCCCATAGGCCAGGACCGCGCGTCGGTGGGCCTGCAGGAAGCCCGCCACCAGGCCGTAGGCCAGGGCAGCCCAGCCCACCCAGACCAGCACTTCACCGGCCGCCGGGGCCGCCATCTCCCCCAGGGGCAGCAGCCGCAGGCCGCCCAGCAGGCCGGCACCGAGCATGAAGGCCAGCACGGCCGGCCCCAGGGCCCGGCCGGCACTCACCATGATGGGGGGGAGCCAGAAGTGCAGGCCCGGGAGTCCCAGTTTGATGCCGAAACCCGTTATCAGCAGGGCGAGGGTCAGCCCGGGGTGTTCAGAGTTGAGCAGGGCCCCCCTCAGAGCGGCGAAGTCCAGTGTCGGGGCGCCATGACCCAGGGTCATGAGTACCTCGAACACCAGCAGGTCACTGGCGACGAGGAAAACCACCAGCAGCCGGCCCGCACGGTGGGCGGTGGCACCGGCGGCAACGGCCACTACACCGTAGAGGGCATAGCCGGCGAGGACGGTGGCGGCGTAGAACAGCGGGCCGTCGCCGGCGAGGGCCATGGCGAAGGCCCCGGCCATGGCCAACAGCATCAGGATGGCCAGGCCATGGGAGCCCGCGGCCTGCAGGCGGGGTCGCATCAGCAGGCCGCTGGCGAGCCACAGTACCGACATCAGCACCAGGAACAGCCGCCCCGGGGCGTCCAGGATCAGCACGGCGCCCATGAGGGCGGTATCCAGGGGCAGCACCGCATCCCCCGTCACCGCCACCCCCAGGGCCGGCAGGGCGGCAAAGGGCACGAGCGGGCGGACGAAGGGGCGTGCCCGGCCCGTGGCCACGGCCATGGCCAGCAGCAGCGGCACCAGGGGGGGCAGCACCAGCAGCAGAGGGTTCCCTTCGATCATGGCTCGTAGAACTCCCGCCGGGTGATGAGCTGTGCCCAGTCCAGGGGGCTGAAGGGCAGGGTGGCCAGCAGGCCCACCCCCAGGGCCAGGGCGGCCGTGACCAGGGGTGGCACCAGCAGGGTGCGGCCGGTCTCCCGTGGCCCGAAGTCCCGCTCCCGGTGCCACTGCTCCGGCGGCGCCCCGAACCAGGCGCGGTGGAGTATGGGCAGGAAATAGGCCGCGTTGAGGGCGCTGCTGCCGGCCAGCACCAGGATCACCCAGCCCTGGCCCGTCTCCAGGGCGCCGAGCCCCAGGTACCACTTGCTGATGAAGCCGGCGATGGGCGGCGCGCCCATCATGCCGAAGGCGCCGATGGTGAAGGCCGCCATGGTCCAGGGCATACGCCGGCCCACGCCGTCCATCTCGCTGATGCGGTGGATGCCCAGGGTCTCCGCCAGGTTGCCGGCGCAGAAGAAGAGGGTGATCTTCATGAGCCCCTGATGCACCAGGTGCACTATGCCACCGATGGTGGCAACAGGCCCGGCGATGGCCACCCCCAGGGCGATGTAGGAGACCTGGCTCACCGTGGAGTAGGCCAGGCGGCGTTTCAGGTCGTCCTGGAACAGGGCCCGCACGGAGCCGTAGATGATGGTGAAGGCCGCCACCCACAGCAGCGGCGTCAGGACGCCGAGGTCGGCCGCGAACTCCACGCCGAAGACCTCGTAGACCACCCGCACGATGCCGAAGGCCCCGGCCTTCACCACCGCCACGGCGTGGAGCAGGGCACTCACCGGCGCCGGCGCCACCATGGCCTGGGGCAGCCAGCCGTGGAGCGGCACCAGGGCCGCCTTCACCCCCAGGCCGGTGATCATCAGGAAGAATATCGTCATCAGGGCGGTGTGGTGCACGGGGTCCAGGTCGGCGACGAAGCCGCGGGGCGTGAACTCCAGGCTGCCCGTGAGGGTGTAGAGCCATACCGTGCCCAGCAGCAGCAGGGCGCCGCCCAGCACCGTGTAGATGAGATAGGTCTGGCCGGCGCGGCGGGCCTGCTCGCTGCCGCGGTGCACCACCAGGGGATAGGTGGACAGGGTCAGCAGCTCGTAGAAGATCAGGAAGGTGAGCAGGTTGCCCGCCAGGGCGATGCCCACGGTGGCGGTCACGCACAGGCTGAAGAAACCGAAGAAACGGCTGCGGTGGGGGGCGCCCTCCAGATAGCCGATGGCGTAGATGGTGGTGAGCAGCCACAGCACGCTGGACAGGGTGATAAACAGCAGGGCCAGGGGCCCGGCCCGCAGCACCAGGTCCAGGCCGGGGAGCAGGGGCAGGCGCAGCTCGTAGTGGGTACCGTGGTACACGCCCCACAGCATCAGGCCCACCAGCAGCAGCTTGGAGAGCGCCCCGAAGAGGTTCAAGGTGGTGCGCAGGCGGATCCGTGTCTCGGCGAGGCCGAAGATGATGAGCCCGGGGACGAGGGAGCTGGCCACCACCAGCAGGGGTACCCAGTTGTTCCAGGTCACGGCCCCACTCCTGGCATAAAGGGGTCGGCCACGGCCACCAGGGCCAGGAACGGGGTGGCCAGCAGGCCGGTAAGAAGGGCTCCCAGGGCCAATAGCATGGCCGCCCATTCCATGGGCCGGGGCACGCTGGCGGCGCTGTGGGACGCCGGTGCCCGGGTGAAGGCGTGGCCCAGTACCTTGAAGACATACGCCGCTGCCAGGATGCCGCCGGCGATGATCACCGCCACCAGTCCCCAGCGGCCCTGGGTGATGGCCGCTTCCAGCAGCAGCCACTTGCCGTTGAAGCCGCCGCTGGGGGGCAGGCCCATGATGCTCGCCCCGGCCACCGCGAAGGCGGCTATCGTGAGGGGCAGGCGCTGCACGACGCGGTCGAGGTCCGCCACCCGGTCATGACCGCCGAAGCGCATCAGGTTGCCGGCGGCGAGGAACATGGCCGCCTTCGCCAGGCCGTGGGAGAAGGCCAGGAAGGCCCAGGCGTGCCAGGCCGTGGTGCCCGCAGCCGCGGCCAGGGGCAGGGCCATGAACAGGTAGCCCAGTTGGGCCACCGTAGAGTAGGCGACGAGCAGCTTCACCCGGGTCTGGCGCAGGGCCAGCACAGAGCCCCACAGTACCGCCGCGGCCCCCAACCACCCCAGGAGCTCCGCCGGCCCGGCGGTAAGTACGGGGAAGACCTCCAGCCACAACCGCAACAGGATGTAGAACGAGGCCTTGACCACCAGGGCGGACAGCACCGCGCTCACCGGTGCCGGGGCACTGGCGTGGGCCGGGGGGAGCCAGAAGTGCAGGGGGAACAGCGCCGTCTTGAGCACCAGGCCGGCGCTCATCAGGCCGAAGGCCGCCCACGCCACGGGCGATGGCTCCACCCGGACGCTCAGCAGGGTGATATCCAGGGTGCCGTGGGCGTGGTAGAGCAAGGCCACCCCCATGAGGTAGGCCAGGGAGCCCAACAGGGAGGTGAGGAGGTAGCGCATGGCCCCGGTGAGGGCGTCGCGGCCGCCCGGCAGGGCCGTCAGGGCCACGGCGGCCAGGCCCATGAGTTCCAGGGTGACGTAGAGGTTGAAGAGGTCGCGGGACAGGAAGAGGGCGTTCAACGCCGCCAGCAGGGACAACCACAGGGGCCAGAACCGTTTGCCGGCGGCGGGCTCGAAGTAGCCGCTGGCATGCAGGCTCACCCCCACCGCCACCAGGGCCGTCAGAGCGAGCATGAGCAGGCTCAGGCCGTCGGCTCCGAGTTCGATGCCGAGGGGGGCGCCCCAGCCGCCCACCGCGTGGGCGGGCGGAGGACCCCCCAGGGCCTCCAGGACCAGGCCCGCCACGGCCAGGGCGGTGGCCACGGCG
>JAABTG010000195.1 GCA_011389995.1 Thiotrichales bacterium
TGGTGTTGGCGGTACCGGTGTTGGTGAATTGACCGGTAATGAAGGGAACGTTCTGGCCCACCACGATCTCGGCCTCCTCGTTATCGGTGGCCAGCAGGGTGGGCGTGAAAAGGATATTGCTGGCGGCGTCGCCGCTAAGGGCGGTTACCAGTACCGCCCAGTCGGCTCCTCCCGCCCCGATGCGCCCGATCCCCAGAAACGCCCCCGGGCCGACGGAAGGAAACTCGCCGCTTTGGGCCTGCGCCGCCAGATCCGACAGGCGATTGGAGCCGAAGTTGGTAAAACCCAGGGGCTCGGTGCCACCTTCGAGATTGGCGATGGCGAACTGCGCGCCGAGTTCCTGAGTGAGGTCCGTGGACACCTCGGCGATCACCGCCTCCACCAGGATCTGGGCGCGCTGGATATCGAGCTGGCGCACGATGGACTTGAGGTTGCGCATCTCCGGGGCCGGTGCGGTGAGCAGCAATGCGTTGTTGGAAGGATGGGCCTGGATGTCGACCCGCTCGGCCTTGGGGACCTCGCCGGCCGGCGTTCCCGTCCCCGCTTCCTGACCCACCAGTTGCCGAAGCAGCTCGGCAAGTTCCTGGGCGTCGGTGTTGCGAAGGAACACGATCTGGGTATCCCCGCCTGCATCCAGGGGCGTGTCCAGATGGGCGATGAGGCTCCTGATGCGCAGGCGGCGCTCGGGGTCCGCCGAAAGCAGGATGCTGTTGCTGCGGGGATCCGCCGCGAGCACCACCTGGCCGGCAGATTCTCCCCGGGCGGCGCCATAGAAATCGTTGATGGTCTTTATGAGTAGATCGGCCTCGGCGTGCTTGAGGCGTAATACCTCCACCCCCTCGTCGCTGGTGCGATCGATACGCCGCACCAACTCGACGATGCGATTGACGTTGACGGCGCGATCCGAGATGAGCAGGGTTTTGGACTCCCTGTAAGCCGCAAGGTGCGCCGGCTGCGGGATCAGCGGCCGCAGCACGGGCACGAGCTTGGCGGGATCCACGTGTGTCACCTCGATGACCCGCGTTACGATCTCCTCCCGCGGGATGTCGGCCAGTGGTCTGCCCGCATCCGTGGGTCCGAGGCGCACCGCCAGATCGGGAACGATCTTAATGACCTTGCCCGCGGGTACCGCTACGAAGCCATGGACCTCCAGGGTGGACAGGAATACCTGGTAGACCTGCTCCGGCGTCATGCCATTGGATGAGATAAGGGTCACCTCGCCCTTGACCCGGGGATCAACCAGGAAATTCTTTCCTGTGACCTCGGCGATGGTATCGATGAGGGCGCGAATATCCACGTTGCGGAGATTCAGAGAGCCCACCTCGCCCTCTTCCGCGGCCATGGCCGCCCCGGCCATTACGACGGCCACCGCCAGGATCACTGCAATCAGATTCCTATACATTAGAGGCGCCTTTTGCTCTTATTCCAGCCGCTGCCGGATGGTGATGGTCCTGCCGGCCCGCATTACCCGGGCGGTTATTTGCCGAGCACTCGCCAACTCCTGGAGTGCCTTGAAGCCCTTTTGGGGTTCATCGAGAAGGATATCGTTCAGCTCCAAAAGTACATCGCCGTCCTCCAGCCCGACCTCGCTGAACAGGGGATTCGGGACCCGCTGGTGTATTCGGTACCCTTCCATTCGCCCGCCACTGCGCACAGGACTGGCCTCAATCATCCTGCCCAGGCTGGCGGGGTCCGCCATGGCGCGCTTGCGCAGGGCGCCGAGACGCGTGCTAAGGGGTGCGTCCCCGCTAATGCCGGATGCGGTACCGGCAAGAAGACGTCGTTGCCGATCCTTATCAAGATACAGACTCTCTATGCGCCCACCCACTTCCAGCACCACCCGATTGGCGTGGACCTCGCTGAGACGCGCTCCTCCCGCCACGACCGCGCCACGCCTGAACAGCTTCTGGTCGCTCTTGCCCTCGCGGATGACAGCGAAGCCATCACCGGCCTTGGTGTTGTAAACACCGAGCAACTCCAGGTCCAGACGGGTCACCGGCACCTCTCGCGTCACCCGCTTGCGTTCGGGCTCGCCGAGGAGGTGGGCGTCGCTGAGGGCACGACCCGGTTCCTGGACAGGGCGTTGCACTTGAGTTGGGGTAACATCTTCGTGGGGGATGACATCGGCGGGTTCGAGTAGCGTCCAGGTGGCGTGCGCCGCCGCCCAGGCGACCAACACAATGGAAGCCACCAGCGCCCCCGCAGTCAAACGCTTTTGATCAATCCTCAGCATCCGGCCGCTCGCTCAAAGTAAGGAATCCGGGGCAGATGCTCCTGCTCATGCATTGCACCCGATGGCCTTGCACTGTGAGGTACCCGGGGCGGGTGAAATCGCGCGCCTCCTCCCGAAATATGACACGCCGTCCCTAGCCGGGCTATCTTAGACATAGGGGACCGTCCCGGGTCAAGCTGGCCGCTGCCCCGACGTCCCCGCCGCAGGTCAATCATCGATTCGCCGGCGTCCAACCCGGGTGCGGTATCGTTATGCTCCCACTGCCGCCCGGCGCACGGGTGCCGTGATCTCCCGAACCGACTGCCGGCCATCGACGAACGAGGAATCCGACGCCCGCCATGCGCCCACTGGTACTCATTCTCTTTTTCTTTTCCGGCGCCAGCGCGTTGCTCTACCAAGTCGCGTGGGCGCGCCTCCTCACCCATGTCTTCGGTACCACCGCCACTGCCGTGGGCGTGGTGCTCGCGGCCTTCATGAGCGGGCTGGCCCTGGGGGCCTGGCTGCTCGGCAAGGCAGCGGATCGCAGCCCCAGGCCCTTGCGGTTCTACGCCACGCTGGAGATAGGCATCGCCCTTACCGCCCTGGCCACCCACATCGCCCTTACCAACATGGCTCCCGTCTACCTTGCCCTGTACGAGTGGTCGGGCCAGTCCTCGGCCATCCTCGCCATCACCCGCTTCGTCCTCGCCTTCGGCCTGGTCACCATACCCACCTGCCTGATGGGCGCCACCCTGCCCGTGCTGGCGCGCTTCCTGGTCAGGAGGCTGGATGCCGCAGGCAGGGACCTGAGTACCGCCTATGCCGTCAACACCGCCGGCGCAGTGGCCGGTGTAGTGGCGAGCGGCTTCTATCTGATCCCTATACTCGGACTCCACGGCACGATTTACCTGGCGGCGGCCGTCAACCTGGTGCTGGGTGCCGTGGCCTGGGCGGCCTCCCTCAGGGCCCCGCCCATGGCGGCACTCCCCGCCACCCCCGAGCCGGCCGCCGCCGGCGGGGTGAAGGTGGACCAGGGCACCTATCGGCTCCTGCTCATCGGGCTCGGCATCTCGGGTCTCACCTCGTTCGCCTACGAAATCTACTGGACCCGTTCGCTGGTGTTCGTGCTGGGCAACTCCACCTACGCCCTCAGCAGTGTGCTCACCGCCTTCCTCACGGGTATCGCCATCGGCAGCCTGGTGGCCAGGCAGTTGGTGGACCGCGTCAGGGATCCCATGGCGCTGTTCGGCTGGGTGCAGATAGGCATCGGCATGACGGCGGCGGCCACCCTGCCGGTGCTGTTCCATTTCGCGGAGCCGGAGACCATTCGTAACTACCTGCAACAGGCAGTGGACGACGTGGCGGTGCTGATGGCCGCCCGCTTCGGCATTGCCATGGTGGTGATGCTGGTGCCCGCCATGCTCATCGGCATGACCTTCCCCGTGATGGCGCGCATCGGCATGGTCCATCTCGCGGCCACCGGCGAGCGGGTGGGCCTGGTGTATGCGAGCAATACCCTCGGCAACGTGGCCGGTGCCCTGCTGCCCGGTTTCCTGCTGCTCCAATGGTTGGGCATCCAGCGCGGGATACTGCTGATGGCGATCCTGAATGCCCTGGTGGGGCTCGTCGTGCTGTTGCGACGCCGGGGCCCTGCCGCCCGCTGGCCGGCCCCTGTCGCCGCCGTGGGCGTCGCGGTGGTGATCATGCTCGTACCCCTGGATTTCCGCTTTCCCTCGGAGGGGGAGCGGCCCGACCATCGCGTCCTCTACTACCGCGACGGACCCTCCGCCACCACCAAGGTAACCCTGGACCCCGACAGCGGTGCCAAGGTGATGGCCATCGACGGCATCGTCATCGGTGGCACCCTGGTCACGGAATACAAACAGCTTCTGCTGGCCCATCTGCCCAAGCTGCTGCTGGAGGACTATTCCACCGAATTGTCGGTGGGCCTGGGCTCCGGCATGCTGGCCGGCGAGAGCCTGCGCCACGACGGTGTGGGGCGCCTCACGGCCGTGGAGATCGAACCCAGCGTGGTGGCGGGTGCGCGGCTCTTCGCGCCGGAGAACGGCCATGTCCTCTCCGAGCCGCGATTCGAGGTGGTGGTGGATGATATCGGCAACCATCTGCGTACCACGGCACGGCGCTACCACGTCATCTCGGCCGACGAGAAGACCGCTCTGGAATATGCATCCAACGGCTTTTCCTATTCCCGTGAGTACTACGAGTTGCTGAGGCGACGCCTGGCACCGGGCGGCATGGCCATTCAATGGGTGCCGGCCAATATGCCGCCCTCTCAATACCGCCTGGTGCTGAAGACCTTCTCTAACAGCTTTCCTCATGTCCTCATGGCCCTTTTCATGCCTGCCCTCGAGGAGAGCGGCTACAACACCCTTCTCATCGGCTCCAACACGCCCCTGCGCCTGGACCTGGGACGGGCGGAACGGGCCCTGGCGGCGGCCCCCGAGGCCTTCCGCAGCCTCTCCCGCTACGGGCTGACGAGTGCGGAGTCGATACTGGCCCAGTTCGTCGCCGACGGCGACACCCTGCGCCGCGCCGTGAGACACGCCCCCGAGAACACTCTGGCGCATCCCCGTTACGAGTTCTTCTCCCTGCGCGACTACGCCGTCCCCGGCAAGCAGCGGGTGGCCGAGAATCTCGCCTTCGTGGCCGCCCTGCGACAGGCCGGCTGGCCCGCCCTGTGGGCAACCATGGAGGTGCCCGAGGGGACGACCAGGCAACGCCTCGAAGGCGCGGTGGCGGCGGAGCAGGCCTTCCTCGCCGGCTATGGCGAGAGCCTGAAGGAGGGCTCTGTCTCGGTGGCCGATATCTTCCGTCACTACGACGAGGCCATGGCACTGGCGCCCTGGAACGACAGCCTGAGGGCCCGCATCTCCCTGCACTACACCGAGTTCGCCGCCTTCCAGCAACAGACCTGGGGCGCCGCCGGTTTCCTCAAGCGGGCCCTCGCCGCCCACCCCGGCAACGCCACCGCTCACCTGGACTACGGCCGGCTCCTCGGTGCCCTCGGCAACACCGAGGCCGCCCTGCGGCATATTCGGCGCGCGGTGGCCCTGGCACCGGACCGGCTTGCCCCGCGCCGCGCCCTCGCCGACCTCCTGGCACAGACAGACCGGCCCGAAGAAGCAGCCGCTCAGCGGCGGATGGTAGGAGAACTCATGAAGGCGGCGCTGGACTGGTAGCCGGCGGCGGGGATTTCAATAGACGGCCATGACCGCAGCCCGGCCCCGGCTGCGGGGGCTTACTGCTGGCTGGCGTAATAATCCATCAGGGCGTCCACGCCCTCATCGCCCTCCCGGGCCATCAGGGCCTTCAGGTAGGGTGCCTTGCCATCGGACATGGGACGCTTGCCATCCACGAAAGCCTTCAGGGCGGTGCGCAGATAAGGCTTCCACTGGCCGGCCAGCGGCGGCAGGCTCCATTGGCGGGCCGCCTCGATGCTGCCGCCATCCTTATGACAGATGCCACAGTACTCCAC
>JAABTG010000196.1 GCA_011389995.1 Thiotrichales bacterium
CAGCGGACCTGTCGGCCCTGGCCCGGGGCTTCCACCCGCCCCGGACCGGAACCGCCTACAGGGCGTAGGCCTCGTCGTAGGGCTCGGGGCCCTCCACCACCGGCAGGGTCAGCTCGTTGCCCCAGTGGGACCAGCCGCCGTTGTAGAGGCGCACGTCCCCGTAGCCCAGGTGCTTCAGCTGCATGTAGGCCAGGCTCATACGGAAGCCGTCGTGGCAGTAGACGTAGATGGTCTTGTCCCTGGGGATGGACTGGTACATGTCCGCCAGGGCCTCGTCGTCCTTCCATTTCTGGCTCTGGCCGTCGGTGCCATCCAGGCTTACTACGTTGATGGCGCCGGGGATGTGCCCGCCCTGGATGGAATGACGGATCACCTCGCCGGTGTACATGTCCGTGGGGCGGGCATCCAGCAGCACCACGCCGGGGTCGCGGCGGGACACCACGTCGTCGTAGACGTCGGTCCATTCCACCAGCAGGGCGGGGTGGGCGGGTTTCAGGGTGACGTTGCCGGGTGCCGGAGCGGCCGGTTCCTTCTCCAGCTCGTTGAACACGGTCCATTCGATGGTGCCGCCGTTCAGCACCTTCACCCGTTCCATATCGAAACCATAGAGCTCCAGCATGAAGTAGAGGCGTGAGGCCAGGGCGGTGCGGGAGTCGTCGTAGATGACGATGGTGGAATCGTCGTTGACGCCCCAGGACCGCAGGCGTTCCTGAAACACCTGGTGGGAGGGGAAACGCATGGGGGGCGTGGCGTGGTTGTCGCCGAGGTCCTTGAAGCGCTGGATCTGCACGGCGCCGGGGATGTGGCCCACGGTGAGGTAGCGGTGGGGATGGTAGCGCACCTCGAGCACCACCACGTCGTCGTCGATGCGGTCCGCCAGCCAGTCGGCGTCCACCAGGAAGCCCGGCGTCGCCCAGGCAGTGGGCAGGAAGGCCAACAGGGCGAACAGCAGGCCAATGGCAGGGGTAAGGAATCGCACGAATATGCTCATGGGTTCGTAAGGGTCTCCATGGTGGGTGATCAGGTGCCTTTGTCCGTATAGCGCCGGCGGCGGTGTCTGCTCTTGCGCGTGGGCTTCGTGGCCTCGGTCCGGCGCGGTGGGGGCGCCCGGGAGGATCGGGGCCGCTGGCGGGGCGCGGACCCTGGGGAGGGACGGCGGCGGTGGCCGAGCATATCACGCAGGAACAACGCGAGTATCACAGGTACGGCCAGCAATAACACCAACAGCTGATGCTCGCGAACCGTATCACCCAACCACGCGATGGAACGACTGACGCCGTTGAAGGCCTCGCCCAGCAGGTTCAACTCACTCCTGGTGGTGGCTGGTTCCAAATCTATTCCCGCGGCGCCGCCGATGGCAAGGGCTTCGCCCTCTGGCGCGGGGGCCAGGCGACCTTCGGGGCCGTCATTCAGGGCTCTTACCCAGGTAGGTAATCGATCTCGCATCTCCCGCAGGCGCTCCTTCAGTTCCGGCGGGATGAGGTGTAGCGGATGGACCTGTTGGCTCCCTGTCGCCTTGGCCTGGCCCACCACGGTGACCTGGGTCGACACCACGTGGCTCAGGAGTTCGGTGGACAGCTCCCCCACCAGCCGTTCAGTCATGGCGCCGGGGCCGGAAGGGGGGGCCGATATGAGGGTCGTCTTTGTCTGGGCGGCGGCAGGGGAGCCCTCCCCATCCAGGGAGGCACGCAATCGTTGGATGATCTCGCCCATCCGCGCCCTGGCTCGGGGCGGTGACAGAACTGGAGGCTCGGCGAGTCCTTCTCCCGGGGCACGGACCAGTAATTGCTCCACGGTGCCATATCTTTCCTCGCAATCCAGGGCAGCGAAGCCCTGTCTGGCCGCGTCATGTTCGCCATGGTCGAGGACCCTCGCATAGAGGGCACAGGCCTCCACCCTGTCGTCGCGTTCTACGGCATGCTTGGCGAGGGCGAGAAGTTCGGCCGTGGCCCCGGGGGTTTGTACCACCTCCATGACCAGATCGGTACTTTGTGCTTGCTCGTCGCCGCCGCCGGCGTCCACGAGTTGTGACAGCTGTCTTGCGCCCTCCTGTCGCGTCAGGCCGGAGAGGACGTCGTCCCCGCCGACGGCCGTCAGGCCCTGGTGGGAGACAGCCACCTCGCCATGCAGTCCGGGACGGTCTGTGTGGGTGGCGGCCTCGCCAAGCAACTCGATGGCCGCGAGGTAGTTCCCATGCTGCAGATGGCTGAGCCCCCTGAGGGCAAGTATCGTGGGGTCTTCTCCGGGCTCATCAAACCCGAAAAGCAATTCATCGGCCTCGTAGGAATGCCCCAGCTGCAGCAGCACCGCCACCAGAAGTTTGCGGGTCTCCGCGTCGGCAGGGTTGTCGGCCAGATAGCCGTTGAGGGCTTCCACCGCCTGCTCGGAGTAACCGAGCTTGAGATTGAGCAAACCGAAAAGTCGCAGGGCGGGGCCGTGGCTGGGGGCGCGGCTCAGGGTGTCCCGTACCTGTTCTAGGGCGGCCCTGAGGTTGCCATCCAGATATTCGGTTACCGCCAGTAGATAGTGGGCATCGGTGGATTCCGGATCGCGCTCGAGCATGGGCTCCAAAACGCTGCGGGCCACATCCTGGTCACCCATGGCCAGTTTGGCCTGAACCAGGCCCAGGGAGGCATTCTCGTCTTCGGGATTGCGAGACATCAAATGCCGATAGACATTGACCGCCCGTTGCAGCTGTTTCCGGGCCAGGGCGAGGCGGCCCTCGAAGTGCCGTGTGGAGTCCAGGTCCTGGGGCAACTGACCCAGATGGGACTCCGCAGCCTGGTAGTCACCGCCGAGCATGGCCGTTTCGAAGAGCCCGGCGTGGGCCGCCGGGCGGTGACCGGCCGACTCGAGAGTCCTTTCGAACAGGGCACGGGCCTCATCCAATCGACGCTCGCCCAGATAGGCCTGGGCCGCCGGCAGGAGCAGGTCGGCGTCTCCTGCCTCCATGTCCCCGGGTTGCAGCATTCCTATGGCCTCGCCGTAGGCCTTCTGGAGGACCAGGGCATGGACACGCATTGCCTTGACGGCGCCGGGATCCGCTCCCATTTTGATTGCACGTCTGATGTGGGAATCCGCGTTATCACCATCCTGGCGTTCAAGGTAGGCGCGGGCCAGCATGAGGCGGGCCGGGATGTGGTCCGGTTCGCTCAACAGCAGTTCCCGCAGGGGATCCATGGTCTCCTCGAAGCGACCGGAGGCCTGGAGGGCATGCACCTGCTGGAGTGTGTCCCGAGGGGCCGGTACCACCTCGTCGTTGCAGCCAACGATGACAACGGTCAGGAGGGAAGCCAGGCCACGGGCGGTACGGATTCTCCAGGGGGAGCGGGGGCTCTGGGCCCCTCTGGAGGGGCTCGCCCCGATGCCGGCGCCCGAAACTGGCTTGTGGGTTCTCCGGGGGCGCTCTGGCTGGAAGGAAGGCACGCGTTACTCCTCGTCACGGATCCTTGCGATGAGAGAAGGGTCCTGCCGCACCAGCGATGGCCGATGCAACTCCCACCCCGGTAGGCGGGTGGCGGCCATCCCGTTTATCTACAGGCGCCCCGACGGCCTGGGGCCCAGGCTGCACTCCGGCTATATCCGCCCTCATTACAATCTGAAGATATTAAGCAAGTCTCATGCCGCGGACCCATGGTGTCAATGTTTTCAGTGGGTTGGCTATAGCTGTGGGGGTGCGACGGAGGTGTGGTGTAAAGCGCACCGACATGGTCGACCGTGGCCGGGGGCAGCCGGTGGGTCAGGCCATGGCCTGCACCAGAACCCAGGGGGCGACCACCACGGACCATACCTCGGCCCGGCCCTCCGTCCACGCCCGGGCCTCGGCGGTGGTGGTGCGGTGCAGGCTGTTGGAGTCGAGCCACGCCCCCACCCGCGGCCGGTCGTCCTCGGCGACGGCGGCCGCCGCCTCGATGAGGTCCAACTCACGATCCACCGTGAGGACGGCACCCCGGGCGAAGTGGCGGGCCAGTTCCTCCCAGGCAATGACGGCCGTCTCCAGATTGAGTTTGGCGCGTAAGGGTAACGGGTCGGCCGGGGGAGATGCCGTTGCCGCATCCGGGTGATATCTTTGCCCCGGCTCGTTCTTTTCCATTACTTCGTCCCGCGATGATCGTAGTCAGATGAGGATAATCATAATGAAAGCTAACACGCCGTTGAACCTCGGCTTTTCTTCCGTGCTGGCCGCCGTGCTGTGGCTGGGGGCCGGCCCTCCATTATTTGGCGGCGCCGTGGCGGCGCAACACGGCGGTCACGGCGACGGTGGCAAGGCCATGATGGCGGGCAAGGGCAAACCCATGAAGGGCGGGGAAGGTGGCGACGGCGGGATGGGGGGTGGGCTCTACGGCGCGGATTGGGAATCCACCCTCACGGACGAGCAGCAGGCCCGTCTCGATGAGCTCAAGGTCAGGCAGAAAAAGATGATGATGCCCATGAAGGCGCGCGCCCGGGCCATCCGGGCCGATCTGGTGACCATGGCCCTCGCCGATGACCCCGACGAACGTACCCTGTCGTCCAAGGTGGACGAGATGCTGTCCCTGAGACGCCAGATGATGATGGCCAAATTCCGCCACATCATGGCCCGACGGGAAGTGCTCACGCCCGAGCAGCGCCGTTCCTTCGATGTGCACGTTATGAAGAAGATGTCGAAGAAGGGCGGGGGTCACTGATGTTGGGTTTGGACCCTGCCTGCCCCGGGCCCTGGCGCCGGACCTACTCCTTGGGCTCGGGGGGGGGCTCCCTGGCGGCCACGTATTTCCAGAACAGGTAATCCCGCAAAGAGGTGGCGGGGGCGTCCGGGTCCATGCGCCGGCGCAGGCCTTCCAGGAGCCGCTTGTTATTGTAGCTGTCGGGCATGGCGGACAGGGCGAGGAGGGTGATGTCGTCGTCCTCCACCTCGTTGTCCGTCAGGGCGGCACCGCTATTGATTACCTCCTGCAGGCGGCCCTCGTCCAACTCGAAATGGCGCGCCAGATCCTCGCCGCACTCGGCGAATACGGGCATCAGGTCCCGGCCGGTGCAGGCGCGGTCGTCCAGGGGACTGAGGCGCGCCAGGGTGGCGCGAATGGTGAAGCGATAGACGTCCGCCTCCCGCACCTTGAGGCGCCTGGCGATGGCCTTGATGCGCTCCACGTCGCCGCTGCCGAGGCGCACCGACACGATCTGCTTGCGTTCCCCCCTGGTCATGGTCCCCCCATGGTCATCCCCCGCTGCCGGCGCGCCTTCGCCCGCCGGTTCCTCCTCCCATGTGTACTCTCCCCACCGTATCACCGACGTATGTCAGTTGGATAACAGGCCGGCCACCATGCACCGGCGCATTACGAGCGTCATACGTTTCATAAAAACTTAAAACGGCTGTAACCCCTCTTTCCCCGCTCCTGCGCTAGCTTGTCCACCCATAAGGGAGCAAGGGCGGCGCGTAATACGCCTGTGGTTCGTGACACTGAATCTTCACGGCCACGTCAACGCCTCGCAAGAAAGCGCCCCTAGAGTGCACTCCCAGATAGAGCGAGATAACGCGGCAGGGATGCCCGCCGCAGCATTGCAGGATTGAGAAGAGGGCCCGCCACGGGACAGGCGGGCGGGGCCCGAGGCCCCACCCGGGCAGGACGCCCTAGAGGAAAGGCCACACCCGTCGCGAGGCGGGGCCGGAAAGCCGCGGGCCTCCAGGGAGGCAGCCGGGCCGTCAC
>JAABTG010000197.1 GCA_011389995.1 Thiotrichales bacterium
GTCACAGCGCTCCTTTCGCGGGATCACGCCCTCATAATCGGGATACTTCCCATCCACCAGTTTGCTGGTGATGCGCCTGTCCCCCAGGTCGACCCGCAGAGTCTGTCGGCCCAATTCCACCTCGATCTCGTCCCCACCGTCGGCGATGACTTTACTCAGTTCGAGCACCGCCTTGCGCGGCACGATGGCCTGCACCTCCATGCCGCTGGACTCACCGCCCAGAATCTCCATCTCGGCTATGGCGAGACGATGACCATCCGTAGCCACCGCTTTGAGCCGCCCTTCTTTGCTCTCCAGGAGCAGGCCATTCAGATAGAACCGAACATCCTGCTGCGCCATGGCAAATTGAGTCTTATCGATGAGACGCCTCAGGTCCTCCCTTCCGACCCTGAGGGCTTGGCGGCTCTCCTTGTCCTCCGCCATGGGAAATTCGCCCGGATTCATGGTGGTCAGGCGGAACCGGCTCTTACCCGAACTGATCACCCCTTTGCCATCCTTTACTTCGATCCGAAGAGGTGCCTTATCCGGTAAGGCCTTACAAATATCCAGCATCTTGCGCGCCGGAAGGGTCGTTTCACCGTCTTCATCCACCGGAGCATCGAAACCACTGAAGAGTTCCACCTCCAGATCCGTAGTTGTCAGCTCGACTCTGCCCTGTACGGCGCTGATGAGGACATTTCCCAGTATGGGCAGGGATTGGCGCCTTTCGACCACACCGACCACCATCTGCAGCGGCTTTATTAATTGTTCTTTAGATGTACTTATAATCATAATTAGCAACCCGCAGATCTGTGGACAACAAATATTTGTTATTTTAAAGCAATAACTTATGAGGCTAAAACAGTCTTGTGAGGACGGGTACTACACCCTCCGCAGCCTGTGGATAATTGTTGCATGACTGGCGCCCGCTAAATTCTACGCAGGTTATCCACATCAAGAACTCAGGGTTCTCAACAGGATACGATAGTCCATCTGGATCCCTTCGTCGCTTTCCCGCAACTCCTTGATCTTACGGCAGGCATGGAGCACGGTCGTATGATCCCGGCCGCCGAAGGCATCGCCAATCTCAGGCAGACTGTGATTGGTGACCTCCTTGGCCAGGGCCATGGCCACCTGACGAGGCCGGGCGATGGAGCGGTTGCGTCGCTTGGACACCAGATCCGATACCCTCAACTTGTAAAACTCTGCCACCGTCTTCTGGATGTTCTCGATGGTGATGAGTTTTTCCTGCAGAGCGAGCAGATCCTTCAGGGCCTCCCGTGCGAACTCCAGGGAAATAGGTCTGCCCGTAAACTTGGAATTGGCGATGACCCGCCTCAAGGCGCCTTCCAGTTCCCGGATGTTCGTCTTGACACGCTTGGCGATGAAGAAGGCCACGTCGTGGTTGAGATCCACCCCGGCCGCCGCTGCCTTCGCCTTGAGAATGGCTACCCGGGTTTCCAGCTCGGGAGGTTCCATGGCCACCGTGAGGCCCCAGCCGAAGCGGGACTTCAGGCGCTCCTCGATGCCGTCAACGGACCTGGGAAAGCGATCGCAGGTGAGGATTACCTGTTGCTGATCTTCAAGTAACGCATTGAATGTATGGAAGAATTCTTCCTGAGAGCGCTCCTTGCCGATGAAAAACTGGATATCGTCGATCAACAGGGCATCGACGGATCGATAGAAGGTCTTGAACTTGCCGATGGCGTTGTGCTGCAGGGCACTGACCATATCATTCACGAAGCGTTCCGAGTGGAGATACACCACCTTCGCATCCGGAGAACCGGCCATGATGGCGTTGCCCACGGCGTGCATCAAGTGGGTCTTACCGAGGCCGACACCGCCATAGACGAACAGCGGGTTGTAGGCATTGCCGGGATTCTCCGCCACCTGGATGGCCGCCGCCCGGCCCAACTGATTGCATTTCCCCTCGACGAAGTTCTCGAAGGTGAACTGGGACATCAGTCCGCGAATGCGGTCCCGCCCCTGAACCACCCCCGTGCCGGGGGATTTGGCTGCGGCCGGAGCGGGCTTGCCCGATGCCTTGGCCGGGGGCGCTCCACCCTCCGCGGCGCGGCTGCCGACGGCAAGATGGACCTTGGGGCCATATCCAGGCTCGAGGCTCTCGACGATTTCGCTTATCTTGTCCTGGTAATGGTCTTTCACCCAGTCCTTGACGAAATGATTGGGAGCCAGCAGCACCAGGCGTTCGGACTCCTGGATGTATTGGAGGGGTCTGATCCAGTTGTTGTACTGCTCAGGCTGAATCTCGTGCTTAAGCCGAACCAGACACTGTTCCCAAAGGCTTTCTGACACAAGATTTACCTTAACGACATGCGGGGGGAGCCCCGTTGAAGGAATGAGCGACTCTCGAGTTTATACACCCTGCTTTTCATTATCCACAGGGCTACGGGGCATTGCGCGGGCTGCCCGCTTAAAATACAATTTCACGTTTGATTTTCCTTAAATTTCGAGGGTATCGCGATGAAACGCACTTTCCAGCCCAGCCGCCTGAAGCGTGCTCGCCGTCATGGTTTCCGCGCCCGCATGGCGGACAAGGCCGGCCGTAAGATCATCAGCAACCGCCGTGCACGGGGAAGGGCCCGCTTGTCCGCCTGACTCCTTCGGCCTTGGGCTCGCAGCCGCTCGGGTTTCCGAAATCCAGGCGTCTGATCCGGCCGCAGGAGTTCCGCCAGGTTTTCCAGCTCGGCACGCGCAAGACCGTTCCCATGTTCAACTTCCATTTTCACTACCGCCCCGCCGGGGACGCGCGCCTGGGCATCGCTGTAGGTAAACGATACGTACGCAGCGCGGTGCGGCGGAACAGGTTGAAGCGATTGATCAGAGAAGCGTTCCGCCATCACACCCATATCCTGCCGCCAGTGGATATCGTCGTCGTGACCCGTCAGCCGGCTGCCGCGGCCCCGGCCCGGGAACTGTCCGAATCCCTGAGGAGGTTCTTCATGGAGATGGGCCGCCGGTCACGTACCTAACCCCTGACGGACGCCATCAGTCATGGAAAATCTTCGCCTCATCCTTTTCTCCGCCCTGCTCTTCATCGGCTTCCTGATGTGGCAGGCCTGGCAAAAGGACTATCCCACGAGCGAACCGGTGGCCACATCCTATGAGGAAGGTGGCGGAGTGTCCGCCCCGTCCGCGGATTCCGGTGCCGCGCCATCCCCGCCGTCACAGGGGGACGTACCCGCCGCGCCCCGGGACACGGCATCCCAACCGGGCGCTGGTGCTCCCGATGGTGGTGGAGGGTTAGAGGAGGCATCGGGCGACGTCATCCGCGTGGAAACCGACGTCCTGCGCCTCGAGATAGATACCCGCGGAGGGGTCATCCGCACCCTGGAACTGAAGGAGTACCCGGTATCCCTGGAACAACCCGAGGTCCCGGTCAAGTTGTTCCAGCGTTCCCCGTCGGAGTTTTTCGTCGCCCAGACCGGACTGCTCGGAGAGGGTTTCGCGCCGAGTCACCACGATACCTTCGTGGCATCCCGCGAGGAATATGTCCTGGCCGCAGGAAGCGACCGCCTGGAGGTCCCGCTGGTGGCGGAGTCGGCCGAGGGCGTGCGGGTGGTCAAGACCTTCGTCCTCGAGCGGGACAGCTACGTCATCGATATCGCCCATGAAGTACAGAACCCGGCCGGACCGGAACCCTGGCAGGGGCGCATGTACGGACAGTTCCAGCGTACGCCGCCCGCCGGTGGTCGCGACATGTTCTTCATATACACCTATACCGGTGCCATCCTCCACACGGCGGAAAACCGCTATGAGAAGATAGATTTCGAGGACATGGCATCGGGGGCGGTGTCCGCCACCACCCCGGGCGGCTGGATGGCCATGATCCAGCACTACTTCGGCTCGGTGTGGATACCCGACGCCGATGCCACCAATCACTTCTACACCAAGGCCCTGGGGGGCAACCGCTTCGCCGCCGGAGCGGTGACGCCGACCCTGACGGTGGAGCCGGGGAGCAGCGGACGGGTCTCCATGGAACTCTATGCCGGCCCCAAGGCCCAGGATCGGTTGGCGGCCGCCGCCGAAGAGCTGGATCTCATCGTTGACTACGGCTTCCTGTTCATTATCGCTCAACCCCTCTACTGGGCCCTCGATTTCATTCACGACTACGTTGGCAACTGGGGATGGTCCATTGTTCTGATTACGCTTCTCATCAAGCTTGCCTTCTTCAAGCTCTCCGCCACCAGCTACCGTTCCATGGCACGCCTGCGGAAGCTCCAGCCCAAGATGATGGCCCTGAAGGAACGTTACGGGGACGACAAGACCAAGCTCAACCAGGCCATGATGGACCTGTACAAGACGGAGAAGGTCAATCCCCTGGGAGGCTGCCTGCCCATCCTCGTGCAGATCCCGGTCTTCATCGCCCTCTACTGGGTGCTCATCGAGACGGTGGAACTACGCCAGGCGGACTTCATCCTCTGGATCAACGACCTGTCAGTCTACGACCCCTATTTCGTATTGCCGTTGATCATGGGCGCCACCATGTTCATTCAGCAGAAGCTCAATCCGGCGCCCATGGACCCCCTGCAGCAGAAGATCATGATGTTCCTGCCCGTGGTGTTCACCGTGTTCTTCCTGTTCTTCCCCGCCGGTCTGGTGTTGTACTGGGTGGTTAACAACACCCTGTCCATCGCCCAGCAATGGGTCATCACCCGCAAGATAGAAAAGGACGCCGGCTAGCGCCAAGGGCGTGCCGTGACAGCCGCGACCGACACCATCGTGGCGGTGGCCACTCCCCCTGGTCGGGGGGGTGTCGGCGTGGTCAGGGTATCCGGACCGGCGAGCCCCCACATCGCCCGTGACCTGACGGGCCGCCCGCCCATGGACCGGCAGGCCGCCTTTGCCGCGTTCCGGGAGGCCGATGGCGTCATCATCGACCGCGGCCTTGGGCTCTACTTCGCGGCTCCCCGTTCCTTCACCGGGGAGGATGTCTTCGAGATCCACGCCCACGGCAGCCCCGTGATCCTCGATCTGCTGGTAAAACGCACCATCGAACTGGGTGCGCGGCCCGCTGAAGCGGGGGAGTTCTCCCGGCGGGCCTTCCTCAACGGCAAGATCGACCTGGTCCAGGCAGAGGCCATCGCCGACCTCATCAACAGCTCCACGGTGGAGGCCGCCCGATCCGCCAATCGCACCCTGGAGGGGGTGTTTTCCGAGCGCATAACGGCCATTCGGGATGCCCTCGTCCATATCCGTACCGGCTACGAGGCCGCCATCGATTTTGCCGATGATCTCCCCGCCCACTCTGACCTCGAGGAAGACCGGGCCCTCGACGCGGTGATGGGCCAATTGCGGGAGGTGATGGAAGAGGCATCCCAGGGTCGGGTCCTGAACGAGGGAGTGAAGCTGGTCATCGCGGGTCCCCCCAATGCGGGAAAATCGAGCCTCATCAACCGCCTCTCCGGCTACGACAGCGCCATCGTGTCGGCCATCGCCGGCACCACCCGGGATGTGGTCCGGGAGTCCATCAATCTCGATGGCATTCCCCTCCACATCGTGGATACCGCCGGGCTGCAGGACACCGCCGATCCCATTGAACTCATGGGTATCGAGCGTACCCATCAGGAGGTCCGTACGGCCCGGGTGCTGTTATATGTCATCGACGGC
>JAABTG010000198.1 GCA_011389995.1 Thiotrichales bacterium
CCGGCATGGGCCGCCAAAGACGGCTGTTCGCCGCTGGCAACGCAGCGCCCGCGGAAGATCGCGCTCGGCCATTGGCGTACGGCCCTTGGGCTGTGCGCCCTGGCCCGCACACGCCAAGGCGTGTACCCCAACGCAAACATCAGCCTCCCTGGGTCAGCCGCACCAGCTCGCCGGAGGCGGCATCGGTGAGCAGGTAGATGGCCCCGTCCCGCCCGACCCTCACCGCCCGAATGCGTCCGAGCACGCCCTGCAGGTAGCGCTCCTCCTCCGCCACCTCTTCGCCTTGCAGCACGAGGCGGGCGAGGAGTTGGTACTTCAGGGCCCCGGCCAGCAGGTCGCCCCGCCATTCGGGGAATTCGTCGCCCCGATAGAAGGCCATGCCGGAGGGGGCGATGGAGGGGTCCCAGTAATAGAGCGGTTGCTCCATCCCGGGCTGCTCGGTGTCGCCGATGGGCAGCCCGGTGCCGTACTCGGCCCCATAGGTGACCTCGGGCCAGCCATAGTTGCGGCCCGGGCGGATGATGTTGATTTCGTCCCCGCCCTGGGGCCCGTGCTCGTGGATCCAGAGCGCGCCGGTCTCGGGGTGGACGGCCGCGCCTTGGATGTTGCGGTGTCCGTAGGAGTAGATCTCGGGCCTGGTCCCCTCACGGTCGGCAAACGGATTATCCTCGGGGAGCCGGCCGTCGGCGTAGAGTCGAATCACCGATCCCGCATGGTCGTTTAGGTCCTGGGCCCGGTCCCGCTCGCCCCGGTCCCCGAGGGTGATATACAGATAGCCCTCCGGATCGAAGGCCAGCCGGGAACCGAAGTGATGCCGGGTGGCGGACTTGGGCAACAACCGGAAGATCACCTCGGCATCCTCCAGCCGGTCGTTCACCCAGCGCCCGCGGGCCACCTCGGTCCCCACCTGGTCGCCCTCGCCGGCCACATAGGCGATATAGACCCAGGGCTCTTGGTCGAAGTCCGGATGCAGCGCCACATCCAACAGCCCGCCCTGGCCGCCGGGGCTGATCTCCGGCAGGCCCGCCACCGGCTCGGGACGCAGATTCCAGTCGGCGTCGGCCCATCGCAGCCGCCCGGCGCGTTCGCTGATCAGGGCGCCGCCTTGGGGCAGGAGGGCCATGCCCCAGGGGTGTTCCAGACCCGAGACCAGGGTCTCCACCTCGAAGGGCACATCCGGGTCCGCGAAACTCAACTTGGGCTTCAGCAAAATCCAGGCCTGGGTCCCGGCCAGCACCGCCGCGAGCAGCGCCAGGCCGATCAAAAAACCGCTACGCAAACTGAACTTCCCCGCTTTCGGCATATCGAATACTCCGGCTTTGTCTTTGAGGTACAGTTGGGCAAATGCCGACACCTTCAACCCGCCTGTCGAGAAAAACGTGAATCGATCCATTTTCCGCCTGTTGCTCCTGGCCCTGACGGCGGGCCTTGGCTGGATGGTCTACGACCGCTTGCAGGAGACCCGCGCGCCCGCAACCCAGCGCGCCAAGGGCGGGCCCAAGCCCGTGCCGGTGGAGTCGGCGCCCGTGCGCACAGGCCCCATCGAGTTGCGCCGCACCTTCAGCGGGACCCTGGAGGCCACCGCCGAATTCATCGTGGCCCCCAAGGTAAGCGGCCAGGTGAAGCAGATCGCGGTGGACCTGGCCGACCCGGTGAATCGCAATCAGGTGGTGGCGCGGCTCGACGATGCCGAGTACCAACAGGCCATCGCCCAGGCCGAGGCGGACCGGGCGGTGGAACAGGCCAACCTCACGGAGGCCGAGAGCGCGCTCACCATCGCCCGGCGGGATTTGGATCGCATTCAGCGGCTGCAAGGGCGCGGCGTGTCTTCCGAATCCGATCTGGATGCCGCCAAAATGGAAGAGCTGGCGCGGCGGGCCGGGGTGGAGGTGGCCCGGGCGCAGGTGGCGCGGGCGGATGCGGCCCTGCAGAGTGCGCGCATCCGCTCCGACTATACCCGCGTGGAGGCGGGCTGGAACGGCGGCAACGAACAGCGCATCGTGGCCGAACGCTATGTGGACGAAGGCGAGACGGTGAGCGCCAATACGCCGCTGTTGCGCATCGTGGAACTCGACCCGGTCACCGGCGTGATCTTCGTCACCGAGAAAGACTACGCCTACCTGAAACCCGAGCAGCCCGCCCTGCTGCGCACCGACGCCTATCCCGGCGAGGATTTTCCGGCCGAAATCGCGCGCATCGCCCCGGTATTCCAGCAGGGCAGCCGCCAGGCCCGAGTGGAGCTGCGGGTGGAAAACCCCGAGCAGCGCCTCAAGCCGGGCCTGTTCGTCCGCGTCACCGTCACCTTGGCGTCGATCGACGACGCCACCCTAATCCCCGAGGTCGCCCTCACCCGCCGCGACGACCGCGACGGCATCTTTCTGCTCGCCGACGGCGGCGACACCGTGCGCTGGCTGCCGGTGGCAGTCGGCATCCGCCAGGGCGAAACCGTGCAGGCGCTCGGCGAAGGCATCAGCGGCCGGGTGGTGACCCTGGGTCAGCAGTTGTTAGAGGACGGCTCGCAGGTGCTGCTGCCGGGGGCCTCGGAATGAGTCGTTTGGAACGCAGAGGGCGCGGAGAATACGCAGAGGGCGCGGAGACATGCACGCCCACGCCGAGCGTGGGAGCGAGGAGCACATCATCTTCCTCTGCGCCTCCTCTGCGCCCTCTGCGTTCCTCTTCCCCGCCCGGGGAGGCCGCTAGATGAACCTGGCCCGGGCCTCCGTCGCCCGCCCCATCTTCACCACCATGGTCACGCTGATCGTGGTGGTGCTGGGGCTGGTGTCGCTGATGCGGCTGCGCATCGACCTGCTGCCGAGCATCGAGCTGCCCACACTCACCATCCGCACCCAGTACGAGGGCGCAAGCCCGGAGGTGATGGAGCGGCTGGTGACCCAGATCATCGAGGAGATCGTGGCCACGGTGCCGGGGGTGGAGGAGATGACCTCCCAGTCCGCCGAGGGCAACTCCTCGGTTCGGGTGACCTTCGCCTGGGGCACGGACATCGACACCGCGGCGCTGGACGTGCAGGCCACCCTGGAGGACGAAATCAACGAGCTGCCCGACGATATTGTGCGCCCGCGGGTGAGCAAGTTCGACGTGGACTCCTTTCCGGTGGTGCTGCTGGGCATCGCCTCCAAGCTCGACCCGGTGGAGTTCACCCAGTTGGTCGAGGACCAAATCCGCTACCGCTTTTCGCGCATCCCCGGGGTGGCCCAGGTGGACCTTTGGGGCGGTTTTGACCGCGAGGTGCGCATCGAGCTGGACCCGGACCGGGTGAACGCCCTCGGCCTGCCGCTGGACGATATTCTGGACGCGATCCGCGACGCCAACCTCGACCTGCCCGCCGGCAAGCTGGAGCAGGGGCGCTACCGCATCACCCTGCGCGCGCCGGCCGAGTTTCAGAGCCTGGACGAGATCCGCGACACCGTGATTGCGGTGCGGGACGGGGCCTCGGTGACCCTGGATCAGGTGGCCGAGGTGAAGGACACCTACGAAAAGCTCACCCGCATCGTGCGGGTGAATGGCGAGCGCGGCCTGCGGGTGGCCATCCGCAAGCAGGCGGAGGCCAACACCGTAGAGGTGGCCAAGGGCATCCTGGCGGAGATCGACGCGGTGAACCGCGCCTTCCCGCAGATCGAAGTCATTGCGGTAATCAACCAGGGCAACTTCATCGAGCGCTCCATCGCCAACGTGGCCCAGTCGGTCCTCTACGGCGGGACCCTGGCGGTGGCGGTGCTGCTGTTCTTCCTGCGCAACCTGCGCAGCACCCTGGTGATCTCCCTGGCCATCCCGATCTCGGTGATCGCCACCTTCGCCCTGCTCTACTTCGGCGGCTTCACCCTGAATCTGATGACCCTGGGCGGCCTGGCCCTGGGGGTGGGCATGATGGTGGACAGCTCGGTGGTGGTGTTGGAAAACATCTTCCGCCGTCGTCAAGAACACGCCGAGGCCCCGCCCGAAGCGGCGGTGAGCGGGACCAACGAGGTGGCCGCCGCCATCGTCGCCAGCACCCTCACCACCCTGGTGATATTCCTGCCCCTGGTGTTCGTGCAGGGGGTGGCGGGGGTCCTGTTCCAGGAGCTGGCCTATGTGATCGTGTTCGCCCTGGTCTGCTCCCTGCTCGTCTCCCTGAGCCTGGTGCCCATGCTCTCGTCCAGGCTGCTGCGGGATCCCGACCCGGATGCAAGACGCGGCCTGGCCCGGCGGCTCTCGGACCGCGCCGGCGAGGCCTTGCGCGCCCTCGACTACGGCTACCGCGACCTGCTGCGCAGCGCGCTGCAACGCCGCTGGCTGACCATCCTCACCGCCCTCGGCCTGTTCACCGCCAGCCTGGCCCTGGCCCCGCTGCTGGGCACCGAGTTCCTGCCCCCCAGCGACGAGGGCGAGGTGCGGGTCTACGGCGAAATGGAGATCGGCACCAAGCTGGAGCTGTTGGACCAGCAGACCCGGCGCATGGAAGAAATCGTGTTCGCCGCAGTTCCCGAGGCGGTTTCGTCCGTCACCAGCGCCGGGGCCTCAGGCTGGCGACCCGGCAACGCCGCCCGCGGCCAAATCCGGCTGTCGCTCACCCCCGCCGCCGAGCGCGAACGCTCCAACACCGAAATCGCCAACGACCTGCGCAAAAGGCTCGCGGGCGAGATTCCGGGCATGGAGATCCGCACCCGCGCACCCCAGGGTCAGTTCCTGTTGGAGCGGCTGCTGGCCACCGAGGAGGGCATTAACGTCGAGGTGCGCGGCTTCGACCTGGAGGTGTTAAACCTGCTGGGCAAACAGGTGGAACAGGCGATTGCCGACATCCCGGGCATCACCGACGTCAAGCTCTCGCGCGAAATCGGCGTGCCCCAGCAGGAGATTCGCGTAAACCGCGCCAAGGTGGCGGATTTAGGGCTCAGCGTGCGCGACGTCACCGAGGTGATCGAAACCGCGGTGGCCGGCGCCAAGGCCGGCGAATACCGCGCCGGCGGCAACTCCTACCGCATCCTGGTGCAACTCGCCGACGCCGAACAGCGCTCCCTGGACGAAATCCTCGCCCTCACCATCCGCACCCCGGGCGGAGAAAACGTCGCCCTGCGCAACCTGGTCTCCACCGAGCCGGGCCGCGGCCCGCTGCTAATCGATCGCAAGGACCAACAGCGCATCGTCACCGTCTCCGCCAACGTGGCCGAGCGCGACCTGGGCTCGGTGGCCCGGGCCGTCACCGACCGTCTGGAGCAGATCGCCCGCCCCATGGGCTACGACCTCATCGTGGCCGGCGGCTTCGAGGAGCAGCAGAAGTCCTTCGACGAACTGCTGCTGGCCATGGGCCTGGCCCTGGTGCTGGTCTACATGGTGCTCGCCTCCCAGTACGAGTCCCTGCGCGACCCCCTGGTGGTAATGCTCTCCGTACCCCTGGCCGCCATCGGCGTGATCCTGACCCTGTTCCTCACCGAGACCACCCTCAACCTGCAATCGGCCATCGGCTGCGTAATGCTAGTGGGCATCGTAGTCAACAACGCCATCCTGCTGGTCGATCAGGCCGGCCGCCTGCGCCGCGAGGGCCACCCCACCGCCGAGGCCGTGGCCGAGGCCGGCC
>JAABTG010000199.1 GCA_011389995.1 Thiotrichales bacterium
GCGGCCACGGACAGGCCCATGAACAGCGCCCCCACGGCCATGAGGATCTTGCGGTGGGACGGCCGGTAGGCGTACTTGCCCTCCCCCGCCTCCAGCCGGTCCAGCAGGGGTGCGAACAGCCTTCTCATCATCTCTCCCATGGGGATTCCTTTGGCGTTGCTTTCATACTTACCCGACCCGACCCGGGGGCCCATGGATTCATGGGGAGTTCCCGGGTCCATCCCCGATGGTAGACATGGCGCCGGACGGCTGCACCCCGGGAGGCACTGCCCGCAGGCCGGGGCCTGTCAGACGGCCCCCAGGGGCCATACCAAAAGCAGCATGGGAATGCTGATGACCACCACCAGCAGTTCCAGGGGCAGGCCCAGCTTCCAGTAATCGCCGAACCCGAAACCGCCGGGACCGAGGATCAACGTGTTGTTCTGATGGCCGATGGGCGTGAGGAAGGCACAGGAGGCCCCGATCGCCACCGCCATGAGGAAGGAATCGGCGTTCACACCCAGGGCCGCCGCCGTACCGATGGCGATGGGGCACATGACCGCCGCCGTAGCGGCGTTGTTCATCAGGTCCGACAGGAACATGGTGACCACCAGAATCAGCCCCAGGGCCACCACGGCGTGGCCCTGGGCGACGTTCTCCAGCAGGAAGCGGGCGATGACGTCGGCCGCCCCGCTGGATTCCATGGCCCCGGCCACCGGGATCAGCGCCCCGAGGAGGATGATCACGGGCCAGTCGATGGCGTCGTAGACGCTGCGCGGCGGTACCGTGCGCAGGGCCATGGAGGCCAGGACGCCGATGGCAAAGGATACCGCCGCAGGCAGCAGGCCGAAGGCGGCGCCCCCCACGGCAAAGGCCATGATGGCGCCCGCCTCCCAGGCCTTGCGCCGGTCCGGGATGTGCAGCTCCCGCTCCGCCAGGGGCACGCAGCCGTAATCCGAGGCAAACTCCCTGATGACCTCGGCCGGCCCCTGCATCAGCAACAGATCCCCCGACTCGATGCCGGCGCTGCGCAGGCGCTTGATGGAGCGCCGGCCCTGGCGGGAGAGGGCCAGCAGATTCAGGCCGTAACGCGTGCGCAACTCCAGGTCACTGGCCGAACGCCCGGTGATGGCGGACGTCGGCATCACGGCAAGTTCCATCAGCACCACGTCACCGGCAACCGCCGACGATTCCTTGCCGTCGTCGTCGGCGGCGCCCTTTTCGTCTGTGCCCTCTTCGCGGCCGCCGGCATCCCCCTCCTGCCCCGCGCCGGCACCGTCGGCGCCATCGTCCCCGGTCCCTTCCGTATCCTCCGCCGCGATGGCCTCCTCGAGCTGCAGACCCAGGTTCGACAGCACGCCGGAAAGGGCCTCGGCCTCCGCCTCGATGACGAGGATGTCCCCGGGCTCGAGGGCGCGCCACGGGTTCGGCGCGTTCATACGCACACCGTTGCGCACCAGGCCGAGGATCTGCGCATCCCCCTCATCCATGGATGCCTCGACCTCGCGCAGGGTCTTGCCGGCGACCTTGCTGTCCTCGGGTATCCGCGCCTCCGTGATGTAGGCACCGGAATCGAAGCCCTCCACCCCGGCCTGTTTGCGCACCGGCACCAGGCGCCAGCCAACGAGAACGACGAACAACACGCCGCCGGCGGCCACCACCAGGCCCACCGGGGTGAAGTCGAACATGCCGAAGCCGCCCGACCCCAGTTCCGCGCGGAAACCGGAAACGATGAGGTTGGGGGGCGTGCCGATCATGGTGGTCATGCCGCCGAGGATGGTGCCGAAGGCCAGGGGCATGAGGATCTGGCCCGGCGCGAGGTCGAGGCGCCTCGCCATCTGCATGGCCACCGGCATCAGCAGCGCCATGGCCCCCACGTTGTTCATCACACCGGACAGCAGGGCGCCGAGGCCCACCAGGGCGGCCAGGCTGAAAATCAGCCCCGCCTTCGCGGGTAGCACCGTGCGCGTCAGGGCATCCACGGCGCCGGAGGTCTGCAGGCCCCGGCTCAGTACCAGCACACAGGCCACGGTGATGACCGCCGGGTGCCCGAAGCCGGCAAACGCCTCGGCCTGGGGAATCAGGCCCGCCACCACGCAGGCCAGCAGGGAGGCCAGGGCCACCATGTCATGGCGCCATCTTCCCCACAGGAACAGGGCCACGGTGCCGAGCAGAATGGCGACAATCAGCAGCTGGTCATTCGTCATGGATACCACGCGGTGTGGGGCAAAGGCCGGGGCCAGGGGCCAGAGATGGAGCGCACGAGAGATTACCATCATCACGTCGTGGACGGGCCGGCGTACGGGGAAAAGAAGGCAGACCCGGAGGGGACCCCGCCCATACACCCCTGGGCCATGGTTCGTCCCCTTCCCTGAGGGCTTCCCTAGCCTTTCACGACGGCGAGGCAGCGGGGATGGAGCAGGTATGGGGCAAGCTGCCCATATCTTTCCCGGGCCTTCACGCATGCCGTGGGTTCTATTGGACAACTGAAGCCGGGGGAGACCTCGTTTATGCGGATACTTATCTTGTCCTCGATGGCCGGGTCGGCGTAGCTGTTGCAGTTGTTGCCTTCGTCCCAGGCGCCGTCGACGAACTCCGACAGGTCGAAGGGCCGGTTGAGATGCCAGGCCCTCACGATCTTACGGTGGCGCAACGAGGCCATGAGCCGGACCTCGCACTCCACGTAGGGTTCGGCAAAGAGGTTGGCCAACAGGCCCTTCAGGGGATCATCCCGGGTGCCCCGAATGTCGTTCCAGAACCGCCAGCCATGGAAGTTCGCCGTCAGATCGGCAAAGGAATAGACGCCGGTGGTCAGATAACCGAACCTCCCGGCCTCCTGCCGGGCTCCCCATGCCATGACCTCCTGGAGGGTCTCCCCATCTTCCCGGGTGCGCTCGAAATACTCCCAGCCTTCCGCAAAGAAATGCCCCACCTTGTCCAGACCAATCAGATGGCCATCGAGCCTGACGACATCACTGAGCTCCTTGACCCTGAGGGAGAAGCCCTCCAGATAATCCATGTCGCCGTAGATGGAATCCTCCAGGGACAGGGAAAAACTCTTCCCCGCAAGCAGTTCGCGCAACTGCAGGTCCAGGTCATAGCCCCTCAGGCCCCAGCGGGGAATGAAGGAATGAAAGATGGCCTTCCTCAGTTCCGCGTACAGGCGCTCCTCGTCGCAGAACTCGCCGGACTCCATGGCACCGAACTCGTCCTCCCCGGCATTGGCGTTGGCCACCCCTTCCCGTAGACGCTGGTTGAATATCCCGTTGATGGCCTCCGTGCTGTCCTCGAGGGCCACCCTCCTGGCCGTCACGCTGTCGATCTCGGCCCCGGGGGCCGGCGCCGGGGCCAAGACGCCGAATAGCCATACCAGCACCCCGAGGAGGGCGAGGGGGGAACCAGCCGATTGCACGGTATACGGGCGCGTGCCTATGGATGGTGAATCAGGGAAGGGGCCTGGCACGGGAGGAGTCTGGTCCTGGGTCATGATCCGGATGGGCGGTTAGCGCATCGTCCGCCGAAAATGCGGTTCACCTTCTCGTAAAAGCTCGCATCCCTGGCTTCGCAGATACTTGAGAAGTTCATTTCGCTTCATATGGCGATTTTTTCTTCCTTGTAGCCACCACCGGCAGCGGTCAATGCGTCCTGACGATTGAATTCCAATGCCTCTCTCAGGGTAACCTCCAAGGTCGCTTTCAACTCCTCGCAGGTCTTTTCCTGGCAATTTACACCAGGAATTTCTTCTATCCATCCCACCCACCAGTCGTCTTCCTGTTTCACAACCGCTGTATACTCGTTTTGCATAATCACCAACCCCTTACGAAATATTTGATGCCGCTGATTTATCAGCATTTCTTCTATTCCGGGGCCACTTCAGCCAACCCCGCCGCGGGGCATGGAGACAGGTAAATGAATGCCCTGCCCGCAGCCGACGCGGCGCCTGGTTCATCCCCCTCTGGGCCGGTCGGATCCCCCCTTGGGGCCGGCGCCCTCAAAGGACCTTTTCAGGAAATCGGCGATCTCGCCCCCGTGCCCCTCGATGCGCTCCACCGAGTCGTGATCCGCCCCGGGTACGAGCATCAGCTCGACCCGCTCGTGGGCACGGCCGCCGTAGATCACCGTGGCGTCCTCCACCGGAACGCTGCGGTCCGCGGCCCCGTGGGCGAGGAGCACCGGGCAGCGGATGCGGCGAATGGTGTTGACCGGTGCGATGGCCTCGTAGCGGGCCCCGATGGTGCGCTCCACATAGCGCAGCACCAGCCAGGCGATGGGCCGGGGAATGCCATGGAAACCCATCTGACGCCTCATCAACTGTTCCGGGTGGGCGAAGGCAGCGATGCTCACCACCGCCGCCACCTCCGGGCGCCGGCTGGCCACCAGCAGCACCGCAGCGGCGCCGACGGAGTGTCCGAGCAGGGCGACCCGGCCGGCATCCACCCCGGGCACCCCGCTTAGCCAGTCGAAGCCGTGCTCCAGGTCCTCCGCGAAGCGGGGCATGGAGGAGAAGGCGTCGCCATCGCTGCGACCGTGGTTGCGGGCGTCCACCAGCAGCGTGGCGTAGCCGCTGCGGTGCAGCAGCCCGGCGAAAGGCAGCATGAGCTCGGCATTGGAGCCCCAGCCGTGCATGGCCACCACGGCGGGCGCGGGCCGCGAGGCATCGGGCGGCGGTATGTACCAGGCGAAGAGCCGGCGGCCGTTGGCGGTGGGGATGGACTGTTCCTGAAACGGCAGGCCGACATCGGCCGGCGTCCCGGACTCCACGATGCGCGGCGCGCGGTAGCCGCGACGGATGAACAGCGCGAGCAGGCCATACCCGGCCAGCAGCAGGAACAGCAGGGTGAGAACTATGGTCATGGCCAGGCCTATGCCCGACATGGGCGCCGACTCAAACGTCCAAGCCGCCGGTTCGGAACCGGTACCGGCAATCCATCACCCCTCGTTATGATTCCTCCCTGTGCACGGTCTGGGGTGAGAACGCGGGCAGACATACCGCGATATATTCCGCACCGTCGCCATGGGGCGTGCTGTAGCGTACCCACTCACCCGGCTCGGTGACCACCGCCTGCCCGGCCGCAATCTCACACTCGCCGCCCTCGTACTCGACACGGACGCGGCCCTTCAACACCACGGTAATCTCCATGAACTCCGGCCTCTGGCCCGGCTCGACCCAACCCGAGGGCGACACCATGCGCGCCACACTCAGCTCGGAATCCCCGGAATTCACCCGGCCCACGTACTCGTGGATCTGCTTGGGTTTGTTTCCGGCGGCCTTTATGGTTGTCGGTGCTTCTATGATTCGGGGCATATTCAGGGACTCCTGATGTCGTTCGTTCCGGGGACAGTTTACCCAACGCCGCCGAGGGGCACGGAGATAAGCAGACTGCCACCCGAACCAGCGATCATTCCGGCACGCCCTGCCACAGCATCTCGTAGCCCACTTCGTAGGTGTCGTCGCAGAAGTCCACCAGGGCGTCGAACTTCTCCTTGAACAGCCGGTCCGCGTGGGACTTCTCGTGTTGTTCGAAGG
>JAABTG010000200.1 GCA_011389995.1 Thiotrichales bacterium
GCCGCCGCCCGGGGGCCCAGTCTGGCCCGGAAACCCTCCCACTGGCGGGCGAAGGCCGCCAGGGCCCGGGCCTTGGCCCGGCGCCGGGCAGGCACCGAGGTCCGCCGTCGTAGATGGCCGTCAACTCCGCCCGCAGGGCGGCGATGTGGCCCAGGAAGGCGGCCTCCGCCCCGAGCTCCTCCTGGTAGGCAGCCATGGCTTCTTCGCTGCCGTGGGCCTGCAACCAGCGCCCCACGCCCGCGCGCTCCACGGCGGTGGCGAAGGCCTCGTTGAAGGCGGAATCGTCCCCCACGTAGACCACCTGGTGGGCCAGCTCGTGGAATATGAGCCCCGCCAGACGATGGGTGGGCCAGTGGATGACGGTGCTGGGCAGGGGATCCGCGAGCCAGCCCAGGGTGGAGTAGGCCGGTACGCCCCCGACGTGGGTCTCCAGGCCCCGGTCCTCCAGGGCCGCCGCGAAGGCGCGGGCCGCCGCCTCGTCGTAGTAACCCCGGTAGTTCACACAACCGGCGAACAAAAAGCACCAGGTCTCGGGGCTGAGGGAGAACTCGGGGGCCGCCACCACCGACCACACCGCGTAAGGGCGATCGAGGGCGGCGTAGCGCCGGTAGCTCTGATTGTCCGGCAGGCCCAGCCGGGCGCTGGCGAAGTCGCGGATGCGCGCCACGGTGGCCAGACGCCCCCGCAACACTTCGTCACCGGCGGGCTCCTCCGCCAGCAACCGGGGGATGGACTGCTGGCGACTCAGCAGATCCAGATGGCCGCCGACGGACTGGGCGTAGTAGGAGAGGTTGGCACAGCCACTCGCCAGCGCCGCCAGGGCCATCACCGCGACGACGCGCAGCAGCGGCGGCGTCATGGGCCTTCCAGCAGGGGTCGCAGCACCTCCCAGACGTTGTCCAGGATGCGTCCCTGGCCGGACGCCCTGGGATGGATGCCGTCATCCTGCATGAGGGCCGGGTCCCCTGCCACGCCCTCCAGCAGGAAGGACACCAGAGGCACGCCATGGCCCTCGGCCACATCGGAGAACACGGCGGCGAACCGCCGGGTGTAGACGGGGCCATAATTGGGGGGGATGCGGATCCCCAGCAGCACCGGCCGGGCGCCGGCGGCCCGCACCTGCTCCACCATGGCCTCGAGGTTGTCCCGGGTCACCCGGGGCATGATCCCCCGCAGGCCGTCGTTGCCCCCCAGTTCCAGCAGCACCCACGCCGGACGGTGGCGTTCCAGGGCCGCCTCGAGGCGGGCCAGCCCCCCGCCGGTGGTATCGCCGCTGATGCTGGCGTTCACCACCCGGTGGGGATAAGCCGCCTCCTCCAGGCGGCGCTGCAGCCGCGCCACCCAGCCCTCGGCCACGGGGATGCCATAGGCCGAGCTCAGGCTGTCGCCCACCACGAGGATCACGGGCGCGGGATCATCCGCCGCCCGGGCCGGGGCGAATGGCGCCATCAGGACCAGGGCGAGGGTCAATGCACAGAGGTACAGGGGACCAAGGTAGCGGGGGCCAGGGTACAAAGGCCAAGGTTGGGCGGTCAGGGGGGGTATGGGCATGATCAATAGGTCCTCGGGCGGTTTCCTGGGGCAGTGTCTTGGCCGGCCTCTCCCGTAACAGGGGATGAAGCCTATCCCAAACGCTTCCCACAAGGCGCGGTTGGGCCTCGCTTCCCGGGATGTATACCATCCGCCTGCATCAGTCCGGGAACGAGGGCCCTTACTGCAGTAGAAGGACACCAAGGGCAGCCCATGGTTCTTTGCCAGAAGAGGCGGGATGGCCGCAAACTGGCAAACATTCGTCCCATGAACGCTGGCCGACCACCGCGGATTTGACCACTGCCCGGACGGCGGCAGTGATCCCTTTTCACCGAGCCCCGGTAAAACATCGCATGACCGATACCCGAAACGAAACGACAGCACCATGACACCAGCACAAGCCATGATAACCGTGGAGGCCGTGCGCAAGACGGTGCCGAGCCCCGAAGGCGCGTTGCATATCCTGCAGGATATCAGCCTGCAGATAGGCCGCGGCGAGACCGTGGCCGTGGTGGGGGAATCGGGGTCGGGCAAGACCACCCTCATCGGCCTCATGGCGGGTCTCGATCTGCCCACCGCTGGCCGCATCCTCGTGGAGGGCCGCGACCTCGGCACCCTGGACGAGGACCAGCGGGCCATCCTGCGGGGTGAGCTGGTGGGCTTCGTGTTCCAGTCCTTCCAGCTCATCCACAGCCTCACGGCCCTGGAAAACGTGATGCTGCCCCTGGAGCTGGCCGGCCATGAGGGACCCGCCGCGGCCGCCACCGCGGAACTGGAGCGGGTGGGACTGGCAAGCCGGCGCCACCATTACCCGCGTCAGCTTTCGGGGGGTGAGCAGCAGCGCGTGGCCATCGCCCGGGCCTTCGCCACCCGACCGCGGCTGCTGTTCGCCGACGAGCCCACCGGCAATCTGGACCGTCGCACCGGCCACCAGGTGGAGGAACTGCTGTTCGAACTGAACCGCGAACGGGGCACCACCCTGGTGCTGGTGACCCACGACCCCGGGCTGTCATCCCGCTGCGGGCGGGAGGTTCGCCTGGAGGCCGGGCGCCTCGTGGACGGCGAGGTGGCTGCGTGACAAGCCCCCTGGCATGGCGGCTGGGGCTGCGCCTGCTGGTGCGGGAGTGGCGCGCCGGCGAACTGCGGGTACTGGCCATGGCGGTGGTGATCGCCGCCGCCAGCGTGTCCTCCGTGGGCCTCTTCGCCGACCGCGTGCGGGGCGCCCTCCATGGCCAGGCGGCGGAACTGCTGGCCGCCGATCAGGTGGTGATATCCCCCGCCCCCATCCCCGCGGCCTGGGAGGCGGCGGCAGCCGAGGAGGGCCTGGCCACCGCCCGCACCGTCACCTTCCCCAGCATGGTCAGTGCCGGCGAGCGTCTCAAGCTGGCCGACATCAAGGGCGTGAGTGACGACTATCCCCTGCGGGGCGAGGTGACGGTGAGCCGCGAGGCCTTCGGCGAGACCACGGCCCGCCGCGGTGGACCCGAGCCCGGCACGGTATGGCTGGATACCCGCCTCATGGCCCCCCTGGAGGTGGGCGCCGGCGACCGGGTACAGGTAGGCGAGAGCACCTTCACCGTGGCCGCCATCCTGGCCGGCGAGCCGGACCGGGGCGGAGACCTCTTCAGCCTGGCACCGCGGCTCATGATGAACCTCGCCGATGTCCCCGACACCGGTCTCATCCAGCGGGGCAGCCGGGTGAAGTACCGGCTGCTGGTGGCCGGGCCTCCCGACGCCGTAGCCGACTTCCGGGTCTGGGTGGAACCCCGCCTGGGGCGCCGGGCCAGCACCGAGGGCGTTGAGGACGCGCGGCCGGAGATGCGGATGGCCCTGGAACGGGCCGAGCGGTTTCTGTCCCTCACGGCCCTCATGAGCGTGGTGCTGGCCGGCATCGCCGTGGCCGTGGCCGCCGACCGCCATGCCCGTCGTCATCTGGATGCGGTGGCCATCCTCAAGGCCATGGGCGCCACCCAGGGTCGAATCACCGCCACCATCACGGTGCAGATGGTGGTGCTGGGGGTGGCGGCGGGCGGCGTGGGCGTGATGGTCGGCTTCGCCGGCCAGTGGGGGCTGGTACAGCTGCTGGCCACCCTGCTTCCGGCGGCGCTGCCGGCCCCCGGCCCCCTGCCGGCGGTGGGCGGCCTGCTCACCGCCCTCATCACCCTGGCCGGATTCGGCCTGCCCCCCATCCTGGGCCTGCGCCGCACGCCGCCCATGCGCATCCTCAACCGCAGCCTGGTGGCCCCGCCCGCCGTGGGCCGACTGGTGTATCTGTCGGCGGTACTCGCCGTGGCCCTGCTCGCCCTGTGGCTCATCCGCGATGTCAGGCTGGTGGCCTACGCCCTCGGCGCCATGGCCGGGGTGTTCGTCCTCCTCACCCTGGTGGCGTCGGCGGCGGTGGCCTTGCTGGTCCAGCTGCGCCGCACCGGCTCCGGCAGCTGGCGCTTCGGCCTGGCGGGCCTGTCACGGCATGCCGAGGCCAGCGTCATCCAGGTAGTGGCCTTCGGCATGGCGGTGCTGGTGATCCTGCTGCTGACGGTGGTACGCAGTGAGCTGTTGACGGGATGGCAGGAACGCCTGCCGCCCGATACGCCCAACATCTTCCTTATCAACGTCCAGGCCGACGAGCGCGCGGCGGTTACCTCCTTCCTGCGGGAGCAGGGCGTGGAGCGGGCCGAACTCTACCCCATGATCCGGGGCCGCCTAACCGCCATCGACGGCAGTACCGTGGCCGCCGGGGACTACGCCAACCCCCGCGCCCAGCGCCTGGTGGAGCGGGAGTTCAACCTGTCCTGGGCCACCCGCCCGCAATCGGACAACCGCATCGTGGCGGGCCGCTGGTGGAGCGCCGACGATAGGGGCGAGGCCCTGGCCTCGGTGGAACTGGGGCTGGCCGAACTGCTGGGCATCGACCTGGGAGACCGCCTGACCTTCCGCATCGCCGGCCAGGAACTCACCACCCGGGTCACCAACCTGCGCACGGTGGAGTGGGATTCCTTCAACGTCAATTTCTTCATCGTCATGCCCCCGGGCGTGCTGGATACCTATCCCCAGACCTTCATCACCAGCTTCCATCTGCCCGCCACGGAGCACCGCATGCTGGCCCGCCTGGTGCAGCGTTTCCCCAGCGTTACCGTACTGGACGTGGCGGCCCTCATGAACAAGGTGCGTTCCGTCATGACCCATGCCACCCGGGCCATCGAGTTCGTATTCGGCTTCGCCCTGGTGGCCGCCTTCGCGGTCTTCGCTGCCGCCATCCAGAGCACTCAGGACGAACGCCGGCGGGAGACCGCGGTGGTACGGGTGCTGGGGGGACGCAAAGGACAGATCCGCCTCGGGCTGGCCCTGGAGTTCGCCACCCTGGGGGGGCTGGCCGGTCTGCTGGGGGCCTTGGGCGCGGAGGCCACGGGCTGGCTGCTGGCCCGTTTCGTGTTCGAGCTGCCCTACAACCTCCAGCCGGTGCTGTGGCTGGCCGGCGCCGGGCTCACCGCCCTGGTGCTGGTGACCGCCGGCTGGCTGGCCAGCCGGCGGGTGGTGGACTCGCCCCCCCTGCTCACCCTGCGTGGCGAGCAGGAGTAGGCCGCGGCAATGGCCGGTGCCGGCGGCCACGTGGGGCGAGCCCCCCACGACGCCGCGAAGGCCGAGGCCGTGACCGGCCCTTGCGAATCACACTGAGAATAAGGGAATGACGGGGGGCGGGTTAAGGGGATTCAGCGCCCGCCGAAAAACTCGCGCATCAGGCGCCAGCGCCGCCGGCGGTGGTTCTCCTTGCGGCCCTTGAACCGCAGGGCCATGCGCAGGAACTGCTCCCATAAGGAGCGGGGGTGGGAATCGGGGGATGTAGGGGTCGAGGACACCGAGGATCCGCTCAGGCAGCCGCTTCCGCGTGCATCAACGCCTCACTCCAGGCCTCGTGGATG
>JAABTG010000201.1 GCA_011389995.1 Thiotrichales bacterium
GGGCCATATAATGGTTGATGATGTATATCCATAACGAGGGGTGAAACAGATGCCGACCTATGACTATCGATGTGATGCCAACGGCCGCGTGGTGGAGGTGAAGCACGCCATGTCCGACACCGTGGGGACCTGGGGGGAGTTGTGTGAGCGCACGGGGATCGACCCGGGTGATACCCCCCGGCAGACCGCCGTCAGCCGCCTCAGTACCGGGGGGCAGGTGATCGGAGCCGAGCGCCTGGGCAATCCGGAGCCCTGCGGAGCGGGCACCGCGTGCCCTGCAGGCTCCTGCCCCACCGGGGTCTACGGCCTCAGCTGAGGGACCACTGCGGTCTTCCCGGTGCGGCAGGGGCCACCCCGCTATCGCCCGCGGCGCGGGACGGCGCCGCGTGGTGAAGACCGTCCCATGCATCCCGCGCGGGATGTCGCGGCGTCCGCCGCGCCCGGGCCTGTACCGGGCCCGGCGCGGTTGATTTGATCCGGGACGGAATAAATTGAGCACTGGCTCGGGGGTAGGTCCTTCGGGGGCCTGTCCCCATCCCTGCGAGTTTTGGCTCTCTCCGGCGGTCTACAGGTATGGTTCGAACCAATGAGAGGGAGCAGGTATGGTTTTCAGACGTGTATTCTCGGCCGGCTTGGGCGTAACCCTCGGCCTGATGCTGGCGTTGCCGGGCGCCGCCGAGCCCGCGGCGCCGAGCTATGAAACGGCACTGGAGGAGTTCAAGGCCTCCCGCAGTGGCGGTACGTCGCCCCTCGATGCCGATGATCGGCGGGTGATGAAAGAGGCGGCGGCGGCCCTGGCCCGGGCCATGCCGAACCCGGGTCTCAAGGTGGGGGACGTGGCACCGGATTTCGCCCTACCCGACGCCCGCGGCAAACCGGCTCGCCTCAGCGCGATGCTCGAGGACGGCCCCGTGGTGCTGGTGTTCTACAGGGGGGCCTGGTGTCCGTACTGCAACCTTCATCTCAATGTCTTGCACCAAAGCCTGCCTGCCATCGAGGCCCTGGGCGCGCGCCTCGTGGCCATCACGCCCCAACGGCCGGACAAGTCCCTCGGCCAGATGGAGAAGGACGGCTTTCCTTTCCCCATACTGAGCGATCTGGACAGCGCGGTGATGAAGGCTTACCGGCTGTATTTCGATGTGCCCCCGGCCCTCACTGAGGTCTATCGGGAACGGCTGGGTCTGGACCTGGAGGATTTCAACGGACCGGGCCGCAATGTGTTACCGGTGCCGGGTACCTTCGTCATCGGCGGGGATCGCCGCATCGCGGCCGCCTCGGCCCACACCGATTACCGCCAACGCATGGAGCCCGGGGATGTCATTGCGGCGTTGCGGACACTGAACCCTTAAGGGAAGGCTGGTTTAATCCATCCAGGATTAAATCAGTCCAGCCTGGTCTGCTACATGCCCGGACCAGGGGCAGTCCCCACGCCCTCGCCGCGATGGCGGCCGGCTCCCCTGATGCCGGGAGGGCGGGCGGCCAACCACATCAGGCGGTGTCCCGCTGCTTCAGTCGCTCCAACATGCGCTTGAGCCAGTGGCTGAAGCCCGGCAGGTGAAACTCATCGGAGAAGGCGGGGTTGGGAAAAACCTGCATCTCTTCCAGCAGGGTGGCCGCGTCCTCGGCGTTGTGCAACAGAAAGCGCCGCAGGTGTTCGTAGTCGCCGGCATCGGCCCCGGTAAAGCGAAGCCCTACGCGACGGGGGGTCACTTCCACCACTTGGCAGCGGATCCGCGCACGGGTGGGTTGCGGCGTATCCTTGATGCGCATCTCCAGGGTGCACGTGCTGCTGGGGCCGTCACCCCTCTGGCAGGCCTCCTGGCGCATGCACTCGAGATAGGCCCCGCCGAAGCTTATATCGCGCACCAGGCCGTGCTGGCGGGCATCCCCCGGCAGGTGGAGGACGGCGTCCACATGACAGGCGATGCGGGTATATTCTCTGCGCTCCATGGGATTCCTCGTACCGTGGCCGGCCTCTATGGCCCACCGTCTGTGTCGGCCGGACGTCGCCATCACTTAGGAATAGCGTGTCCGATGGGTCACATTGGGGGTGACGCGGGGGCCTGGGGGCCGTCACGGTGGCGATTCTGTGACGCGGTTCCCCTCCCGTGGCGGCGCCCTTCTTTCGGCCAATGGGCGGGCGGCGATGGCGGCGCGGCCGAGCCGGGGGAACCGGGTTTGCAGGTGGCGCAGGCATGGGGGATCATGGCTCTGGCATGAGTATCGACGACACGACCTACCGGGATCTGGGCAGCGGCATCTGGTGTATCGACACCGGTCTCTACCGTCCGCGCCACGCCGCCTGTTATCTCATCCGGTCCGGAGACGAGGTTGCCTTCATCGATACGGGTACGTCCCATACGGTGCCGCGGCTGCTCGCTCTGCTGGATGAACTCGGCCTGACGCGCCGGCAGGTCAGGTACGTCATGCCCACCCATATCCATCTCGATCATGGCGGTGGTGCCGGGGCCCTCATGGCCGCATTGCCGGAGGCCCGGCTCGTCGTGCACCCCAAGGGTGCACGCCACATGACAGACCCGGAAAAGCTGCGGGCGGGGGCCCTGGCCGTCTACGGCCGGCGGGAGTTCGAGGCTCACTTCGGCGACCTCGTTCCAGTCCCCGGGGAGCGGGTGGTGGTGGCCCACGATGGCAGCACCTTCCCCCTGGGTGAGCGGCAGCTGGAGTTTCTGGACACGCCGGGTCATGCCAATCACCACGGTTGCCTGTGGGACAGTGAGACCGGGGGCTTCTTCACCGGCGACACCTTCGGCGTGGGCTATCCCGACGTGGCCAATGGACGGGAGCGCCTGGTATTCGCCCCCACCACGCCGGTGGCCTTCGACCCCGATGGCTGGCGACGCAGCCTCGATCGGCTCATGTCCTATGGCCCGGCCGTGATGTATGTCACCCATTTCGGTGCCATCCATGACGTCAAGCGCCATGGCGAAGAGCTGCGCCGCAGCATCGACGACCACGAGGCCCTCGCCCTGGCGGAAGAGGGCGATGGCGGTGAGGGGCGCCCGGAGCGTCTCACGGCCGCCGTCCGTCGACTGCTGCGGGAGCGCGCCCGGGGCCAGGGCATCAGGCTCGATGCCGCCGAAGAAGAGGCCCTGCTGGGGGTGGACATCCGGCTAAACGCCCAGGGCCTCGAGGTGTGGCTGGCGCGTCGCGAGCGGGCGGCGGCCACCGCCGGGGCCCGGTGATGGATATCCTCCTTTCCCTCCTTATTGTGGGTCTGGTGTTGTGGTTCTGGTCCGACAGTCTGCGCTGCCGGGAACTCGCCCTGATGGCGAGTCAGCGGGCCTGTCGCGAGATGGGGGTCCAACTCCTCGATCAAACGGTCGCCCTGGGGGGCATGAGACTGCGCCGCAACGAGGCCGGCCGGCTCGGCCTGCTGCGCGTCTTCGGTTTCGAGTTCACCGTGGATGGCGTGAACCGGCTCCAGGCCCGGGTTGTCATCCTCGGCCGTCGCATCGACCTGGTGCAGATGGATTTTCCCGACGGCCCCACCATCCTGGATGGACGCTTCAGGGCCGTCGGCGCCATCCAGTAACCCCTCCAGCCGTGCATCCCGTCCTCCCATTGTCGCCGCTCCCCTGCCGCCTCCCGCACCGCCTCGGGCCGAAGGAGATGGAGACGGTGCTGGCCGGGCGTCGTCGTTGAACGCCGTGGCCGGACCCGGCGTCCATGCCCTGGTGCTCTACCGGGGCCGCCCCGCCCGGGTCACCGCGGTGACCGACAAGCTGGAACTCGATTTGGGAGAGGGACGTACCCAACGGGTGCGGCCCAAGGATGTGAGCCTGCTCCATGGCGGGCCCGTGTCGTCCCTCGCCGGTCTCGATTTAGAGGGCGGCGAGGTGGATTCGGCATGGGAGCTCCTGGAAGGCGAAGAGACCAACCTGGCGGAGCTGGCCGAACTCGTGTTCGGCGACTTCACCCCGGCCAGTGCCTGGAGTACCTGGCGGCTGGTGGCCGAAGGGGTGCTGTTCAGCGGCACCCCCGCGGCCGTCTCCGTGCATTCCCGGGAGGCCATGGAGGCCGAGCGTCGCCGACAGGAAGAGGCGGCGGCACGCGAGGCCGAGTGGGCCGCGTTTCTGGGGCGCATGAAAAGGGGCGAGAGCACGCCCGAGGATGCCGAGCGCCTCGCGGACGTGGAGGCCGTCGCCGATGGCCGCAGTGAGCGCTCCCGGGTACTCAAGGCCCTGGGCCGGGAGGAGACGGCTGAGCAGGCCCATCGCCTGTTGCTGAACGTGGGTCATTGGACGCCCCATCGCAATCCCCATCCCTATCGCTGGGCGCCGGCGCTGCGTTCCGCGGAAGGCGAGGCACCCCCTTTACCCGAGGAGGAGCGTCTGGACCTCACCCATCTGGCCGCCTATGCCATCGACGACGAAGGCAACGAGGACCCCGACGATGCCCTGAGCTGGGATGGTGAGCGGCTGTGGGTTCATGTGGCGGACGTGGGGGCGCTGGTGGTGCCGGGCGACGCGCTGGACACGGCGGCGCGGGAGCGCGGCGCCAACCTGTATCTGCCCGAATACACCCTCACCATGATGCCCGGTGATATCACCGCCCGGCTGGGCCTCGGGCTCCAGGCCGTATCACCGGCCCTGTCCTTCGCCTTGCGAGTCGGGGATGACGGGGCCATCCACGATGTGGAGATGCACCCCAGCCGGGTCCGGGTCACCCGACTCAGCTACCCGCAGGCGGACGGCCATCTCCATGAGGAGCCTCTGCGTACCGTCGCCGGGCTTGCCGCTCTCTACCACCAGCGGCGCGTGGCCCGGGGGGCCCAGCACATCGAGTTGCCCGAGGCCAAGGTGAAGGTGCGGGATGGCAGGGTGGAGGTCATACCCATGGCACGTACCCGCAGCCGCGACATGGTAACCGAGGCCATGCTCATGACGGGGGAGGCCACGGCACGGTTCGCCGCGGAACACGGCATTCCCTTTCCCTATACCGTGCAGTCGCCGCCTCAGGGCGGGGTGAAGGGCAGCGGGCTGGCCTCCATGGTCGCCCGGCGTCGCCAGATGCAGGCCAGCCAGAAACGGGCGGTGCCGGAGCCCCACGGTGGACTCGGCCTGCCCATGTATTCCCAGGCTACCAGCCCCCTGCGGCGCTACCTGGACCTGGTGCTCCACCAGCAGCTCAGGGCCTGGCTGGCAGGAGAGGCGGTGCTGGACCGTGACCAGATGATGGAGCGGGTGGGGGAGGCGGATTACCTTTCCGGCCGCATCCGGCGCGCCGAGCGGGAGTCGAACATGCACTGGAAACTCGTACACCTGACCGAACACCCGGAGCGGGTGTGGCAGGCCACGGTGGTGGAGGAGCGCGGTCGTTCCCAAATGGTGATCATCCCCGAACTCGCCCTCGAGGCCCGTATCCCCGCCCGCCGGGGACTGGCCCTGGATG
>JAABTG010000202.1 GCA_011389995.1 Thiotrichales bacterium
GCCCCGGGCGTAGGGATACAGCCATTTCATCCAGCGCTGTTTGGCCTGCCGCCGTCTCGACCACCTCCCCACTTCACTACCGCTCCTTCCCGGCGGGCTGGTAACACAGACCACTGCCCTGCGCCCATTACCCGCCAGGAGATTGGCGGCAACGTTGATCAGATTCGCTATGCGGGCACTGGAAAGCACGACCCTCGGGCGCCGATGGCGCAGATAACGGGCTAGTTCAATCACCGTGGCCAGCTTGCGATGGGTGGCAATGGACACTACGGTGACCAGCCCGGCCAATTCATCTTCTTCGAAGAGCTGGCCGCCGCGAAACATCACCAACTCGACCCTGAATCCAAGACGTACCCAGTGGGGGATCATCAGCGCCAGACACTTCTGAACCCCTCCCGTCGGGCCAAAGCTGCCAAAGACCACGATATCCGTGGACCCTCGATCCTTCTCGTTCATACCCTGGAATTCCCTTGCAAAAGGCGAAGATGGCTGATTCCGATGATAGACGTCCTCGAATCCGCTACATGCCCCTGCTGCCGTACGCTACCATGGTTCATCGGCGGTTCCTCAAACCGGACTGTGGCGTGGTTTAGCCGCCGGGCTGAGGGCCAGTGCTCGCATTGAGTGTCCTTCACGGTTCTTCCGGTAAACGGGGTGCCGGTCATCATGCCACCATACGAACTACCCGGGGACGGGACCCGCGCCATCCCCGCCGGATTCAGGTCTTCGACCAAATGAAACGGCTCCGAACCCCCCAAGGCATACCCATCACCCTCGACACCCCGTCTCCCGGGGACCAATACAAACGGCACGGCGTCTTCTTCGGCCGCTACGGGGATACCCCGGCCGTCATCAAGGCCTACCCCGCCACGCCGGAGGGGGAGAGACGGCTGCGACGGGAGCGGGAGGGCCTGGACCTGTTGCGGGCCCGCGGCATCCCCGGCCCCCGCGTACTCCATATCGGCCGCCATGGCGATCCCGCGGCATGGTATCTCGTCATGGAGCGGGTGGGGGAGGGAGACCCCCACCCCGTCACCCTGGATTTCCTGCATCGCGTGGTCATCACCCTGGCCGCTCATCACGAGGCCGGGCTGTTGCAGAATGATACCAGCCCCGGCAATTTCCTCCTCGTGGACGACCGCCTCGTCACCCTGGACGGCGCCACCATCCGCAGGATGGCCCGTCCCAAGGGCAGGGTGGCCGTGGGGAACCTGGCGAAGTTCTTCTACAAACTGTCTCCGGTCTGGAACGACCGGCTGCCGGACCTCGCCGGGCGCTATTACGAGGCCCGCAACCTCACTCCGACCCCGCGGCGCATCACCGCCGTGTTGAGGGAGACGGGGCGCCTGCGCCGCCAGCGGGCATGGCCCCAGGCGGCCCGCAGCCTCGGTAACCACCGCTGGTTCCGGGTCGAGGCCCTGGCGGGTGGTGCACGCCTGGTGGTGGACCGGCGCCATGTCGACATCCAACAGGCCCGCTCCTGGGCCGCGGGCAGGACAACGGACGGCTTACTCATGCACGAGGTGACGGAAGGTCCCGGCTCCCGTCTCGGTGTGGCCCATGGCCGCGGCGCACGTTACTGGGTGGCCCATAAACTGCTGGACAGGATGGAGGTCCCCACCCGGCAACCGGTGGTTCTGATGCTATGCGGACGTTCCAGCCGGCTGTGGATGGCGCCCAGGCCGGAAAGCGTCCCCCTGCTGGATGCCCTCGACGGGATGGACGCGGTACAGGCCGCAGGGCTGGCCGATGCCGTCGTACCCATGCTTCGCAGCCTCACCATCGCGGATTATCGCCTGGTCATCCGCGGGCTGGCATGGTCCGATTTCCGGCTGGGTGCGGACGGTCCCTTCCTCGACCTGCGGCCCGGCCAGCCGATGCCATGGCCGTGGCCCCTGGGTTGGCGCCACCACTGGCGGCTTTCCCTGGAACGCCTCCGCCGGGAGGCCCCGGGGCCCCATCGTGACTTCGTGAAGCGCCTGCTGGCCCGGGTAGACCTCGCGTGACGACCTTCCTTAGTGTCGCCTTAGCGATCCCTGAGCCCGACGGTTTCCAGGTAACGGCGCGCCACTCGGTCGCCACGAAACCTGTCTGCCGCCTCCGCTGCCGGCCGGTGGGGTGCATCCAGGGCCCTTCCCATGGCCGCGGCGAGGGCCGCAACGTCGTCCGGGGGCACCAGAGTACCGTGGCGGCCTTGTTCCAGGATCTCCCGGGGGCCGCTGGGGCAGTCGGTGGCCACCAGGGGGCAGCGGGCGGCCAGGGCCTCCACCAGGACATTGCCCAGTCCTTCCCAGCGGGAAGACAAGACGAACAGGTCGGCGTGGGCCATGTAGGGCACCGGGTCGTCCACGAAGCCAAAGAGTTCCACATCGTCGGCGATGGCGTTGTCCCGTACCAGGCCCTCGAGGGCATCCCGTTCCTTGCCCTCCCCCAGGATCAACAGACGGGCCGGCCGCTGCCGCCGCAGGCGGGCGAAGGCCTGCACCAGCACATCGAAACCCTTCTGGCGGGTGAGGCGGCCGGCGGCCAGGATGACGGGGATCCTGGTACCGGGAACCAGCCAGGGATGTTCCGGGACCTCGTCCACGCGTCGGGGAAAATCCCGGGTAACGATGGGATTATAGATAACGTGTATGCGATCACCGGGCAGGCCGAAGGCCTCTATAAGATCGTCGCGGACTCCTCCGGAAACAGCAATCATACCGTTGGCCCAGGGGTACAGGCGGCGGGTGGCCCAGCGCTGTCCGGCGCGCCGGATGGTCTGACTCGCCGTGTTCGTCACCTTCAGATAGAGGGGTACGCGCATCCGCGCCAGGGCCCGGCCCAGCACCGCCACCTTGGCCGAGTGGTCCTGGGTGGTGACCACGGCGTCCGGTCGCTCCCGCCGCAGGTAGGCAGCGAAGCGGCGGGCGCCGTCCATCTTGGTGCGATTGTGCAGGTGCCGCACGGTGGTGGATGGCGGCAGCAGGTCAGGATAGGGCGCCTCCCCGCTACGCAGCACGACGATATCTGAGGCCACGCCCTGGTCCTCAAACTCCGGGGCCAGGACGCTGATGGAGCGCTCGATGCCGCCCCAGGCCTTGAATGGGCCCACCAGGGCGATGCGCTTGGCATACTGAGAATGGGACAAGGACTCAGCCACCGCCCGCCGGGAACAGGACCAGGGCCCGGACGACGGAATATCTAATCCCTGTCATGGCCGCCCCTCTCCACACCAGGTGAAAGGCCCTCATCCATTGAAAATACCATACGGACCCCGCAAACCTTTCAAAACGCTATTATGCCAGATGGTGTTGCTGCCCGCGGGACCCCTGTCATGGCAAAGGCCGCGACGCCAGCAGGTCACGGTACCGGGCGCCGTAGGCGTCGGCCATACCCTCGATGGAGAACTCCCGCTCCATGAGGGCGCGTCCCGCCTGCCCCATGGTGCGCCGGGCCCCGGGGTCCGCCAGGAGTCCCGCCATGGCCTCCCGCAGGGCCCCGCTGTCCCCCGCCGGCACCAGCAGCCCGTTGACACCGTCACGGACCACCTCGGGTATGCCCCCCACGGCGCTGGCGACGATGGCCACGCCGCTGGCGGCGGCCTCCAACAAGGCGACACCGAGACCCTCCATCAAAGCGGGGTGCACCACCAGGTCGAGCTGGGGCAACGCCCTGTCCAGAGACTTCTCGTAACCGGCGAAGACGACGGCACCGTTCAGGCCCTTGAGCCTCAGATGGGCCTCGAGGTCGTGGCGTAACGGGCCCTGGCCGAACACCAGCACCCTTAGGGTGGGAAAACGTTCCAGCAGCGGGGGCAGGGCTCGAAACAGATGGTGGTGCCCCTTCCTCGGGATGAGCTGGGCGATCATGCCCACCACCAGGCTGCCCTCGGGCAAGCCGTATCGGGAGCATAGGTCCGGAGTCCCGGGGGCGCCGGGCCGGAAGCGCTCGAGGTCCACGGCGCTGTGAATGACCGGGACCCGCTCTTGCGATATGCCGTCGGCCACCAGGGCCCGCCGGACGCCCTCGGAGATGGCCACGAACTCATCTGCGAAACGACGCTTCCAGCGTATCAGCAGGGGATGGTCGGGGTTGTCCACCCGCCGGGTGATGAGCACGGCCACGTCGAGGCCCGCCGCCGCCAGCACACCCCAGGTGTCGGCACCCTTGCGGCTGTGGATATGGAGCACATCGGTGCCCGTGGCCTTGACCAGGGCCCGCAGACGAACGGCCAGTCCCACGTCCAGGTCCCCGGCATAGGGGATCTCTCTGACGTCATGGCCCTCGGCCCTCGCGGCGTCCCCCAACTCGCTGCCCGGTGGACACGCGAGGCATTGCTCCATACCGGCCCCCGCCAGGCCCCTCATGAGGTAGAGCACCTGGCGGGCACCGCCGTACAGGTGTCTGCCCATCTCCAGGTGCAGGATCCTCACGGCCATGCACCGAGCACGGCGGCGGCCCGGTCCAGCACCTCGGCACTGTCGATGTCGCGCATGCAATCGAAGCGCTGGCCACAGGTGGGATGACGCCGGCACGGCGAGCAGGGCAGGGCCCTGTAGAAGATATGGTCCGCGGGCTTCGGCGCCCGGCGGTAGGGCACCGTGGAACCGAACAGCACGAAGGTGGGCGTGGCGGACAGCATGCCCATGTGGCTGAGACCGGTGTCCACGCCGATCACCAGGGCCGACAGGGAGATGACGGCAGCGGCCTCGCTCAGGGTGGTGTCCCCCACCAGGGATTGCAGCGCGACACCCGATGCCTGGATGGCCGCCGCCGCCGCCCGGTCTGCCGGGCCACCCAGCATAACCACGTCGACCCCCCAGCGGGCCCTCAGGCCCCGGATGAGGGCCACCCAGTGTTCGGTGAACCAGTGTTTCTGGGGGCGGGTGGTGAACGGGCAGATGGCCACCACGGGACGCGTGATCCCCTTGGCATCGAGGAGGCGGGTGGCCGCCTCGAGGTCGGCGGCGCTGAACAGCCGGACCTGGTAATCGTCCGGGTCGAGGTCCAGCTCGAGGCGCTCCGTCAACGCCCGATACTCGGCACCGATGGTTCCACTGGAGGTGTCACGGGGTGCCACCTCGGTCATGAATCGGGCGCTGCCCTCCCGGGACCCCAGACCGATGCGTGTGGTACCCGCGGACAGGCCGGCGAGCATGCCGCTCTTGAATAGCCCCTGCAGGTCGATCACCAGGTCGTAGCCGTGGTGCCTCAGTTGCCGGCGCAGTCCCATCACCTCCCGGCCCAGCCGCAGCAGGGAGCCCCTCTTGAGGAGCCGCAGCCATTCGCCTTTTCTGAAGGTGATGACCTCATCGACGTGGACATTGGCGGCGGGCAGACAGGCATAGGCCGGCTCGCACAGCCAGTCGACGCGGCAGTCGG
>JAABTG010000203.1 GCA_011389995.1 Thiotrichales bacterium
GGCACTGCTGCCCTGGAACGTGCTCCCCTAAAATACCGCGGCGCGGTAATCAACACTGGGGATCGTTAGGCGCTTACGGATAGAGAATGTAGCTAAGGAAAGGCTGACTTAATCCATCCGCATGCACTGTGCGTATCCTGCGCGGCGGGTTAGGTGTTTTCGTGCAGCCGACCCTCCAGATATTTATGTAGAATACTGGCAATCAGCGTTTGATACGGAATACCTTCGGCCAGCGCCTTTTTCTGCAGACCGCGAAGATCCCTGGAAGAAAGCCGGATGTTGATCCTCGCATCTTTCCTGAACATCGCTTCCGCATACTCCTGATGCTGCTTTTGCGTTTCTGCTGCCTTTTTCGAACGCTTCAGCTTACCCTTTTCGAAGGCTTCCCGGATCTCGCGTTCCTCGGTATCGAGTTTGTTCATTTGCTACCACCTAAATAGCTCTTAGTTGCCTTTCGGCTGGGAATGATGGTCTTCAGGAAAACCTCATCTTCCGTCTCGACGATAGGGACGAGGTAAACGTACCCCTCTATGTCGATCACATGTATCTGCTGGCCGGGATAACGTTCCTGATTGGGATGGTCCACCGTATCGAGGATGTCACCGGCCATGATATGAAACACCACATCCTCGAACGAGATGCCTCTCTCGGCCTTGAGAAGGGCGTTTTTCTCCGCATTCCAGGTAATCGACTTCATGCGTATAAAAAAATAGCACAATGCATGCCTTATGTCTTCACCCGGCAATATAGGGGGATATCGGGGGTGGGCACTGCACATGTGCTTGGGGACCGTTTGGGGGGCGCTGTGCTGGTGGGGGCAGCGGGCGCGGTGCTCGGGGTTTTTTTGGAGTGGAGTTGAACGGTGGCCGGGGGCTACAGGAGGCCGGTGAGGTCGAGGGTTGTGTCTGGGATGCCGGGCAGGGGGACAGCGGTAAGGTCATCGGGGCCCAGGCGGTCGAGGCGGGTGTAGGCCCCCTCTTCCGGCTCCCGGTGGATCTCCAGGACGCCGGCCGGCAGGTCCACCAGCCAGGCCTCGGGAATACCGTGGTGGGCGAAGAGGGGCAGCTTGGTGTGGCGGTCGAAGGCGACGGTGGTGTCGGCCACTTCCACCACGAGCACGACGTCCTCCGGCCGGGGGTGGCGGCTCCGATAAAAATCATCGCGAGAACGCAGTAGCACCAGGTCCGGCTCCGGCTCGGACCAGTTCCCCAGGTGAAGCGGATTCTGCACCGCGACTATCAGACTTCTCCCCACGGCCAATGCAAGTGCCTGATTCAGCTGTGTCACTACACCCGCATGATTGGGGCCGATCGGGGTCATGTCGATAATCGCTCCCTCGATGAGTTCCGTGCGCGCCTCGGGGGCGAACAGCCCGGCCTCACCCATGCGGTGGTAGTCCGCCACCGTCAGGCGGTGCAGGCGCTCGAGGGTCTCGGCGGTTGCTGACACGGGCGGGTTCCTTTGCTTTCCTTGGGCTGATGAGTGTAGCACTCGCTCCATCTCATGGCGTAGGGGACAGGCGCAGCGGTTCCATCGCGGCGCCTAGAGGCCCGTGAGGCCTAGGGGGGTGGGGACGTGCCCGGGCAGGATGGCGTCCAGGTGGGGGGCGCCGAGGTGGCGGGTCAGCAGGTCGGCGTAGACGTCGCGGTAATCCGTGGCGCCGGCCAGATAGCGGCCGTTCACCAGGGCGGCTTCATGCAGGCCGGGCCAGCCGGTACCCCCGTGGATGCCACCCTGGACGTTCCCCCCCACCACCAGCCAGGCGCCGGCGTGGCCGTGGTCGGTGCCGCCGCTGGCGTTCTCCTCCAGGGTGCGGCCGAATTCCGTCTGCACCAGCACGGCCACGTCGTTGCGGCGGGGGCCCAGGTGGGTAAGGAAGGCATCGAGGCCCTGGGCCAGGGTCTCCAGTAACCGGGCCTGGTTACCGCCGGCACCCCCCTGGTTGCGGTGGGTGTCCCAGCCGCCCAGGTCCAGGGTGACGACGGCCAGGCCCGGATCCGTCGCCAGGAGTTGGGCGCTGGCCGCCAGCCCGGCGCCGAAGGGGCCCTCGGGGTAGTGCACCGCCGTGGGTACCCTCACCCGCCCGCGGCCGCGGTCCGCGCGCAGCACAGCGGCGACGCCGGCCCAGTCGCCCGCGGGGCCTTCCGGGGCGGGGCTGGCCCCATAGGCCTGCACGAGGATGCGCTCCAGCAGGGCATCGCCCCGTGGGTTGTTGGCGAGGCGGAGATCGAAGGGGTCCGGGTAGGCGGCCACCCGCCGCGGGCCCTGCAAGGCCAAGGGCGGGGCGGTGGCGACGGCGAGGCCCGAGGCCTCACCCTCTCCGGCGGCCCCGGGATCAGTGGCCAGATAACGGCCCAGCCAGCCGTCCGAGCCCCCCGCCTGTTCCAGGCCGGCCTGGCTGGAGAAGTGGGAGCGGTCGAGCCCCGGCAGGTGCACCGCCGGCAACAGGGCCACCAGGCCTTCCTGGTAGCGGCGGTGCAGGGGCGCCAGGGCGGGGTGCAGGCCGAAGAAGCCGTCGATGTCGAGGGCGGAGCCGGGGTCGCCGGGGCCGGGGGGCTGGATACCCAGGGTGGGGCGGGCGTTGTGGTAGGCGTCCTCGCCGTAGGGCACGACGACGTTGAGGCCATCGCAGCCGCCGCGCAGGAACACCACCACCAGGGCCCTGCCCCGGCGGGCATCGATCCCGGCCCGGGCCACGCGCATCCCCGGGGCAGGCATCATGCCGGCCAGCAGCCCGGCACCCATGGCGTTGAGGAATCTTCTGCGGTGCAATGGATGGCTCCTATTGCTGGTGAAAGGCGGGCAGGGCCAGGGCGAAAAGCAGCAGCTCCCGCAGCCGCCGCTCGGCGTGGGGCCCCGTGGGGTCGAAGGGCGTTTCGTCATCGGCGCCGAGGATGGACAGCCCCAGTTCCCAGTCCGCGCGGTCGAAGCGTGAACCATGGACCTGCTGAAGCACGGCGCCCACCAGGCCGCCGGGGGTTGCGATGCCATCGTCCGCGAGGCCCGGCCCCAGGTCCGCCACGACCCCCTGAAAGGGGCCGCGACCGGCCGTAAGGCGCTCCAGGAAGCGCAGCCGGGCGCGCAGGCCGTGGGTGGTGACCCAGGGTCCCGCCATCTGCGCGTAGCCCATGGGGACGGGATTGCGGAACAGGGGCATGCCCATCTGCTTGAGACGGTAGGGCAGGTCCGCCGGGGCAGGCAGGGCCCCGGTCACCCGCAACGCCGCCAGCAGGTATTCCAGGGGGGTGCGGACGGTGGCCCCCTCGAGGGCGCCCACCGCCATGGCCGGGGACCGCAGGATCCGCCCCACCACCCGGGCCAGCTGGTCCGGGGAATCGGCCGCCTGCAGGAAGGTGGCCACGCAATCCCCGTGGAGGGCCGTGTCCTTTGCATCGCCGAGGAACACCCCCATCAGCTTGCCGCATACCCGGGCCGCTGTGCCGGGATGGGCCGCGAGGATGTCCAGCACCTCCTCGCCGTCCGCCACCCCGCGCCCCGCCGGCAGGGTCCAGCCCAGTACGGTCTTGGGTTCGGTGTCGTGGACGGCGGCGTTGAAGAAAAACGCGCCGTCGGCGATGGTCCAGCCGGTGAATGCCCGGGCCACGGCCTCCACATCCGCCTGGGTATAGCCGCCGTCTATTCCCAGGGTATGCAGCTCCAGCAGCTCCCGGGCGTAGTTTTCGTTGGGCTTGCGGGCGCGGTTGGCGACGCCGTCCAGGTAACGCAGCATGGCGGGGCTGCGGGCGCTCGCCCCCAGGAGGTCCCGGAAGCGGCCGAGGGCGTGGGTGCGGAAGGCCTCGTTCTCGGCGATCTCCCACTCCGGCCGGCCATGGCTGCGCACATCGGTGTTGAAGTGGTTGTCCCAGAACCAGGTGAGCACCTCCCGCAGCTGCCGCCGGCTGTAAAGGGCATGGGCCAGCAGGTGCTCGGCGGGGTTGCTGAAGGTCTGGCCGGCGCGCCAGGTCTCGAAGGCACTGTCGTCCACACCCGCGGGGTTGAGCTGGTCGTCCATGTAGGCCTCCATGCCCACGCGGCCCATCTCCTCCAGGCTGTGGGGCGAGGCCCCGAAGCTGATGCGGTCGAGGATGCCGCGATGGAGGCGGAACTCTACCGTAGGACGCAGGACCAGCTCCCGGCTGGCCTGGTTTCCCGCGGCGTCGGTCGCCTCCAGGAGCAGGACGAGGCTCCGCGCCGTGCCTGCCTCCGCGGCGAAGGCGGTGTAGGCCCAGGCCCCGCCGGCGGGGGCCACCGCCAGGTCGCGCTGGTCGACGGGCCGGCGTCGCTCGTCGAGGAGCCGCGCCTCCAGGTCGGCGGGCCCGGTGTCGTCCGTCACCCGGCCGTGGACCACGAAGGAGCCATCGGCCACCCAGTCGCCGTCGAAGTGGGAGCGCACGTCTATGACGGGGGGCGTGGTGTCTTCGATGAGGGCCATCTCCACAGCCGCCGTGGCGGTGTTGAAGGCCCGGTCCGTGGCCGTGGCCCGGACGGTGATGTTTACGGGTGTGGCGGCGCTCACGGCGCCGAACGTGGCGCGCCAGGTGCCCTGGCCGCGGTGGATCTCCGCCGGCACCTCCGCCAGCAGCCCCTGGTCATCCTCCAGGCGCACGGCCACTCCGCGCACCCAGTCGTCGTCCGTCACCAGCCCCGTCACGGTAAAGCCATGGCGGCCCACGGCGGCGCCCGGGGCCGGCGATGTCACCAGCACCTGGGGCGGCTCCAGATCCGGGCGCCGGGGGTCGTCACGCGCGGCGGCCAGGGTCACGGCACCCCGGTGCCGCACCAGGGGGCCGAAATGGTTGGTGCCGTCGCCGTAGGGGTCGATGGCCTTGAGCACGTACACGGCGCCCGTACCCAGCTCCGGCAGGTCCAGGCGCAGCTCGCCGTTGATATCCGTGGCGGCGGCCTTCAGCCAGGTCAGGGAACCATCCGGGGCCTTCTCCAGGGCCACCACCCGGGTGGCGGTCAGGGGAGTGCCCGTTTCCTCATCCATCAGGGTCACGGGTACGTTACCCACCCGCCAGCCGTGCCACCCGGTCTCCGTGACGGGGGCGCTGGTGAGCCAGTGGGCGAAGGGCTTCGCCCTCAGCACGTAGGTCCGGCCCGCCCCCAGGCCCTCGAGGTCGAAACGCGCGCGGCCCTCGGCGTCCGTGTCCCGTGCCGCCGCCCACGACAGCTCACCGTCCGCGCCCTGCTCGTAGGCCGCCACCCGCACCTGACCCAGGCCCTCGCCACTCACGTGGTCCACCAGGCGTACCGTCAGGGCCGCGTTGCCCACCACGAATCGGTACCGGCCCGGGCCGTCGTAGGCCTCGCTCACCTTCCAGCTGC